>JBHJIL010000053.1:0-33719 GCA_050043465.1 Leptolyngbyaceae cyanobacterium
GACCGGAACCATTTAACAAATTTTAGCTTTGGTCGTATCGGCGTGTCATAAGCGGGCATCGGAATAATCGAAGGACAAATCTGAACCACCTTACATCAAGGTCAGATCAACAAATCCAATTTATTGTAGGGCTTTCTTTCACCTCCAATACGGAGATTTTCCAAGACTTTGTGCTCTAACCCTGCAGCGGCTCCCTTACATACTCACAAAAATAAGCCCATAGCAGCAGCTAATGTTATGAACTGCCCATGGAGCACTATAGTTTTCTCTGCAAATCCATAAACAACGCAGGACGCCGACAGTGTTGTCAGACGCCCTGCATCGGTTAAGGAAAACCCGGTGGGGCAGCGCCCCGGCAGTTTAGCGGCTAACCCTCGCCGCCTTCACCACCTTCGCCGCCTTCGCCGCCTTCACCACCTTCACCGCCTTCACCGCCTTCGTCTTCAGCCTCTTCTAAATCTTCGCTTTCAACGGTTTCCTCAACTTCACCTGCAGTATCTGCTTCACCTGCATCATCGACAGGTTCTGTAGCGCCGCCGCAGGCGGCTACTGTGGCTGCCACACCCAGACCTAAGAATAGTTGAATTGCACGAGTCTTCATTTTGGTTATCTCCGTTTTGCTAGTCCTACTTTAAAAGGAATGATTTAAACCAACAGCTAATCATTGTGCCTACAAATTAGCCGTTTCCCTACTTTGATAAAAAAATCTGAGTAGTTTCTAAATTTGAATAAGCCTGCCGTGCCCATATGTCAGCTATACGGACAGTTAGGTCCAGCCTATTTTCTAAAAAATAGGGAGATTGCAGCAGAGGGGGATACATCGCTATATGATGAGCTTAGATATTATTGCCTGTTAGTCTCAATAGCTCTTTTAGCTATATCGCTCTGACTTATTTTTGTTTTCGCCCTATGCCAACGGCTTCACAGATTTCTGAGGTGACCCCTTCCACTCTGTCTACGGTACTGCAGCTTTGTGATGTTACTAAGCAGTATCAACAGCAGCCCGTACCTGCGATCAATCAGGTCAGTCTGCAGCTGCATCAGGGAGAGCTGCTAGCGTTGCTAGGACCGTCGGGCTGTGGCAAAACTACCTTGTTGAGAACCATTGCTGGGTTTGAAACGCCTGAGGCTGGCTCCATCGAGCTGACCCAGCAGTCAGTATGCGGTCAGGGAACCGTTGTACCACCCGAGCGTCGGGATGTGGGCATTGTCTTCCAGGACTATGCTCTGTTTCCTCACCTGTGCGTCATCGATAATGTATCTTTCGGACTCAATCATCTGAATCGTCATCGGCGGTTGCCCAAGGCTCAAATTAAGATCCTGGCTCAAGAAGCAATCGGTCTTGTCGGTCTGACGGGGTTAGAGCGCCGCTATCCCCACGAGCTTTCTGGAGGACAGCAGCAGCGAGTGGCCCTAGCACGCGCGCTAGCACCGCGACCGTCTTTGGTATTGCTAGATGAGCCCTTTAGCAATTTGGACGTTCAGGTACGTCTTTACCTACGGCAAGAAGTCCGCAGCATTCTTAAAGGAGTGGGTGCTTCTGGAATTTTTGTCACTCACGATCAGCAAGAGGCTCTGGCTATCGCCGATCGAGTAGCTGTGATGCGCTCAGGCCGGATTGAGCAGCTGGCCAGTCCAGAGGAGATCTATGAGCAGCCTGCTTCTCAATTTATTGCCGATTTTGTCACCCAGGCTAATTTTCTAGAAGCGCAACGCTCTCCTAGCGGGTGGCAAACGGCTTTAGGTCTGATAGAAGCGACTGCGGTCAACCCCACCGAGGCGACTCAAGGCATGCTGATGCTGCGCCAAGAAGAACTATCGCTTACCCCTGTGGCCACAGATGCGGGTACGATGATGGTCATTTGCGATCGCGAATTCCTAGGGCGTGAATATAAATACACCCTCACCCACCCCACCCTAGGTAATCTACAGGCGCGTACGCCCCATAGATTTGCTACCGGCGATACCGTACATGTCAGCGTTGACCCCAATCCCTGCGGGCTACGGGTGTTTGCTTAAGTCAACACCTAATATCACGAACGCAGCAGCGGTGGCAGCAGCGGCCCCTTAACCCTGGGCTTACCAATCAGCTGAGGCAGAAATCTATCGAGCAGCTGAATAACCGGAATACTAGCAGCAAAACTCAGCAAGGTCAGGGCTGTACAAAATAGGAACACAGCCCACCCGGAATCAAAGACAGACAGACCAAGCTTGTCAATAATGGGTTTGGCAAAACCAGCAAAGAAAAAATTGAGTCCTAACAAAGTCAGAGTATTTTGACCGATAAATGTAAGCGGCTGTTTACTCGGTGTGCTTAGCGCCACACACAGCACTAAAAGAGCACCTGCGATCGCAGTGATCTCAAATAGAAAAAGATTTCCATGACTGACAGCCGCCATTAAAACCAGCTGCCGATCGCCAATAAAGGGCCCTTGATTCAAGTCAAATAGCATCAAAGTAGCCATCAGGGATATTCCCAAGCCGATGTATCGATAAAACGACCGTTGAAGCAGGTCCACAAATCCCGACTGCTTCAAAATAAATCCCATTTGGTAGAAGCTAAGACCGATCAAAGCCTCGTTGACGTACCAAGTATTAAATCCCTGCAGCGGCAGTTCGGACATCGCTGCCTGGCTTAGCCCTAAATAATAGCCAGCCACCGACGCCAGCACCGACAGCCCTGCCCGCTTCCAAAGATTGTTCTTGAGGATAGGGTAGCTGATATAGTTCAACAGCTCTACTGTAAATAAACAAACCAAAAACCAGGTAACAAAGTTTCCAAACGGATATCCCGACAAAATATCGAGTAAGACATTTGTGTCCTGGTAACGCTCATAGAAACTAGCCCCACCACCCGCTAAAACAAACTGGACACCAATCGCCACTAGGTTAAAAAATATCGCTGGCAGAATACGAGTGAGTAGCCGGTGGCTCAAAAATGATGAAAACTTCTGTTCTTTATGCCTGTAGACAAATCCTGACAGCATAAAAAACAAAGGCATATGAAACGCATAAATAAATTTGTACTGGGAGAATGCAGCCGTTCCCACAACAAATCCCTGCAGATCTGAGATTCTCTCGACAAAGTGGCCATAGTAAACCAGGAACATGCCGTAGGCTTTTGCAGCATCTAGCCAGAACAGGCGTTCCAACTTGGTGCGAGAGAGCCCAGGATCAGCATTAAAAAAAGATGGCATGGCGCGCATTGAAAATGCAATCGTCCTCACCACTGTGGCCCAAATCCGGCTCAAACTAGGTATATTCAAGAAGATACTTTGTTAAAGCCTAAAACTTGAATCCATTTGCATGAAGAAACTGAGCTACGTATCAAGTTCAGTTAGCAGCGAGCGCCGCATCACATCAATGGGAGGGGGCTGCTGTGTCCAGATTTCCAGAGCAGCGGCTCCCTGCTGCACCAGCATTTCTAATCCATCAAAGGTGACTCGCCCGGCTGTCTGTTGTAAAAACCGAGTGGGTCGAGGAGTGTAGATCAAGTCGTAGGCAATGGCCTGGCTCGGCAGTAAATTCACTTGGGCATCGCTCAGCGGGGAGGCATCTATTTTGGGTGCCATCCCCACCGGAGTTGAATTCACTACTAGCCCGACTCTGGGTAACAGCCGATCGAGCTGATCCCAGGTATGAACCGATAAGGGAGGCTTTAACCGCTGCCAGCTTTGGGCAAACGCGGCCAGCTTGTCAGCACTGCGTCCGACTACCATGATGTCTGGACAGCCCAGCTGATGACAGGCGGCTACCACAGCGCGGGCGGCACCGCCATTTCCCAAAACCAGAGCCGGCTGCTGGCTCCAGTCTCGCTCTAATAGCCGTAGCGGTGCCATAAATCCGGCGGCGTCAGTGTTAGTGCCGCACCACCCCTGATCGCTCTGCCACACGGTATTGACGGCACCGATGGCCTGGGCCACATCGGAAATATGGCTTAGCAGCGGCATGATGGTCTGCTTATGAGGAATGGTGATGTTGAAGCCTTTTATGCCAATAGCCGCAAATCCATCAATAGCTGTTTTGAGTTGCTCAGGGGCAATCGGGAACGGGAGATAGGCATAGTCTAGACCCAGAGTTGCGATCGCAGCGTTGTGCATAATCGGCGACATTGAGTGTTTGACCGGATGACCAATCACTCCGAGCAGCTGAGTCGTACCCTTAATCGTTAACAGTTTAGTTACCACAAGTATTGTTGTAAATCGGTGCGCAGCGTTCTCAATTACTTATAATGAGTTACCTGACAAGAAACCGTATTACAAGGGTTTTTATCAGAATGTCATCAGCTCGCTAAACTTCTCCATACTGCCGTGACTGTTACTCCGCTTTCCACTTCCGTTCCAGCCAACCTGACTGCCCCTGAGGTTCGCCCCGATAAACTCGGTCGCTTTGGTCGCTTTGGCGGTAAGTACGTACCTGAAACGCTGATGCCTGCCCTGGCAGAACTGGAGGAGGCGTTTTATACCTATCGCCAGGAGGCTGGGTTTCAAGCTGAGCTTAATGGCTTGCTAAAAGACTACGTGGGGCGGGCGAATCCCCTTTATTTTGCTGAGCGTTTGACCGAGTACTACGCCCGTCCCGACGGCAGCGGTCCCAAGATTTATCTCAAACGCGAAGACCTAAACCATACCGGTGCCCACAAAATTAACAATGCCCTGGGTCAGGTGCTCCTAGCCAAACGTATGGGTAAAAAGCGGATTATTGCTGAAACGGGTGCCGGTCAGCATGGCGTAGCGACCGCCACGGTCTGCGCCCGATTTGGGATCGACTGCGTTATCTATATGGGTGTCCATGACATGGAGCGTCAGGCTCTCAACGTATTCCGCATGCGGCTGATGGGAGCCACCGTACAGCCAGTCAGCTCTGGTACTGGTACCCTCAAAGACGCCACTTCCGAAGCTATCCGTGACTGGGTAACCAACGTAGAAGACACCCACTATATTTTGGGCTCGGTGGCCGGTCCCCATCCCTACCCCATGATTGTGCGTGAGTTTCACGCCATTATTGGTCAAGAGACTCGGGCACAGTGTCAGGAAAAATGGGGCGGTCTACCGGACATTCTCATCGCCTGCGTCGGCGGTGGTTCGAATGCCATGGGGCTGTTTCATGAATTTGTCAATGAGGCTTCGGTACGTATGATCGGTATCGAGGCGTCTGGAGAAGGCGTTAGCACCGGTAAACACGCGGCCACGCTAACTGCCGGACGAGTGGGCGTACTCCATGGGGCTATGAGTTTCTTATTGCAAGACAGCGATGGTCAGGTAGTAGAGCCTCACTCCATTAGCGCCGGTTTGGACTACCCCGGTGTAGGCCCTGAGCACAGCTATTTCAAAGATATTGGTCGAGCAGAATACTACGGCGTTACCGACCAAGAAGCCCTGGACGCATTTCAGCTGGTCTCCCAGCGCGAGGGCATCATTCCTGCGTTGGAAACGGCCCACGCGTTTGCCTATTTAGAAACGCTATGTCCCCAGCTAGAGGGCAGCCCTACCCTGGTGATCAACTGCTCCGGGCGAGGCGATAAAGATGTCCAAACAGTGGCCAAAGTGCTGAAGTTTGATACCTAAAGCAGGCGTAGCGCTGCTGGCTATTTTTCAGCACTGATGTCCATCCAAGGAGGCATATAATTTGGACAATTTTGAGATTTGCGATCGCGATATCCCTCAATCCTTGCTGGATCGCTATCTAGCTTCAGATGCGATCGCGGTTGATACCGAAACCATGGGTCTCAATCCCCTACGCGATCGCTTATGTTTAGTACAGCTATGTGATGCTGAAGGCTACAGCTCAGCGGTCCGGATTGAGCGCGGTCAGAGCGCTGCCCCCAATCTGCAACAGCTGCTTGAGATCCCCAGTATCCTGAAAATCTTTCACTTTGCCCGATTTGATCTGGCCACCCTCAAACATCATTTGGCCATCGATGTTACCCCCGTATTTTGCACCAAAATTGCCAGCAAGCTGGCCCGCACCTATAGTCCCCGCCACGGTCTCAAAGAACTAGTCAAAGAAATAGTCGGCATTGAACTAGATAAAACAGCCCAGAGTTCGGATTGGGGCGATGTCTACGATCTGAGTGACGAGCAGCTCGCCTATGCCACCAATGACGTCCGCTATCTCCATAAGCTGTCTAAACATCTCACCCTCATGCTGCAGCGAGAAAGCCGCTGGCATCTAGCAGAAGACTGCTTCCAATGTCTACCTACGTTTATTAGCCTAGACTTACTACAGTACCAAAATATTTTTGAGCACTAGTTTTCGAGTGCTCGACACGACAGCCCCTTACCTCCATCCATGATTATTTCGATAACGAGGTCGTGGCACACCTTTTTTAGGGAATCCTGACTTAAGCGTACCAAACGTTATAAATTTAGCTGTCTGTGGGTATCTTGTTATCGAACATTTTGCTAGAACCTATCGTCTAAAAATTCTATGGCATGTCTGTAGGTAGTACTACAGCCAACAGAATAGAAACAAGTACGCTGCTTAAAAACTGCGTACTATTCCGGAATGGTTAGCTATCCAGGAGTTAAATAATAAGATATCTAGTTCTTTGGTCTAACACTCCTTTACTGAGGCTCTCCCCTATGTAGAGTTTCCTTAAAGAAGTCTATCTACTAATGGTTTTTGTTATGTCCGTGCGCCATTAATGGCATAAAAGGTGTTCGTTAATCTTTTAACTATATGAAAGCTGTCATACTAGCGGGTGGTTTAGGGACTCGGCTGAGTGAAGAAACCGCCATCAAGCCAAAGCCTATGGTCGAAATTGGCGGTAAGCCAATCCTTTGGCATATCATGAAGATCTATTCCCACCATGGTATTACCGACTTTGTTGTTTGCTGTGGCTACAAGGGATACGTCATTAAGGAGTATTTTGCCAACTACTTTCTCCACATGTCAGATGTCACCTTTGACATGCGCTTCAATCAAATGAACGTGCACGCAGGCAAGGCAGAACCCTGGCGCGTCACCCTAGTAGATACCGGAGATTCCACCATGACCGGTGGTCGTCTCAAGCGAGTCAGAGAGCATGTTGGCAACGAAGACTTTTGCTTTACCTACGGAGACGGGGTATCCAACGTCAACATTACTGAGCTGATTGAATTTCACAAACAAAGCGGCACCTTAGCAACCCTGACGGCTGTTCAACCCCCTGGGCGATTTGGCGCAATTTCCCTTGAAAAGGATCAAACAAAGCTCACTCAGTTTCAAGAGAAACCTGAGGGCGACGGTGCCTGGATTAACGGCGGCTTTTTTATTCTCAATCCCCAGGTCATCGACTACATCGACGATGATTCCGTTTCTTGGGAAAAAGAACCCCTACAGAAAATAGCTCACATGGAAGAGCTATCGGCCTACAAGCACGACGGGTTCTGGCAACCCATGGATACCCTGCGCGATAAGCGATATCTAGAGAAAATGTGGCAGGCAAACGAAGCGCCTTGGAAAGTGTGGTAATTTCCACTCACCTGGATAGATGAAAGTAAAACTCTTCTCATCTGTCCAGGTTGTTTTGTTCTTTTGTCATTGCTGATGTAGAGAATGGAGCGATCTGTAGCCACGGCTCTTAGCGAATTCTTTACACTCAAAGCTATTCCAAGAATCAGCAATATCGTTCTTTTTATTATCCTGGGCGTAAGTAGCTATTATCCATGAAATTTATCGAAACTGGTTTAGAGGGAGCATTCGTTTTAGAATTGGAGCCCCGCTCTGACGATCGCGGCTTTTTTTCTCGCGCCTTCTGCCAGAAAGAATTTAAAGAGCATGGTTTAAATCCAACCATTGCCCAATGTAATTTAGCATTTACAAAAGAGAAAGGCACGATTAGAGGATTGCACTATCAGACACCTCCAGCTACAGAAGCTAAGCTGTTTCGATGTATTAGCGGCTGTAATTTTCACGTTATTGTCGATATGCGTTCTGACTCATCCACCTATCTAAACCATTTTGGAGTAAAACTGTCTCCTCAAAATCGCCGAGCACTCTACGTCCCCGAACTTTTCGCCCACGGATATCAAACTCAGGAAGACAACTCTGAAGCACTGTATCAAGTCAGCGAATTTTATTCTCCTGGAAATGAAGCCGGGCTGAGATATGATGATCCCAAGCTAGCTATCCATTGGCCGACTCCCGTCACTGTCGTATCGGATAAAGATACTGCATGGCCTTTACTATAGGAGATTTCGATAGCCCTAGCAGCACCAGGGGCAGATAAAAGCCGTTGCTGATTTAGAGGATGCGCCGGTCTGTCAAAAATACTGTCTACCAGCATCTTGCAAAGAAAATCATCATCCCGAGGATCAGCAACGCCGATAAAATACACCATCAAGATTTAGATAGTTAAACAACTGGCAACAGTTCAATTATTGTACTGAGAGATAGTTCTATGATTATTGTCGATGATGCGCTGAAAGCCCGCCATGAAGCAGGCAATCCTGTCCGCGTGGGGATGATTGGGGCAGGCTTTATGGGACGAGGTATTGTCAACCAGATTGCCAACTACACGCCTGGTATGGAGCTGGTTGCCATTGCCAATCGTACTCCAAAAAATGGTTTGGACGCCTACCATGCCGCTGGCATTACCAATGCCAAAGAAGTTAGCTCGCTGACCGCTCTCAATCAGTCAATTGCCGACGGCGACTATGCAGTAACCGCTGATCCATCTTTGCTATGCCAGGCCGATAACATTGATGTCCTCATTGAAGCGACCGGTCACGTGGAGTACGGTGCTCAGGTCACCATAGAGGCAATTGAGCACAAAAAGCACATGGTGCTAATGAATGCAGAACTCGATGGCACCGTTGGTCCTATTCTTAAAGCCAAAGCTGATAAAGCTGGGGTAATTCTGACCGGCTGTGATGGCGATCAGCCCGGTGTCCAGTTAAACCTCTACCGTTTTGTCAAAACCATTGGCTTACAGCCTCTGCTATGCGGCAACATCAAAGGTCTACAGGACCGCTATCGCAATCCAACTACCCAGGCTAGCTTTGCCAAAAAATGGGGACAGACTCCCCACATGGTTACGAGCTTTGCTGATGGCACTAAAATCTCTTTTGAGCAGGCAATTGTGGCTAATGCCACCGGTATGAAAGTGGCTACTCGAGGCATGCTGGGCTACGAAAGTAAGAAACATGTCGATGACATGGTAGACCTCTACGACATTGACCAAATGAAAGAGTTAGGAGGGATTGTCGATTATGTAGTCGGCTCTCAGCCTAGTCCCGGTGTGTTTGTTTACGCTGCTCGTAATGACGATCACCAGGCTCACTATCTCAACTACGGAAAGCTAGGAGAAGGCCCGCTCTATAGCTTCTACGTTCCTTACCACCTAACCGTATTTGAAGTTCCGCTATCAGCAGCGCGGGTGGCTTTGTTTAACGATGTGGTGATTGCCCCCAAAGGGCCTCAGGTAGTAGATGTTGTGGCAGTCGCTAAAATCGATCTAAAGGCTGGAGAGACCTTAGACGGTCTGGGCTACTACATGACCTATGGCATGTGTGAAAACTGCGAGGTTGTGCAGGCAGAAAATCTGCTGCCCATGGGTCTGGCCGAAGGATGCAAGCTCAAGCGCGATGTCCCTAAAGATAGAGCCCTCACCTATGACGACGTAGAGCTGCCCACTGACCGTCTAGCCCATAAGCTACGCGCAGAGCAAGATGCTTATTTTGCTCCCAAGCAAATCCTGGCGGGCGTGAAATAAGGGGCACAGTCACCCCCTTTATTCTTAGATAGGACCGTCGTTTATCTAAGGAATATCAGAGTGCATCTTTCTTTTTAATGCCTAATATAGGCAGCAGTCTAAAACGGTTTTCTCAGCCGAGACAACCTATTTCTTCCAAAACTTTAGAGCTTAAGATTTATGAAAACGGCCCAAGACGTTATTCAAATTGATCTCGATTATATCTGTGGCAATCTGCAAGAAGAATTTTCCTGTATTGCTGGCAAAAGACTTTTAATTATTGGTGGGGCAGGTTTCCTAGGCTATTATTTGGTCCAATCCATTCTGCACTGGAACACCAAAGTATCGGCAGATAAAGTCATTGATCTTACCGTCTACGACAACTACATCCGTGGTATTCCCGACTGGTTAACAGCGTTAGAAAGCAATCCTAATCTAACGTTGCAAAAGCATGATATTACCCATCCTCTACCGGACAACATGGGTGATTTCCAATATATTATTCACGCCGCCTCCATCGCGTCTCCCATCTTTTACAGAAAGTATCCAATTGAGACGATGGATGCCAATGTCAACGGACTGCGCACGTTACTAGAGTACTGCCGCACTCAAAAAGATAAAGGGACTCCAGTCGAAGGTTTCCTATTTTATTCCACCAGTGAGATTTATGGTGATCCTACTCCTGAAAATATTCCAACGCCTGAAACCTACCGCGGTAACGTGTCCTGCACCGGTCCTCGTGCCTGCTACGACGAATCTAAACGCTACGGAGAAACCCTGTGCGTTAACTTTGCAGAACAGTACGACCTACCCATCAAGATTGCCAGACCCTTCAACAACTACGGGCCTGGACTAAAAATTACCGATCGCCGCGTACTACCAGACTTTGCCCGTGATGTCCTAGCGGGGAAAGACATCATTATGCTGTCTGACGGCTCTCCTACACGCACCTTCTGCTATATCGCAGACGCTATTGTAGGCTACTACAAGATTTTGACGAACGGACAGCCTGGAGAGTCTTATAACATCGGGATTGAAAAACCAGAAATCTCAATGGCGGAGCTAGCCGATCGCGTTGTTGACGTGGCGAAAGAGCTATTTGGCTATACCGGTAAGGTCGTCAAGCAAGTCAGTGAAGATAAGGATTATCTGGTAGATAACCCCAATCGACGCTGTCCCATTATTGAAAAAGCCCGCACTCAGATTGGCTACAGTCCTTCAATTTCTGTTGAAGATGGGTTACGTCGAGCATTGGTTTGGTACAAAGATAATTCTCAGGCGGAGGACGCATAAATGAAAGTTTCGATTGTGGGTACAGGCTATGTAGGTCTGGTTTCAGGTGTGTGTTTGGCCGAGAAAGGTCATCAGATCACCTGTGTTGATATTGACCAGGCTAAGGTTGACAAAATCAACCAGGGAATTCCTCCGATCTATGAAGATGGTCTCGAGGAGCTGCTAAAGAAAAATATCCAAACTAATTTGCAGGCAACCACCGATCTGCGCCAGGCGGTAATGGAGTCGCAGCTGTCGCTAATTGCTGTAGGTACTCCATTTGACGGCCAAGAAATCGATCTGCGGTTTATTAAAACCGTTGCGCGACAAATCGGTGAAATTCTTAAAGAAAAAGATGACTACCATGTGGTGGTGGTTAAGAGTACGGTTGTGCCTGGAACTTCTGATGAGGTGGTTTTACCCATTGTTGAAGAAGCATCCGGAAAAAAAGCCGGTGAGGCATTTGGCATTGGCATGAATCCTGAATTCCTCAAGGAAGGGGAGGCCATTGTGGACTTTATGAACCCTGACCGGATTGTACTGGGCGGCATTGATGCTAAAACCCTGGCTGTGATGGAAGAGCTGTATGCTGTCTTCCCTGAGGTAGATCAGCTTACGACCAACTGCAAAACAGCCGAGATGATTAAGTACACGGCCAATTCCCTGTTGGCCACAATGATTTCCTTTTCGAACGAAATCGGTAACCTATGTGCGGCTACCGGCAACGTAGACGTGGTAGAGGTTATGAAGGGCGTTCATCTAGATAAGCGTCTAACGCCTATTCTAGAAACGGGTGAACGTATTATTCCTAGTTTTACAACCTATCTGGGTGCAGGCTGTGGTTTTGGCGGCAGCTGTTTTCCTAAGGACGTTAAAGCGCTAAAAGCATTTGGAGAACAGCGGCTATCGCCTATGCCTCTGCTGGGTGCTGTCCTTAAGGTCAATGCCGACCAGCCTTACAAAATGCTGACATTGCTGCAAAAGCATATTGCTGATTTAGCGAATGTTCGTATTGCTGTGCTGGGACTGGCCTTTAAGCCAGGTACTGACGACATGCGTGAATCACCGGCTATTCCCGTGATTCAAGAACTTTTAGCAAAGGGAGCCGTAGTGCAAGCCTATGACCCCATTGCTCAGCATGAGGCACAGAAGCTCTTTGATGCTGGCAAGATTGAGTATGCCGACTCTTTAGAGACAGCCATTAAAGATGCTCAGGCGGTTTTGATCATGACTCGCTGGTCTGAATTCAATGCCCTGCCGGATCTACTGAAGTCCCATAGTGATGCACCTGTTGTCATTGACGGTAGACGCATGCTGGACAAGCAGGAACTAACTAACTACGACGGGATTGGTCTCTAGGCTCTCGTATGGGTTTTTCCTGAGTGGAGAAACCCATACGAACAGCCAATAGCTCTGGCTCCCGTGCCTCCGTTGGATCAGTACGGCTTTTGCGAACGGGAGATTAGCTTGCGATCGCGCCACACCCATCATCATGGAGCCGTCGCTTCGCCAAAATATTTTTCACATGCTTTTTAACGGTATTTTCAGTAATAAATAGTGTCTGAGCAATCGTCTCGTAGGGTGTCTCCTGTAGCCGCAGTTCCCACACATCCATTTCTCGCGGGGTCAGACTATAGCGTCTGCCATCAGCTATGGCCCGACGACGATACGCCTGCCGCCGATCTTCTAAAATCAGCATTAGACAGTTCTCTTGGTGAACCTTGAGATCTAGAGGCTGGATACGAACCCGAATGGATTGATGCTGAGGGTCGGTAATGTCTATTTCCAATCCTAGGTGAGTTTCAATTCCACTAGCAATATTTCTAAAAACTGGACAGCAAAGGGACCAAAGCACCTCTGGCATCTGAGTTATTTGGGACTTTGGTGTATCAGTTGAAACCAGGGTCTGGCAAACTTGAACAGCCATCGTATTTGCCTGTAGTACACGACCGCTGGCCGCGACAATCAAAAGGCCATCCACTAAGCTATCTAAAGCTGTTTGTAAAAGAGCGCTAACCACGGACTCGTTGCCAAAGGGTTGTGAATTAAAGGAGCTAGTCATAATGGGCATCCTGAACTCAAATAATCAGAACCCAGGGAAGCAGCGTCGGGGCTCGAACGGACTTCCAGGTTCTAAAGACTTATCAGCAATGCCATCGTCACTTCTGCATTAGTTCTGAATTTTCTCAACAAAACTACAACAGTCTGTCAGGTCGGCATCGGTAATATCGCCTAAACCAACGGATTCGAGCAGTTCGCGCCAGGCCAGTAGAGCAGCTTCATCGTCAGGGTTAGACCATTGGCGACTGGCTAAAACCGATAGCGTATCGACAAGAAACCGGCTATCGGACCTCTCTAAAGGATCGCCTGGCAGATAGGAAATCCATCCATCCACTGACATGGGCGGTCCAGACTCACAGCGTACGGTTAGATACCAGTGATAGTCAGCCCCAGGTGCCAAAGCAAGCTCCAGCTCAGCCAGCGAAACCCGCACAATATTGGGCGCTGTGGGTCGTTGACTAGCGGTCTCTAACTGCCTTTGCTCAAGTGTCTCTCCACTAGCATCTTTTAAGGTGAACGTCACTTGACCCATTGCCAACAGTCGAGCAGGTAAATAGAACCACAAATCAGGCATGGCCCTATCTGTAAAACTAAAAACGATCGGAGCAGCAGCGTCCACCCACGCTTCTGGATCGGGCATCAGCGCCGTTAGCGGGGGAATATTTGTCGGCAAATCGCACTGGCCGCCCCGACTGCCGCCGCCTCGTCGGGTTCCCTGTTGCGGATGCCCCATTCTAGGGCGCTCCGCCATCCGTACGATTGTCTGCGCTCGCCCCGGTAAGCCCACTCCCAGAGCAGCGGATGCTATGCAGGCGATTGAAATCGCAGCAGCAGCGTAGATGCGTGTCATGGCTCATTCCTGTATCGACTAACGGTGATCGCGGTAACTAGCAGCAAACTGGCTGCCGGGACGTAGGGGACCCAGAGCGCCGACAGTGCTAGCAGGCTCCAACACATCCAAAGCAGTCCAGCTTCTGTGGTCAAGAGAATCAAATAAAGACGGCTGCCGGACAGCTGCCAGCCCACCATACTGCCCACGATTCCCCACAGCACAATCCAGCCTGCTTCTAGCCATTCATTCCAGAACCGAAGCAGCGGCCGGCCATCTTCTACCGCACTGATTAGCTGACTGACAATGTGGGCTTGAATAAACACTCCAGGAGTCATGTCTTCTAGCCGCTGACTGGTAGTGTAAGGGGTTTTCCACAAGTCGCGTTCTTCAATGTCTCCACCGCCAAATGAGAGCGATGTAGTGCCTAAAAGAACGATGCGATCGCGCAGAGCCTCGCCATCAAAATCATTGTTGAGTATCTCAGATAGGGTGTAGGTGGTGGCAATGTCTTCTAAATTGGGCAAATGGCGATAGCGCAACAGCTGCTGATATCCGTCGGCAGCCGCCAGTTTATACCCCCCTGAGCGGCGGTTGAGCGGGGGAATTTTTACCTGCTGTAGCTGGAACTGGCCATCTTGCCAAAATACAGCGTCTAACGGATTGTCCGCTTGGATGACATTCAAATAGTGTCCGGCCACCAGGGTGGCAAAACTATAGTCAGTTGGACAGGGAGACTCCTCGGGACGATCGGTCGTCAGCAACAGCCGCCGAGTAGTCCCGTCAGTATCTTCTAAAAAGTCACTAAATCCTAAATTATTACCAAAGCTCACCTGGGGCGGCGGCCCTATACCGCTCATCTCAGCCGCTGCTGAGGGATGCTTGCATAAAGAAACAATATGGCCATTTTCTAAACGCTGTTTGAGTGACTCCAAAGCAGGATCGAGCGCATGTTGATGGTAGATATCAATGCCAATCACCTTGGGCTGAAACAGCTCTAGCTTTTGTAAAACAGCCAGCAGCGTATCATCGGTTATTGAAAAATCGGAGCTGCGATTAAGTCCTTGCTGTTGAATATCACGTTCAGTATTTTTGATCACGACCAGACGAGTATCCGGGGATTCAAACCAGGGCCACCCGCGCAAAAACCGATCGTAGGCGGCAAGCTCAAGAGCTTGAAACCCACCCAAAAATCGGCACGCTAGCACTGCTGCTGTTAGGAGCGCTCCCAGCCCAGTCACCAGCCATGGCTGATGGGTCGCCTGGTCCATACCCCGTAGACTTTGCCAGGTGGGAGGCTGCTGCCCCAGGTTTTGACACAAAATCGGTAGCCAGCTGGCGCAGGGAAACTCATCTTCTAGCCCCTGTAAGCGTTCGCGGGCTTCTCGTACCGACAAATACAAGGGGGTATTATGGGAAAAACTTTCTAGAAAACCTTTAAGAAACTGATGGGCCACCCGATCTGGAACGGGCTCTCGCATCACTAAAGTTTGGGGAATATGGAGATCGGCTAGGGCCTGGGCTAACCCCAAACCATCGCAGGAATTAAAGATAGCAATAGTCAGTCCCCGCTGTACCGCACTGGCTAGGGCATACTTGAGTTCGGGTAGGCTCAATGTCTCTTGAGCATTGAGGCTAATTTGTCCAACCGCGCCGTGACTGTGACCGGCAAAGAATAAAATGTCCCAACCCTGCTGATCCCATAGCGCCTGATTCAGAGTGGCTCGATTGGGGCTGGTTAATAGCTGTAAATCAATACCGGGGAGAGCCTGCAACAGTGTTTGGTCTGTTTTGAGATCTAAGCCAGTAGCATCTCCCAAAATTGCTAGAATTCTAACGGTTTTGCTCCGAGTTTGAGGCGTGTTTATCTGCTGATATACGGGAGCACTCAGGGCTAGCTCTGCCTGGGGATAGCGTTGGAAAAAATCCCACTGATGCCAGGGCAGTCGCTGTAGTATGGGGTCTGGGGTTTGGAGTACTACACGAACGGTGTCGGTAGGGTCTAGCTGCTCTAGTAGCTTGGTATAAATAGGCTGAAACGTCGGATGCTCAAGCCAGGTATTGATGCGATCGCACAGTGCCTGAGCCCGATCTTGACAGTCCCCTACCCAGGACACATTCGTCACGACATTGGGGTGAGCTTCTAACCGATTAGGAATCCGCAGCTGTCGATACGCCATCTGCCATTGCTGATATAAACCAGGTAAATCCGAGGCCGGCGGCAGCGTACCAGGCAGCTCCAGTGCCGGACGTTCTCCTTCTAAGCCAATCTGTAAAACGACCGAAAATCCCTGGTCAAAATTTCCTGTGCCCAGTTTGAGCACAGCCAGCTTGTTTGGGTTTCTTGGCACATCACCCATCAGATCACAAAATGCTCCATAATGCGCGCCGTTTCTAAGGTGACCTGTGTGGTAAAAGGTTCTCCAGCATGGCCGCGAAAATAAAGCTGCAAATAGTTATCTGCGTGCCGTGATTGAGCCGTCAAACACACCGTGTCTGATTCATCTAGAATTGCGATCGCAAGCCCCTCTGGCAAATAGACAGGCCCTCCTAGTGGATAAAGCCGGACCCCAATGGTGACAACCGCCTCACTTTCTGGCTCCACTTCTAGAACCAGCGCGACCTGAGCCGTACCCAGCTTTAATCCCAGGTCTAATTGCTTTGCCCGTTTGATGGGCACTGGCGCTGCCGACATCCGCCCCTGCCGAAAAGCCGGGGTCAAAAAATGTTGCGCTAAAAGATCGTCCACAGTCTGCCAGCCGCTCTCAAACTGTCCGCCTAGCCATTGACTCAGCCGAGTCAGAGGCATCTCCCGCTCTACAGCGTGCTGCATTTGCCAAAGATGGGTAGGAAAATCATCCATAGGCTGTAGCTGCTCTAAAATTAGCTGGGCGGATGGCAACGCCGCTGTAAATCCTAACAGTGAAGCTTCTCCAGCAGTCTCATCTAACGCTACGGCCACATAGCCAATGCGCTCAGTTAACACCTCTAGCGGCATTGGACAGGGTTCTGTTGTCACAGACACAGGACGACATTCTAAGCGTCCCATCCCAGAAATCACCAGATCGGCCACATCTTCAGTTAGCTGTATCGCTGGGTTCCAGCTATCACTCGTCGATAGATCGGCGGCAATACCAAGGGTGTCCAAAAATTCATAAACTACCCAAACCGCGAGCGTATTTTGTCGAACGCGCTCGGCCGTTGCCGGATGTTCATGCCTGCTTGCAAACTGCTGAGCAATCATTTTTCCCTGCTGTGTAATCGGCCAAATCAGCCTAGCGGCCTCGGCAGCGGGTTGTGAATTATTCATGACAAGACTCTCCAATAACGCTGTGACAATAGGTCTAAACAAGTAATCTAGAAATCCAGGTGGCCCTCAGCCTGACCAAACTCTCGCAAACGAGACTTGCACTGGCGACGATAAAAACTTTCTAACGTTTTATAAGAAACACCAAACTCGTCTTCTAACGCTTGCCAAGATGTGGCCGGTGGCAGCCGACGAAAAATCATCTCATAGCAGTTAATTTCTGGATGATTAGCGATATAAATCTGGCGAAATTTGCTAGCGTTTTGCTCTAGCCACTCTTGGACTCTCTCCAAAATAGGTGGAATCTCTGGTTTAGCAGGCAGCGTTTCCACAACAGATGTCGTTCGCCCATCATCGCTGTAGGTAGAGACATAGCGAGCACGAGCAACCTTAGCAGCCTGTTCAAAATCTAGCAGACGAAACTTTAGATAGGCATTAAGCCAGGTTGCAACACTGGCTACATCAGGGTCATAGGGTCTGGCCGTCTTGCCATCACACAGATTTTGACAAAGATAAATCCAGGTTTGCTGCAAGGCATCCTGGTAAAAAGGGCTACTGTCATACCAGAGCCGTGGCTTTACCAACCGAATCAACTGGGTGAGATATTGCTGCCGCTCTGGGCTATCAAAGCAGTGACGACAGGCTTCACCAGCCAGCCGACGTAATTCATCTGGGGAGTTATTCATTGCTAGCCCTGGGTTACTCCGTCTGAGAACTGTCCGCATGAGCGTCTTCCCATGTATATAAATTTATACGGCCAGTAACTCATCGGCTCACAAAACAAGGATTCTGCAACAATCCGGATGTTTTACAAAAGTAAACATTTTCAAAGCCAGAGAATTAGCCCAACTTCAGTGAAGTGAACCTGACTCAGTAAAATTGATACTAAACGTACCCTCAAGGGTACTGACGGCGATTACTTTTCTCACCATACTGGGGCTTAAGCGCGTATGGTTTTGACCAATGTATGGTTTTGACCGATCAAATCTGGGTTGTATCAATAATTAGGATTGGCGGCAATGTCTGAACGTAACAATAACCGGGGAGATGCCCCCATCTGGCCTGATAATAGCGATAGAACCATTCGGGTCAATACACTATTAGCCAGCTTGCCCGATGAGCAAACCGGTGCTCAAACTACTGTTTCAAGTCCCCATATCGTAAGCAAGTCATCTCGCAAATTAAAGCAAGTTTTCGCCCAGGTCTTTACACAGGTTGCTAAAATCAGCCTGACCATTGCTAAGAAACTTGAGCAGTAGAGACTTTTGGGGCTCATGGGTAGTATACGTCAGCTGACCCTGGGTATTGCGCTTGGCGTTTTACTGGTAATTACGTCACATCAGCCCTTTTTAATGGGAGCACCGGTCTGGTTAGCCGCTACAGATGTCGCCACAGTTAATCTTGACAGCGACAGTCTTGTCGATGAGCTCTTGCAGCAGGCTAGAAGTCTATACGATCTCAAAGACTATAGGGCCGCCCAGCGGCTCTACAATCAGGCCCTAATCCAGTCGCAGGGACGAGGCTATACCCTAGGCATTGCGGTGGCCAGGCACTACATTGCTAGAATCTCTTTTCGAGAGAAGCGCTATCAGGCGGCTCTTTCTCACTATCATGAAACCTTAGATGCGTTGTCGGGGCTTACGTCTGCTAGAGCCAATAGATTAAGAGCAGATACTAACTTTCAGCTGGCTAAAATATACGCCAGCATCTTAGACCAAAATCTGGAGGCACTGCCTTTTTTAGAAGAGGCACTAGCATACTACCAAGAGTTTGAACCGTCTTCGGTCGCTCTTGGAGACGCGCTCAACGGACTGGGCTACATTCATCATCAGCTGGGAGCGCTTGGTGACGCACTGCTTGCGTATAAAGCGGCTTTGGAGATTTATCAAACCCTGACAGATTTAAACGACCAGGCAGCTGTACTTAACAATATTGGCGGGCTACAGGTGTATTTGGGTCAGTATGTGGAAGCACAGCTTGCGCTGGAGCAGGCTCTAGAGATTCTGGACAATCTTCCAAACTACGAAGACTATCGGATTTCTGTTCTCAACAACTTGGGCTGGCTCTATGAGAGACAATACCGGTACAACCGGGCCCTTGCACTTTATCAGACAGCCCAAGCAGCACGTTTAGGAGTAGATCGCGGAGTTAGCTTTAGTCGGTTGGCCAGCAATATTGCCTATGTCCACACTCAAAAAAATGAATTAGAACAGGCCCTCTCTCACTATCGTGAGGCGCTGATATTAACAGATGACTCTCCCCAAGTCGCTGAGCGCGTTGAAATCTTTAACGGCATCGGTGCTGTTTATTTTAAGCAGGAACGGTATGGCGATGTTTGGGATAGCTACCATCGGTCTCTACGATTAGCGACTCAAATCGCTCAGCCGCTCAGTCAGTCTAGAACCCTGGTCGAATTGGGTCGATTATTTGAAACGATTCAGCAACCGCTGGTAGCGATCGCATTTTACAAACAGGCCATCAATCAAATTGAGCAGGTGCGCGCGAGGTTGCGATCGCTGCCTTTAGAAACCCAGCAGCGCTACACTGCCACCGTAGCCGACAGCTATCGAGAGCTGGCCGCCCTGCTACTAGACCAGGAGCGTGTCTTTGAAGCTCAACAGGTTCTAGATCTGCTTAAAATCCAAGAGTTAGAAGATTATTTGCACGACGTCCGTCAAGAACAGGTTCAGACTATCAGTACAATACCGTATCTCACTCCTGAAAGAGATCTGCTTAACCAACATCGCCTACTGCTGCTCGAAGACCTTTCAGACACCGATCCCGTGCTCAGACTAGAAGACTTTCTAGAGCACCCTAAGGTTGCAGCCGCTCTCAAGATCCTCAAACAGCGAGATGGTTTACAGCCAGAGTCTTTGCGACGGCTCCAGCACACATTACAAACGCTCCCACATACATCAGCCATTCTGTATCCGTTGGTTTTGGAGGATAGATTAGAGCTACTATTAGTACCGCCAGCAGGTCCCCCTATTCACCAGACAACAGATGTTGCTAAAACAGCTCTGACAGAACAGGTCAACACTCTTCGCACCGGACTAGAAGCCCCCAGTGGAGATGTCAAAGATATTGCCGGCTCTCTCTATGACAGCATTATTCGCCCATTTCAACAGGAGCTGCACGGCGTTGAAAACATCATCTATATTCCCGACAGCGTTCTCCACTATATTCCACTCTCTGTGCTCTACGACAGCCGTCAACGTGCCTGGCTCGCTGAACAATATACATCTCAAAATCTCACCGCCAGTGATATAGGCGACTTGACCCAGCTGCCACGTCAGCCCTTAAACGTGTTAGCAGGAGCCTTTGCCGATATTAGTCAAACATTTGAGACCATGGTTGACCGAGAAGCAATGCGCTTTAACGGTCTCACCTACGCCGGACTCGAAGTCTCTTTCTTAGCAGAAAATCTTCCCGCCACCCAAGTTTTACTAGATGCAGACTTTAGCCGTGACAACCTAGAAACTCAGCTAGATAATCAAAATATTGTTCATCTAGCCACCCACGCTGCTTTTGTTCCTGGTCAGCCAGAAGATTCGTTCATCTTACTGGGTGATGGTGACACAATTACGCTACGGGAACTGCGCGATTGGTCGCTACCCAATGTAGATCTAGTGGTTTTAAGTGCCTGCCAAACCGGTATTAGTCATATTGAAGACGGTTTAGAAATCCTCGGTATGGGATTTCAAGTCCAGCGGACAGAGGCCCGAGCGGCGCTGGCATCGCTGTGGTGGGTAGACGACCGCTCCACCTCCCAACTGATGCAGCAGTTTTATACTGAGCTAGCAGCAGGCGCAACCAAAGTAGACGCCTTACAAAACGCCCAGCTTCATCTGATTGCTAACGGTCGAAGCGAACCCTACTACTGGGCTCCATTTGTTCTCATTGGCAATGGTTTGTAGACTTAGCGGTATTATCCCTCAAGGATTTGTTAACCAGGTTCAGCCAAGTAGGGCTGCAGATGAGGACGTAACGCCATACGAGCAGCCATGGCATGTTCAAAACGCTTGCCCTGATTTTGTTGAATCAGCTGCTCAAACCAATCTCCTATAGGGTCTGGAACAGACACAAACTGACGCCACTGTAAATCACCACTGACGGTAGGTAAGGTGAGCTTGTCAATAGACTGACCGGTTAGCGCCTGCAGACCAATCAGTCCCAGGGAATAAACATCACTACTCATAGCCGGGCGACCGATGCGCTGTTCTAGAGGCTGATAGTCTCGCTGCATGAGCAGTTGTTTACGATATTCAGCGGATTGTTGGCTGACCCCAATCATGACCCGTTTGCCCAAACCACTATCGACTAGGGCCATAGACTGGCCATGGTTTTCTCGACTGTTGGTCTGAATAAAGGCATCGTCTCTCAAGCCAGCATGGACCTGCTTGTATCGATGAAATATGCCCACCTGCTCCAGTAGACGATCCATTAACAGAAGAACGGATTCTAACGACCAGGGAGTTTGTAGTTTAGCCTGCAATAGCTGACTTTGGTCAAAGGTATCGCCTAATCCATGGACAATATAGAACGTGTTATCTACCTGACCGTAGGTGTATCCAGGAAACAGAGAGCGCAGGGGTTGAAATTTGTCTGTCTCTTTTTCCATTACTCGCTTGAGGAGCTCAGCGGTATCTGACGAGTAGGCCCTTAGAGTCTGCAGCAGTACCAGCGCGTCTGTTTGTCTATCTAGGGCAATAGAAATGGGTCCCAGCGGTTCTTGGCGGAGAAAATATTGAACCTGATAGCGTTCTGCTGCAAATCTAGAAAAGGTGGTTGTAGGCACCAGTGAAATATTGGCAGCGGCTGGCTGAGATTCTGATTGAGCACTCAGAGGCTGTCTGGCTGGAATATTAGCAACCTGACGACTAGAGTCCGACCGCTCAGCTTGTTTAGTTGCTTTTACAATCGATAGCTGGGTTTCTACCCGAGCCAGCGTGACTGCAAAATCAATCGGTTTAGTGATGTAGTCATTAGCGCCTAGCTCAAAGGCTCTGACCATATCATCGCTTTGGGCTTTAGCGGTAACCATTAAGATCGGCAGCTGATTGCGAGAATAGGTTTGACGCAAACGCTTTAGGGTTTCGATGCCGTCAATACCGGGCATCATGATATCTAACAGCACCAGGGCAACACCTGGATGATTTTGAATATAGTCCAGGGCTGCCTCACCGCTGTCGACGACGACTGATTCATAGCCACGACGATTAAGACGACGGCTCAGCATATCGCGATTGTCTTCGTTGTCGTCTACAACCAGAATTGGCAATCCGCTAAAGGCATTAGTACGGGACTTCTCAGGAGCTGGAGCAGCGGCTGACTCTGTAGTATTCGCAGCCAGAGGGGGCGCAGACAAAAGCGGCAGATCCGCAGCGGGTACTACCGGCGCGATCGGTGGGTCCACTGGCACAGAGTCCGGAACATCTGGCGCCATCGGAGCTGGTGTATAGGTATCTGGTGTCACTGACGTCGGTGTGTAGGTCTCCGGTGTCATCGAAGCTGCTGACGCTACAACCGGCGTCACTGGCTTGATGGGAATAACAGGGGCCGTCGCCGTTTCCACAGCCGCTGTTGTTTTAGATGGCTCTGAGGCCAGCTGTTCAGACGATAAGAATGATTTTATTTTACCCAACAGTCGCTTGAGATCAATGGGCTTAGTGTCGTAGTCATCACAGCCCGCAGCCAACGCCTGATCGCGATCGCCCCGCATTGCATGGGCTGTCAACGCAATAATAGGAACTGTTTGGGTATGGGGCTGAGCTTTAAGCCGCCGCGTCGCTTCCCAACCATCGATGACAGGCAAACTCATGTCCATGAGAATGAGATCAAAGGACTGGGCCGCTGCGATCGCAATCGCTTCAGCACCATCCACTGCGATCGCCAAATCGTGACCCCGACGACGAAGGCGTCGACTTAGCATGTCCCGATTGAGCTCGTTATCTTCAACTAATAAGATTCTTGCCATAATCCCCTTAATTAACCTCAGCCTACAACTACTACCGGGTTAATCAGATGCACTAGACACCGCATCGGTGCTAGAGACTGAATCTGTCGAACTAGGTATCGAGACGGACTTCGCCGATACCATCGTCTGTAGCTCATTGAGCAGTTCTTGACGATTGAGCTCTGCTTTTTGATACACCCGAGCCACACCTTCTAGCTGCTGCTGGTCGCTAGCCGTAAGTGCCTTCGCCGTCAGAACTACGATCGGAATCTTTTGCCACTCAGAATTTTGTCGTAGCACCTGAATAAATGCAAACCCATCCATCTCAGGCATCATCAAATCCAACACAATCAGGTCGGGCAGATTCTCATCGAGATACTGTAAAGCTTCACGCCCGTTAGATGCCAGCTCAACTGTCCAATCTTGACGCTGCAAAAAGCGCCCCATAATCTCGCGCGCATTGACATCGTCTTCTACCACTAAAATAGTGGGAGAAACTTGTCCTGAGAGATGAGTTTCTAAAACGCTTAACAAACGACTGCGGTCAATAGGCTTAGTCAAGTAGTCGGCAGCTCCCAAACTATGTCCCATGGGACGATCGTCTACAATAGACAGCAAAATAACCGGTATTTCAGAAACAACTGGCATTTCTTTGAGCTGTCTTAAAACTGACCAGCCATCCATTTGCGGCATCATTACATCTAATGTGATGGCATCTGGAAGCAATTCACCCGCTAGGGCAAGTCCTTGTTCACCACTAGCCGCACAAACAACGTTGTAGCCTGCTTCAGTAAGAGAACGACGTAAAATTTCACGAGCATCGTCGTCGTCGTCAATGACTAAAACCGTTGGAGTTGATGTTGAATTAGCACTAGGGAAAGTAGCTGATGTCGGCTCATTATTGGAAATCGGAGGCGGTGCAAAGAACGGTTTACCCTTTGGAGTACTGGCCTGTACGCTTTGCGGAAGCACTAGCGAGAAGGTGGTGCCCTGTCCGTGAGCGCTTTCTACCGTAATATCGCCACCCATCATATTGATAAACTGCTTCGTGATCGCCAGCCCCAGGCCGGTGCCTCCATACTTGCGCGTGGTGGATGCGTCAGCTTGAGTAAATGCATCAAAAATCTTCTCGATTTGATCCTCCTTCATCCCAATCCCCGTATCGCTGACGACAAAGCGAATCCAGGAGCCATCATAGATAGCACTATCAACGGTGGGAATCTGTTCTACTGTTAGGGTGATATCCCCGCTCTCGGTAAACTTGCAGGCATTGCTCAACAGATTAAACAAACTTTGTCTCAGCTTTGTTTGATCGGTTCGAAGATCGCCAATATCGTGAGGACAGAAAATGGATAAATGGTTATTGTTCTTATGGGCAACAGGTACAATTGTGCCGGAGATATCCTCCACCATCTCCCGAACAGAGAAGTCTTCCAAAAATAGCTCCATCCGACCGGCCTCAATTTTAGACAGGTCGAGAACTGAGTTAATCAATCCCAGCAGATGTTTACCCGCGCCTTGAATTTTTTGCAAATCAGGAACAAAATCCTCCTCACCTGAATCTGCTGCTTCTTCTTCGAGCATCTCGCTGTAGCCAATAATGGCATTTAGAGGTGTTCGCAACTCGTGGCTCATATTTGCTAAGAACTCACTTTTAGAGCGATTAGCATCTTCGGCTTTTACACGAGCCTCCTCTGCCTCTTCCATCGCTTTCATCAGCTTGGTCGTGCGATCTTGTACCCGACTGTCCAGATCGCGATTAAGCTCCATTAGCTGTTCTTCAGCCTGCTTTCGTTCTGTCACATCTTGCAGAAAGAGCGATAGGCCATCACGACCAGGATAGCCCCGGACCTGGAGCCATCGTTGGGTAGGAGCATAGTAGGTCTCGAAACTTACCACTGTTTGCTCGGCCATAGCCCGGCGATACTGCTGCTCGTAGCGTGCTCCTAAAGATTCTGGAAAGATCTTCCAGAAATCTTGATCTAGCAAACCTTGAATGCTGCGCTTGAGCACCTCAGCTGCTTGAGCATTGACGTAGGTTACTTTCCAGCTGCGATCAACGGCTACAAATGCATCAGTAATGTTTTCGAGCACGCTGGTAGTGCGTTGACTAGACTGTCTTAAACGAGCTACCAGACCATAGGCAAATATACCAATCAAGACCAGAGCTATCAGGTAAGCCACATTGCGGTATATAGCCGCTTGCCTAAACGCCACTCGGCTTGACTCGTCAAAGGCATTTTCTAGCTCTCGAATGTTGCTAGTCAGGGGCAAATTTACGACTTGATCTAGTAGCGCATCGGCAAATGGTTTGTTGTCTAATACAGTCTGAGACAGCTCCACAACCTGTGCGACATCATCTGCCCTAGAAAACTCACCCGCATCAAGTTTGGATTTAACTGTACTGAGTTCCTGCTCGATCGTGGCCACCAACTGCTCATCAGTTGCCATGATGTAAATCAAAACATCATCTATCAGTCTTTCTAGATCGGCATCACTCGTATTTTTGAGCTGATTGACCAAACTAGGTAGCTGAATCAGAGCATTTTGCAGCTCAGCATTGGTCTCTTGAAACTGATTGACCAGATCCGTTTTTTCCTCTAGCAGCTGGGCATCACGCGTAATTAGGTTTTGGAGTTTTGTCCGCTCTTCATCCACAACAAAACCCGGAATTTTTCCAGCCAGATCTTCTTGAATAGCCAGTTCTTCGGCCAAGGCTTCTTCTAAGGGCTCATCATTTCTTAAAAGCGTGTAGCGCTCTTTTAGCAGTGCCAGCTCAACCTCTGTATCACTTTCAATTTGATTAGCAATTAAATCTGCATAATTTTGATACTGGCTTACATTAACTGACTTTCCCTTAACTCCTAAAAATGCAAGGAGTAGAAAAGCGGCAGCTATGCCTGCTCCTTTGGAAATAGAGTCCCGATTCACTAGAATAACCTCCTAAAGCTTTTATCTATATAAGGAGAATGATCATTAGCTAAAATTACAAGCGTTTAACAACACATCGATATAAGTAAAATCAACCCTGCTAGATACCCCGTCAAACGACTAAAGGTATCTTAGACATTACCCAACATAGATAGCTGCGTCAGAGACCCATCGAAGGTTTTGCTCAAACATATAAATGACAAGGTAGAGTACTTTTTAACAAAAACTGATGCCTTATTTTTCGTTCTCAATAAAAGAAAAAATAAATTACGGGAAAACTACCGATTAAAGTATTGAAGTTTTAATAGTTGAAGAATAGCTTTGCTGGCTAACACAGTTGCTGAGAGCAACCATATAATTTTTACCATCACTAAATTTCAGTAAAAGCAAAACTTCTTTATAAGGATGCTCTGGTAAAGCAATTAGTTCCGGAAGGTAAGTGTTCAGTGTTAAGAACATCATGAGATATCAACCTTTAGATGAAGTCATGATTTGGATCTGCAATGCTCAGAAATTCTTATCTCGTCATGTCTGTCTGACGGCAGATACACGATCGGCTTTAGCAAATACCAATGCTCGGACCTCATCCAGTAGATCTTGACGATTAAAATCAGCCTTTTGATAGACTCGCACCACACCCTCCAACCGCTCCTGGTCTTTAGCGGTTAGCGTCTTAGCAGTCACAACAATGACGGGGATCGCTCGCCAGTCAGGTGTTTGGCGTAAAATCTGTACAAATTCAAACCCGTCCATACCAGGCATCATCAAATCCAACACGATCAGGTCAGGAATACTGCTGTTGAGATAATTGAGGGCCTGGTGACCACTAGCAGCAAGAACAATGGTCCAGTCGTGCTGTTGCAAAAAGCGACCCATAATTTCTCTGGCATTGACATCGTCCTCAACCACTAAAATTTTGGGACAGTCTCGTTCGGGAAGCTGGGTATTTAGACTATCCAGTAGTTGAATATAGTCAACAGGTTTAGGAATATGGTCAGCAGCCCCCAGCCGATAGGCACACTCCGCATCTTCAGTTAGGGCAATAATCGGAATCTGGGCCACTGTCGGCATCGCTTTAAGATCTTGTAAAATCGCCCATCCGTCTTCTTGAGATAAGATGACATCTAAAAGAATTGCATCTGGTAAATGTTCATTGGCGAGCACCCGTCCCTGATGTCCATCGGCCGCACATACGACACTATAGCCAGCATCCGTTAGCCAGGTAGACGAATGCTCGCGAATGTCCTGATCTTGCGTAATTACCAAGACCGTTTTTTCGGAGACTTTAGCAGAAAGCTGGTGAATAGGCGTGACGGACTCTCTTTCAATCAGGCGAATAGGCGGTGCAAAGAAGGTTTCATCTGAGGCCCCATCTACTCGCACTGTTTTTGGAATAGTCAGCGTAAAGGTTGTTCCCTCGCCATAGACGCTGTCTACTAGCACCTCACCTCCCATCATGGATATGAACTGTTTTGTGATCGTTAGACCTAAGCCAGTTCCACCATATTTGCGGGTCGTTGACGTATCTGCTTGAGTAAATGCCTGAAAGACTTTTCCCATTTGCTCAGCTGTCATACCAATGCCAGTATCAGTTACTCTAAACAGCAGCCCCTCTTCTGTATTGCCTTCACTTGATATAGTCGTTGGCTCAACAGCTAGCGTAATCCGCCCGTTTTCTGTAAATTTACAGGCATTGCTAAGCAAATTGATTAGACTCTGCCGTAGTTTAACCTGATCGGCATGGAGCATGCCGACATCATTTGGACAAGCCAACAGCAGCTGGTTAAAGTTCTTTTGAGCCAGGGGCTGAATAGTCCCTATGATCTCATCCATGATTGTTTTGACACAGATATCTTCCAAGAAAAGCTCCATTCGGCCAGCCTCAATCTTAGACAGGTCAAGTACCGAGTTAATCAAGCCTAAAAGGTGTTTACCTGCGCCCTGGATTTTTTGCAAATCCGGAACAAAATCTTCCTCACCAATACTGGTGACATCCTCTTCAAGCATTTCACTATAGCCAATGATAGCGTTTAGAGGAGTGCGCAACTCGTGGCTCATGTTGGCTAAAAATTCACTTTTAGAGCGATTGGCGTCTTCAGCTTTTACCCGCGCTGTCTCTGCTTCCTCCATAGCGCTTGCCAGTTGAGCTGTCCGGTCCTTTACTCGACTATCTAGATCGCGGTTGAGTTCTAGGAGTTTTTCTTCAGCCTGCTTTCGTTCTGTAAAGTCTTGGAGAAAGATGGATAGGCCATCGCTACCAGGATAGCCACGCACCAGTAACCAACGTTTGGTGGGCTCATAATATGTTTCGAAGCTTACTATCTGTAGGTTCGTTGCAACAGCCTCACGATAATATTCAGTAAACCGCTTACCCAAGGATTCAGGCAGAACTTTCCAAAAATCTTGACCTAGGAGATCCGAAACATCGCGTTTAAGAATATCAGCAGCTTGGGTATTGACATAGGTAATCGCCCAGGTACGGTCGAGGGCAATAAATGCGTCAGTAATACTTTCTAGAACTCTGATTGTTTGCTGGCTGGTTCGGCGCAAACGAGTGATCACCCAAAAAGCCACAACACCTGACCCTGAAAACAGCAAGAAATATGCCAAGTTTCGGTAAAGCGCTACCCGTTTTCGAGTTGTTTGTTGAATATCATCAAATTGTTTTTCTAGCGCTCGAATATTATTAGTGAGGGGCAAATTAAAGATATCAACAACAAGCTGATCGGCAGCAGGCTTGTTATCCAACACCAGCTGTACTAGCTGGGCTATCTGAGATTCTGTTACCGCCCCCGAACTCAGCTTGGGTCGCAAGCGATTAAATTTGGCCTGTATATCGGCAATAAGCTTGTCGTCGCTGGTAATAGCATAGAGAAATAGATCGTCTAGTAATGCTTCAACTTCTAAACGCAGATTGCCACTGAGCCCGTTGAGCAGTGTAGATTCTTGGGTCAGCGCTGTTCTTAATTCTGCATGGTGAACTTCAAGCTGTTTAATGAGCTGCCGTTTTTCTGCTAGCAGCTCGGCATTAAACTCTAGCTGTTTATGCAGACGGCTTTCATCCTCTTCGGATAGGGAAGGAGGAATTTGACCCATGAGCTGAGCCTGTACTTTTTCTGCTTCTAGTAAAGCCGTATTTAAGGATTGTCCGTTTTGGGAAATGGTATAGCGAATATTTTGTAGCGCTAGCTGAACATCGGCCTCATTGACCAGCTGGTCTGAAATCAGCGCACTATAGCTACGATACTGATCAAAATCGACAGCAACGCTTTTGAGACCCAAAATTGTCAGAACTGAGAGTGTAGCGACAGCAGGTATACCCTTTAGAAAGTGCTTTCGTCTCACCTCAGGCATCTCCAAAAAAATCAAATAAAATTCCCTGACTCTTAATCAGAATCTCAGTAGGCAGCTTGAGTCATTTCTCAAGTGTTTGACGTCAACATGAACATTAGGGTCGTTTTCTTTGGTAGACAGTAATTGAAATTTACGTAGGATTAAGATACTGGGAGTATGGGGCACCCAGTATCTTAATCAACAGCTTTATTGATGTGTAATCCGAACGTTTGGAAATAATCCTCCCAAAAGTTCAGGAGTCGGAACGTTTTGTGATTATTTGAGTCCTCGCGCAAAACAAACGGCTATTGCAAATGAGAGCGATGCAGCAGATCTAGGATTTATTGATGACAAGCCCTGTTTTTTGGCAATAAGAACTGAAATGACAGCATGGGATGCTCCAGTCACAAAGCTACCGACATTTACATCCTGGTTTTAGCTATTACAGACCTAGAAATATTGCGTGTTGTTCCATAGACGGTCGCCAAATATTAGGCTGACGGTCCGGCAGGAGCTAGAGCAGCATCTGGAATCGAGCGACCTACAGCCTGGGCCAAGGGGCGCAAACTTTCTATAAGCTCAGTCATGGCTTCCAAGCTGAGAGTCTGTCTGGCATCACTGATGGATCGCTCGGGGTCTGGATGACACTCGATAATCAGACCATCAGCCCCAACGGCAACAGCGGCTCTAGCCAATGGAGCCACGAGTTCTCGTTTACCGGTGGCGTGGCTAGGATCAACCAGTACCGGCAAATGAGTTATTTGTTTTAGCGCGGCTACAGCTCCTAGGTCGAGTACATTGCGGGTGTAGCTATCGAAGCTACGAATACCGCGCTCACAAAGAATAATATTAGAGTTGCCATGGCTAGCGATGTATTCTGCGGCCATGACAAATTCAGTAATGGTTGCCGCCAGACCTCGCTTTAGTAATACGGGTTTGTCAACCTCACCTAGGGCTTTGAGCAAGTCGAAGTTCTGCATGTTACGACTGCCGACTTGTAGAACATCGGCATGGGGCATCAGTTTTTCGATTTGATGAATGGCCATTACCTCGGTGATCACAGGTAAACTGTAGCGCTGTCGAATCGCCGAGAGAATATCTAGACCAACATCGCCTAGACCCTGAAACGCATAGGGTGATGTGCGGGGTTTGTAGATGCCCCCGCGCAGTCCCTGGACCGGAGCTTTGAGTAGGGTTTGGGCAATAGTTTCCATCTGAGGCATGCTCTCAATGGAGCAGGGGCCCCCAATGATAAATAGGGATTTGCCACCGATGGTAGTGCTGGGTGCGATCGCAATTTCACTACTGTGATTGGCGTGGGTTTTAGCAACAATCTTGGCGTCTTTCATGGATCAGAATAGTAAGGGTAAAAAACAAAAAGCCCGCAGCCTGTGAAGGCTCCGGGCAAGTCAGTACAGCATAGTAAACGCTACCTACCCGGTGGTGGCGTAAAAAAGAATCCTGTAAATTGCCAGCTGTAGCAAACAAACATGATGGTCAAAAAGGATGACGGTCGGGTAGTGGGTAGATAAAACAAAACCGCAGAGCCTATACCCTGCGGTTCATCGGTTTTCCATGATAGCCCAGGGGCTCATGACCGATGAACGCGACTAAACCAAAAATAGTACAATTGCTGGCGCATGGGCTTGAAGAGAAATCTGTATTTGTACGTTAACGCGCCAAAATCAAATCGTCAACTTTGGTTTACTACAGTACCGCAATACACTCAATTTCTACTAGAACATCCTTGGGCAAGCGAGCTACCTCAACACAGGCTCTAGCAGGAGCAGTCGCATCGTCAAAGTAGGTCGCATACACCCCATTCACAGTAGCAAAGTCATTCATATCCTTTAGAAATACAGAGGTTTTGACAACGTTGGCCATAGTAGCCCCCGCTGCCGCTAGAACCGCACCGAGATTATCAAGACATTGTTTGGTTTGTGTCGCTACGTCGCCTTCTCCAACTAAAGCCCCACTGCCTGGATCTAGTGCAATTTGTCCAGAAACAAATACCATCTCACCTGCAGCCACAATGGCCTGATTGTAAGGGCCCACAGGAGCAGGAGCTTGAGCAGTTTGAATAACACGACGAGCCATGGTGTGACAGTGAATAACCAGCCAGAGTATTCTACCGGACGGATAGGGGGGTTCGCCTCAACGCTGCCACCTTAGATCCCGGCAGCTGCCAAAGGCTACATAAACCGACCGCCGTGCAAGACCAGCGATTGGCCCTAGTGGGTAAGACAATGAATGTTACTTTTTAAATTGCTCACTCCTGCTCTTAACCATGACTGACTTAGATCGTGCTATCAAGCTATATCAGGATTTTCCTGAAAAGTTCCGCAGTATCATCCTCAGCACCGTTAGTGCCGACGGTAGGCCTCAAGCTAGCTATGCGCCTTTTTTAATCGATGCAGATAAGAACATTTACATATATGTGAGTGGTTTGTCAGCTCACACAGCCAATCTTAAGCAAACCAGTCGCGCCAGTGTTCTGTTTATTGAAGATGAGGCTGACACAAAAGAGATTTTTGCCCGGCGGCGGCTAGCCTATGACTGCACTGCGGCAGCACTACCTCGCGATACCGCCCAGTGGCACACTCTAATTGAGCAATTTGAGCAGCGGTTTGGCAAAGTCATTGGTCTGATGAAAGGTCTACCTGACTTTCAGCTATTTCAGCTACAGCCGCAGGCAGGACAGTTCGTCATCGGCTTCGGGGCAGCCTACCCGGTCAGTAGCGACAATCTGAGTAGTCTAGACTCCCAGCGCCAAAGCTAACCCTCAGAGTTAACCAGTACTCCATTTAGAAAAATGTCGGCCAGAGTTTCTGCCAGTTCCTTCATATCTTGGGGCGAATTGGCTTCGTCAGCCAGAGTCGTTTGGCTAAATCCGGCAACGGTAAACATGCCCAGAAAGATGCGAGCGACAACTCGAGGATTCATCGGGCGATAGGTGCCTCGATCCATGGCAGTCTGGAAAAACGCTTCGGCCACATCGGTCATTTTAGAAATAACCTCTGCCTGTACTCGTTCCCGTAGCTCCGGGTGAAACTGCGCTTCCATAAAGCATACCCGCAGCATATCGGTATTGGCAGAAAGACTGAGCATGCGCTTGCGCATAACCTTACCGATAGCTTTGTAGTTGGCCATTTCACTCAACTCTGTCAGCAATTCAGTGAGTAATTCTACCCAGCCACGCGTGGCCACTTCGATCAAAATTGCTTTTTTGTTTTCAAAGTGTCGAAATAGGGTACCTTCGGCGACACCGGCTGCTTGAGCTAGATCTCGAGTTGTTGTTCCACCGTACCCCCGCCGGGCGAATAGCCGCTGAGCCGCTCCGAGAATTTTCTCTTGAGTATCATCTTGGGTCGACGCCAACGGTTTAGCAAAGTGCATATATAGCTTCTGTCAGGTTAGTTGGAACAGTGCATATCTCTAAAAGCCTTTGGTTACAGCCACTAACCTGACGCGCTATTGACAGATGTATTTGTCAGTAGCTGATAACAGCCCTATCGGTGCTGATAGATTAGAAGCTAAGGCCGCCAATTGGGGATAAATTGGCATCAACAAGGGAGATAGTCCCCACGTCTTTGGGCTATTGTCTATCGTGGGCTGCCCAATCATGGTGTTGGTTAACAGAAGATTACATTGCAAACGCGCGGGGATATCTCTTAAGGCAGTGCCAAAGACGGTGGCGCTATGGGGAAACCTGCGCTAGAACATTTGCATCACAGCGCAGGTGATGATTGATGACATGACAGGAAACATCACCTAAACAAATCCCCATGCCCCGCGCAGTTTTGACCAATGTGTCTTGGGGACTAACGGCTCGATATTCTGCGATCGCATCGGCAATGGGCACATGGACTACCTGACGGTTTTGCCAGCTCACCATATGGTCATACTTACCCATCGCAATTAAGTCTACGGCTTCTACACCAAACGCAGTGGCCAGAACCCGGTCCAAGGGGGATGGGGTGCCGCCTCGCTGGACATGCCCTAAGGCCGTGACCCGAGTCTCTGCTCCAATGGTTTCAGTAATTTGCTCTGCTAGATATTCCCCAATTCCCCCTAAACGGCACTGCCCCAGGCGATTGGTCTGGGTCACCTTTTCACCCGCTTCGGTACAGACGGCTTCGGCCACAATAATGGTGGCAAAGTTACGTCTAAGGCCCTTAATCGTTTCACATATACTCTGGATCGAATAGGGAATCTCAGGAATTAGGACAATATCGGCTCCCCCAGCAATACCGGCATTGAGGGCAATGTGGCCAGCATCGCGCCCCATCACTTCCAAAATCATCACCCGAGAGTGACTGGCCGCCGTAAACTGCCGGCGATCTAGAGCCTCGGT
>JBHJIL010000054.1:0-120192 GCA_050043465.1 Leptolyngbyaceae cyanobacterium
AAAACAAAATTGACAAGAATTACTCCGATGGACAGAAGTTTATCCCAGCAATGCGAAAGAAACGACCAACAAATATGGATGTGAGCTACGAGTATCCTCACTGGCGGTCTGTGCTAGGTCAAGATTTTAAGATCTACTGTTTGTTTTGTCCTGTGAGTGAGACTCAGACAAAAGCCTATCTGGTGCACTGCGTCTCGCTGGGTGCTTTTCATCGTTTGCATAAGCTGCCCATGGAATTTCGTCGCTTTGTCAAAAATCGCTTGTTTAATGCGGCCCGTGGACTACTAGCAGGCTTAGTCAAGCAAGATGTGCTGATGATGGAAGATGAGCAGCGGGCCTTTGAAGCTAGCCCCCAGCGTAAAGGTCCAGAGTTTACCCCGGTGATTGGCAAGGTTCAGCAGCTGATTTGCCATCAGGCCCAGTCATGAGCATCGGCTAGAGCCTTTGTTTGTGGCTGAGTAGTCTCAAGGGTTCGATTATTTTGGTGCTTTGATTTTAGTTTGGCCTGTCGGAAAAAGTGTTTGACCTGCACGGCCATAAAGCGACCGACTGTTTCTAGCATATCCAAATCTTCCTCATCCCATGTATTGGGCTTGGGATGCCCCAGGGCAATGACGCCAGGCTGGTTATAGTGAGTAATAGGCGCTGCCATCAAGCATTTGGCACTGGGGAGCTGCGAATCAAATCGTTGGCCGTTGCCAGTGTTTTTAAGACATATGGACCGGCGTTCACGAATGGACTGGCCGCAAATACCATCTGAAAGGTGAACGCTCCAGCCTTTACCCATGGCATCGCCGCTGGCAACAACAACTTTGTAACTATCGTCGTTTAGTTGAAAGGAGATGGCAACCCCTGTCGCTCCAAACACGTCTAGTAGAACCTGGGCTGACTCTTGTAAAAACTGGATCAGACGGTGAGCTGACAGCTCCGACAGGGCGCGCAGTGTCTGCAGCCGAGACCAGCGGCGTTGACCCAGGGCATTCATATCCTCGATATGGTTGACCATGCAGCTGTTCATCTCGGAAATATGCAAATTTTGTTGGGCATAGTCCCGGTCACGAATCGGCTCATAGGGCTTTTCCATCACCTGGGAGATCAGCAGCGCTACTCGCTCAACCACTTCAACGTCGTAGGACCAGATAGCATCAAATCGTCGCCCCTTAGTGACGGGATCTTTGCCATCCACCTCCCGAGCCACCAGGGCGGCCCAAAATGTAGGCGTGTTTACTAGCAGAAACCATTCTTGCGAGAGAGAGGCGGTCGGTGCCAAGTCTATAAATTCTAGTCCTGAAATAGTGGGAGGCTCACAGTCTGGCACACCAAAGACATAGACGCGACGACAAACTGAACCCAGTCGACCATAGCGACGTAGCTGCTCAGGAAAACGAGAAAAGCGCTGGAAGCCTGCAAAGAAATCAGTTGAAATTTGATGGTTAATCACCTGATCTTCTATTTGGTGACTAATGAGATTCATCATTGGGACAGTATTGACTTTGCGCAGGGAGTCATACTGATTTTCAATAGACAGAAACAAAGAAATACCCATGAGAACACACCTTGGTATATGTCATTATCCTAGAACAACATTTGCTCTATCTCAGGGAAGATGGCAACTTTGTAACAACCCTGTATTGAGGCTGGTCATGGCCTTTCAACACAAACTGTTTTCTCTTTAGTAAATAAAAATGGTCGCTGCTGCGAAGAATAAATCGATCGTCCTATACTAAAAATCTGCCAGCACAATCGATCTAATTAGAATCTGAGGATCAGTATTTTTGAGACGGTTTGATGACGAAAATCGGTTGTGCTATGAATAGCCGATCCACTAAGCAGCGATAAGGACAACTAGCATAAGGAATAGAATTGGACCATAGTAAACATCACCTCTCTCCCTCTACAGTCATAGAAAGGTGGCGAAACTAATAAAACCAGCGGGAGTTCCCTTAGACTGTATCTCACAGGCATCTTGGTTAATCTAAAGGGGAGGCTGAATTAGTGACCTATTGTTTAGGCATATTAGTAAAAGAAGGGCTGGTCCTGGCCGCAGACTCTCGGACCAATGCCGGGGTCGATTATATTTCGTCCTATCAAAAGCTGTTTGACTTTTCAATTCCTGGAGAGCGGGTGATTTTGGCCTGTGTATCGGGCAATCTGTCGGTCACTCAGGCCGTTGTCCATCAGCTGGGCCAGCATATTAAAAATGGCGAGAAGGATTCGCTGCATACGATGCCCACCATGTATGAAATTGCCCGCTATATCGGCTATGAAGTTCGTAAGATGCAGGACGAAGACCGTAACTGGCTAGACCAGGATGGGATTAGTTTTCAGTGCAACTTTTTGATCGGAGGGCAGCTGCCGGGAGAACCGCCGGAGATGTATTTGGTTTACAGTCAGGGTAACTGTATCAAAGCCACGCCAGAAACGCCTTTTTTTCAGATTGGTGAAACTAAATATGGCAAGCCGATTTTGGATCGGGCGCTGACCTATGAGTCGTCATTAGATGCGATCGCAAAATGCGCCCTGCTCTCCATCGACTCCACCATGCGCTCCAATATTTCTGTGGGACCGCCCATTAATATGGCGCTCTACGAAGCCAACAGCTTTGAAATTCGTCATCGGGTGCAGCTGCACTCGAGCGACCCCTACTTGGCAAAAATCCGTAAGTACTGGGAAAGTACGCTGCGTACCGCCACCAACAATATGCCCACCCCTGAGTGGAATCGTGTTTCGATTGACGCTGAACCCGATTTTTCGCTGGAGTAAAGCCTTTGCCGTTGCTGATTTGAGGGAGGCACCGATCGGTTGAAAATGCCATATGTCAGCAGCTTACAGATAAAAACATCCCGAGGATCGGCAACGCCAAGCCTTTTAGGGACAGCTGTTGATATCAGCAACGGTGGCAAAGCTGATGGCTAAGGTCAAAAGCACCACCGTTCCCGTGTTGGCAGCAGCTGGAGACCCCACCAATGTAAACGTGCTCAAGGGCGTTTCGGTAAGCTGATAGCCTGTGTCGCTGGTGTTGCCCGTCAGTGCCAGACACAGCTCTGTTGTATTATCGGCAGTCGTATCCAAGGAGAGCGCCTCTAGACCCGCACCCGCATTATTAGTCAGGGTATTGGCGTCTACTGTAATAGCCAGACTGCTATTGTTGCCAAGGCTGCGTAAGATAATGCCCTGGCCGTTTTGGCTATCGGTAATGGTATTGCCGCTGACGGTGGCGTTGCTAAGGATGGTGTTGCTGGCACCAATATTCGTGCCAACGCCGGGAATGGGAACCGGTAGGATGGGAACAGGAAAATTCTGGAACAGACCGAGACTGATATCAAGTCCGTCATCGACGTTGCCAGTGAGGGTATTGTTTGCGATCGCAAGCTGGGTGATTTCTCCATTTTCCTCAACCGCAATCTTAATCCCATCGCCGCGCAGCAGCGGTATATTAGCGCCGTTGTTTTCAACAATGTTGTTAGTGATATTGACTGTTGCCGTTCCGTCACCCCCTAGTAAGATGCCAATACCGTCTCCTTGATTATCACTAACGGTATTGTTAGCCAGGGTCAGATCCACATTGCCAGTATTGTTAGCAACAAAAATACCCTGTCCGTTAAAGAGCTGAGAGCCAGTGGTGCCAGTAACTGTGTTATCGCTAATTGTTAGCTCGCCGCTGACGTTGCCCGCCAAAATAGCCGCCGGAGACCCCAGAGTACCCAGGTCGGTATTAACGTTGGTAATCTGATTGTTGCTGATAGTCACGCCCTCAGCATCGAGTACTCCAATCGCTCCACCAAAGCCATTGATAACAATATTGTTGTCGATTGTGCCGCCAACCGTGTCAACAAACCCGATGCCCAGCCCCAGACTGTTAGTAATTTGGTTGTTTTGGACCAAAACTTCTGCGGATGTAGCAATACCGATACCTGCACCGTTGGCATCGAGCTGATTGTTGCGAACAATGGTTCCAGTCGAGGTGCCCTCAACGACGATAGCCGCCAGTGTATGATTACGGCTGATGTTGTTTTCAATGATGGCATTGGGCGCATCTGTGGCAATAATTCCACTTTGGTTAGCGCCAAACACTTCAAACCCAGCAATCCGGCTGCCGCTGCCGGTTAAGGTAATCCCTGCGTCCACACCTGTGGCGTCCACCAGTGGATGAATCCCATCGCCAGCTCCCGGCAAAGAAATACTCCCAAACTGAGTTGTAATACTCTCTGCTAGTGCGGTTGAAACGATACTGACACCAGCTGGTACGACAAAGGGAGTCAGCGGATTGATTCGACTATCGCCTACGGCTACATAGATCACATCACCGGTCTGAGCCTTGACCAACGTAGGGTTGGCGTAAGGGTTTTCAATAGTCCCGTCACCGGCTGCAGCGCCCGACTGAGGGACGACATGCTGAAAGCTGTAGGCCAGTCCTGTGGCGGGGTTAATGGCAATTTCAGTACTGCCTATGGTCACCACTTCACTTTCTTTAACCACAATTGAACTGTTGCGAGTAACACTTTCAGCCACGCGCGCCCACAGAGTAGACTCACTCTCAGGGCGGCGACTCGCGCCGCCGCCCCAGCTAAACCCAACTGAAAAGAATCCTCGGGTACCAAAGTTATCGTCGCTTTGCACACCCAGACCTAGCCGTAGCGACTCTTGAACGCGATGGTCCAGACGAAGCCGCCCACCAATGGCATCGCCGTGATAGTAAACACCGCCATATCCCCACAGCTGGCCCCAGTCTTCCCAGCCCGTCAGCTGCATACCGGCATCAAAGTCAACGCCACCCCAGGCGCTCTCCAAAAACTCTGACCCGCCAGTGGTAACAACAACCAGCTGATTGCCCTGAAACTGGGTGGCGCTAGCTTGACCGCTGCTAATGCTGCCCGCCGACTGCTGCGTATCCCCCACTGGCAAATAGCCATTTAGGTGGAGATCCCATTTATCACCAAAGGCTTCTATGCCTAGACCCAGCTGGTTAAACGTGTTGCTGCCAGTATCTCTCACATCGTAGGACAGGTGTCCTCCTAACACCAACTTCCCCCGAAGAAACCGCTGGCCCAACGTTACTGTCCCGCCCAAATCTCCTGTACTGTTAATCCGTACGGCGGTGTCTAAAAACGTTAGACCGTTTCCTGGCGTCTGCCATAGGGGAATAAACCCGGTAGCTCGACCGTAGCTGCGCTCATCGTCACCGCTGCGAGGGCTGTTGAAATCCACCCCAAATCTCGGGAAAATAGTTCCTGTAGTACTGGCCTGACTCGTGTCAATGTCTTGGGCACGGGCCCCACTGGGATATAGCAGTAAAACGAGAGCGACCCATAGAGAGGCAGTACAGCACCGGTTCATAACAGGTTCGTATATAAGGATTCATCTCAAAACCTATCGGTAATACCTGCCAAACTAAAAACAATTAGCCTTGATTTCTTCCAAACTTCATAATATTCAGGACTAAACAATAGCTGACTATAGTGTGTTGACTATGGCCTCAGTTGCTATAGCCGTTGAGGATTCAAGCGGTCAGCATACGACAACAAACTGATGCCGTACAAACGTTCCATGGAAGTCTGCACGGCATCGATTTTTGGACTTTATAAAATCTCTATCCCTAAGCCTCGCCAGCGGACGAGTTTGTAAAGGCCGGACTCAAAAACGCCACTAAAGCGCCAATCAGAAATCCTGCAATGTTGCGAGTAAGGGGTAGCCAGTCCTGGGTGCGAGTAACAACAGGGCCAATGCCAAAAGCGATAAAGAGCATGCCCCACAGCGGTGAAAAGATCAGCATCCACTGCCATGAAAACACCTGCCCTTCCTTGCGGGGATGGGCCGCAAATCCACAGATAACTCCGCCCAAAATAGATGTAATCAACGTCAGAATCCACTGTTCTCTGGGCAGCCCTGGCACAACGGAGCAACCGCCCCGCAACAGACAGGTTTCTAAAGAAGCAATAGACTGCATGATGGACTGATCTTCACCATGGTCTCGCACATAAAACTGGTTGCCAAAGCGGGTCTGTAGCTCAATCCAAAAAACCCGAGGCAACAGACCATAGACGGAGTCCCCAACGCTGAAGTTGAGGATATTACCGCCACGGGGGTCGGCAATCAGCATCACGCTTTTGTCATCCAAACCCCAGAAATCTTTGACAGCGCGACCTGGAGTCTCATCAAACTGAGTCAGCACTCGCAGCTTCCAGCCGGTTTCTGCCTCAAATTCAGGCAGATGCTCATTGAGATACTCTTCCTCAGAATTGGTTAAAATCCTGGCCAGGTCAATTACCATAGTCGGTTCGTCTGGCAGCAGTTCTGGATTGTTGTAAGCATTAGCCGGGGCAGCCCCGGGGATCAAAGCAATACAACAAACCAGTAAACTTCCTAATAAGGAAGCCTGTAACCAATCCTTCAAGCGTGCGCTCATGATGTTTACACTTATTTACCTATCTTTAATGTAAAGAAGAAGACAGGTTTCCGTCAATCATCGATCCTGGGCGATGTCATGTCTGAGGTCGGTCTATCAGGTGCTTGGGGTGCTGGCTGATCCCTGGGTGACACAGGCTTTGGGGCTACTGGGGATCTGGTAGGGGGCTTAACCGGTGGTTTACGGGAGCGCCGAGATTTTGAGGGTTTAGTCAGCACCCGCCAGGCCGCCCGAAAGCCAACGGCAACGCTGCGGGTGGTGCGCTTAGCCTGGTACGCCTGCTGTCGCACGTCGCTCAAGCTGGTGTCCACCTGTTTAACAATGCTGCGAGCGCTGTGGACGCTGTCGGTCATATCGTCTGCTAGACCGCTTAGATTGGCTCCCGTATTGCGCATGGCTTCCAGGGTACGCGGCAGCTCGCGGTCTAGGGTATCAAACAGTTTTTCAGCACTGCGGGCGGCTCGGGCGAGACCCAATAGCGCCGGAATCGACACACATACTAAAACGACCAGCCCTACCGCCAGTAGCAAAATAGATAGCCCCAGCCAGAATACAGAATCAGTCACGCTGGGAATCGACTGGAGGATTGGCTAATTCTGCTTGGGTAGCGGCTCGACCCGCCACGAGAGCATCTCTAAGCCGATCCAGGGTACTATCCCAATTTTGCAGGGTGGTGTGGGAAAGCTTGTCGGCATGAAATTGCACGCTAGTGGAAAGATCTTCAATCAAATCGGGGACCGCATCGGCCGATTTTTTGATTGTTTGGCGGGTGTGTTGGCCACTGCGGGGGGCAATTAGCAAACCGATCACAGTACCAAGAGCGGTACCGGCCAGTAGACCACCCAGAAAATTATCGGAGTTGTTTTGAGCCATATTATAAAAACCGACGTCGGGCAAAGCGTGACATGAGTCTTAGCAGCTTGGCAACTTGAACAATGCGCCGCTGCTGGAGCTGCCATTTTAGATGGAGCAGCTGCCACTGTCGCAAATCGGTTCGCTGTTCGGTCAGGGCCAAGGTCTGCTGAGCCAGGGTGCTTTCCAATAGTACTGTCCACCGGTTGAGATCACGATTAAGCTGGTTAACCTGGCGACCCAATCGCACCATCCGCCAGGTTAAAACGAGACAGACTAGCGAGATCGCAACGTTGACGATAGCTTTGGTGATTAGCATGGCAAAGACTCCGTTAGACCAGCCGAATTTACCTATTCATTAGATGCCGTTGCTGATTTAGGGGATGCACCGACCTGTTAGCAATGCGATATGACAGCACCTGGCAGATGAAATCATCCCGAGGACTAGCAGCGCCCAATAGTAGTATTAAACGGGAAAATCAGCTGACTTATTGACGAACGGACAACAACGAAGATAAGTTTTTCACTTCAAGATTATTAATCATAGGTCACTCAGTCTGTATTTACCCTTACCCTGGGTGGGTCGATCCATCTGCAATCTGTACACCGCCTAGTTGCCACCATGGTGCAAGCTACCGCCTCTGTTTTATACGTCAATAGTGCTGGAGGACAAGGGACCGGAACCCGCCAGGCACCGTTTAAAACCCTGACCCAGGCCCTAGGACGCGCCAGTGCTGGCACCACAGTCCAGCTAGAGGCTGGCACCTACAGCAGCGAGTCATTTCCGCTAAAAATAGCGTCGGGAGTTACCGTGGTGGGCATCGGTGGCACCGTCACCATTCGGGGCGGTGGTTTATTGGCCACTGAAGACTTTGGAGAACAGTCAGTCACACTGCAGCTAGAGGACGGAGCCCAGCTGCGCAGCGTCACCGTCAGCAACCCCCAAGGCATCGGTATTTGGCTAGACCAAGGATCTGCTCTAGTTACCCGCTGTCGCCTCACCAACTGTGGACGCGACGGAGTGTTTGTTACCGCAGAGGCGTTACCGGTGCTGCTGGCTAACGAGTTTTCTAACAATCAGGCAAGCGGCTTGTTTATGGTGCGCCGCTCAAAAGGTGAGGTTCGCCAAAACCGGTTTGTACAGACAGGCTATGGCATTGCCATCAGCGATCAGTCAGCCCCACTGCTCATGGACAACGAGGTGGTGGAAAACAAGGCCGGAATTGTTCTATCCCGTTCGGCTAAACCCGTCCTTAGACAAAACCGCGTACAGAGCAATCAGACAACCGGTCTTTGGGTGCAGGACACGGCACAGCCCGACATCGGCCAAAGCCAAGACCCAGGCAGCAATAGATTTGAGACAAACGGCCAGTGGGACGTCCGCAATGACAGCCGCCAAACACTGACCACAGTTGGCAATCAAATCAATCCTAATCGAGTCAGCGGGGCCATTCGCTATGGGGTCAATGAGCTGCCAGACCCGGTGGCCGTACCTTCTATGCTGCTGGGTCGAGTCAAACCAGAACCGGCTCCGCCGGCCCCTGAAGCGCCTGCACCACCGCCCCTCAATTTAGACAGCCGCTTTCGCGACGTAGTCGGCCACTGGGCCGCTCCATTTATTGATGCCATGGCCGAAGCTGAGCTGGTCAAAGGTTTTTTTGATGGCTCCTTTCGACCCGATGCGCTTGTAACCCGAGCCGAGTTTGCCGCACTGGTTATCGCCACATTTCCCACCACCGACGGCAGCAGTCGTCGATTTAAAGCATTTCGCGATGTGGCTGCTGACTTTTGGGCCCGCTCGGTAATTTACAACGCCCAGGCCCAGGGATTTATTGCTGGGTTTCCAGATAATACATTTCGTCCCAACGACCCCATGACCCGAGCCCAGGCGTTTGTCGCCTTGATCAACGGGTTAGATTTGGGAGAGGGCCAGACTGAAGAGCTACTGGTCTATGACGATCGAGCCCAGGTACCCCCTTACGCGGTGGAAGAAGTGGCCATAGCAACCCGGCGCGGTATTGTGGTCAACTATCCTGATGTGGCCAGAATCCGACCGATGCAGCCGATTACCCGGTCTGAGACAACGACACTGGTGTATCAATGCTTGGTCACCCTGGGACGGATGCCGCCTCTGACCTCGCCATTTATCGTGCAGCCGGCTAGAACTGCCATTAGCAATACGATGGCCGCCAGCAATACGGTGGCGGCCAAACACTGGGCCGATGACTTTTGGCAGCCGCTCATGGCTAAGCATCTGCTGGAGCCCAATCGAATTAAACAGCCTGATGCCCCTATGACTCGGGCTCAGTTTGCCAGCCTGGTGGTGGATGCGTTTGACCCATCTCCCCAGCGCTATCCGGTCGCCTTTCGCGATGTGCCTTCATCCCACTGGGCCGAGGCGGCCATCCATCGGGCCTATCGGGCTAAGTTTTTGTCTGGGTTTCCCGACTATACATTTGCGCCGGAACAATCAATTCTCAAAATTCAGGTACTTCTGGCTCTGGTCAGTGGTCTAAAGCTCAGAGCCAAAGACCCGGCGGGCTTATCGCGCTATCAAGACCAGACCCAGGTGCCTCGCTATGCCGTGGGCGCGATCTCAACCGCCACCCAGCTGGGGTTAGTGTTTAACTATCCAGATCTAGACCGGCTCTCCCCCAATCAGGTGGCCAGCTGCGGAGACGTAGCCGCCATGGTGTATCAAGGGCTGGTGCTGCTGAAGCAGCTGCCGCCTATCTCGTCGCCCTATCGGGTCGTGGTCACTCGCTAAGAGCAAAAAAAGCTGGCTTTGCGATCGCAAAAAAAGGTCATATTTGAGATATGACAAACGCTTTAGAAATTTAATTTTGCTTTAAGAAGAATATTACTTGCGATAGTGTTTTAAACAACAGTCATATGATGAGATGATATTGCTTAACGCTTTGTAACGAACGACTCGTAGTCATTAATTTAGAGGACAGTGCAATGGCAGAAATCCAATTTGCTCGTGGTGTAGCCGAGGAAGTCGTTCCCGACGTACGGATGACCCGTGCTAAGGATGGTTCAGACGGCACTGCTACGTTCTATTTTGATGAGCCAAAAGCCCTGATGGAAGAAGGGTTTGAGGTAACGGGTCTCTATCTAGTCGATGAAGAAGGCGAGATCGTTAGCCGAGAAGTTAACGCCAAATTTATCAACGGTGCGCCCGCCGCTCTAGAAGCGAGACTGCTGCTAAAGAGTGTCGATGAGTGGGATCGGTTTATGCGGTTTATGAATCGCTACGCTGAGAAAAATGGTCTGGGCCTAACTAAGAATTAGTAAAAGGCTTTTTGTCTGAGGTTTGAGCTAATCCGACGTCGCTTCTCTACGTAAGCGGCTTTGGTCAGCTCAAATCTCGAAATTTATTTTTTATGGCGACTCCCCATCCCGATCGCGGGTTTCTATCGGTGGCGTGCGGTATCATTACCGTCAGCGATACCCGTACGGTGGACACTGATAAAAGCGGACAGCTGATCCAGACTAAGCTACAGACTGCCGGTCACCGGATAGAAGCATATCAGCTGGTCAAAGATGAGCCAGCTCACATTGCTGGCCTAGTGCAGCAGCTGGCTCCGTCGGTAGATGCGATTATTTGCAATGGGGGAACTGGGATCGCCCCTAGGGATACCACCTACGATGCGATCGCAACGCTATTGCACAAAGAAATACCCGGCTTTGGCGAAATTTTTCGTCAGCTTAGCTATGCTGAGATTGGCTCACGCGCCATCGCCTCTAGAGCCACTGCCGGAGTATATCAATCTACTCTGATATTTTTACTACCGGGGTCCAGCAATGGGGTTGCTCTGGCCATGGATTCGCTAATCTTGCCAGAGCTGCAGCATCTGGTTCGTCAGCTCAGCGGCTGACCGACCTGTCGGTGTTGCGCAGGGGATTTGTCAGGGCTATCCAATATGGCTTCCAATATGACCAAGGCGGCTCTTAACCCACCCTTTACCCTGGGCTCGAACCCCACCGCTATAGTGAGTTTTGATTAACTTTTTTGTGATCGCAGAATGATCGCCATCGTTCGGCTAGGAGCATTGGTAGGACTGATTTTCTTGGGTAGCTGCACCCAGCACCTAAACATGTCTCGTATCGAAAATAGAATCCAGGATGACATCGAGCGTCAGGGACGACGGCTTACCCTAAAGACAGTCATCTGCCCCAACCGGGTGGCAAAGCAGGCAGACGCCTACTTTCGCTGTGTCGGCGAACTGCCAGACGGGGCCCAGTTCACCATCAACGTTATCCAGCAAGATAACGAGGGCAATGTGGTTTGGGACGTCCCCAGCTCTAAGGTGTTAATCAATCTAGCTTCGCTAGAAGAAACCATCCAAGCAGAAACCAAAGCAGCCGTAGGTCGGAGTTTGGCCATTGACTGTATCGATACCTATCGAGCTAGTAAGCGTGGCGACACCTTTGAATGCAACGTGGTCGGCACTGGTACTGTGCCCACAGGCCGAGTGGAGTCAGTGCTGGTCAAAGTCAGCGGCAGTGGCGATTTGGAATGGCAGGAAATTTTGATTAACGGGGCTTTAGAGACGGCTCCAGGCGCTACACCAGAAGGTTCACAGTCCGCCCCGGTCAACGGCGCTAATACGGCGTCTAATCCCGCTGCAGCCGAGGGCAGCCCCTAAAGACAGTCGTCAGTAGCACAGCATGCCAGCATTTGTACCATCCACACTCTAGACAAAACCCGATAGGCAAACCAACCGAGGAGATAGGCAATGGCAACGGTATTTGACTTTTTAGCTAAAGGTGGCCCGGTGATGGTGCCTATCCTGGGTGCTTCGGTCCTGACTATTTCCTGTGCTCTAGAGCGGACACGCTTTTGGTCTGACTTATTACGACGGGAGAGCAAAATCGTCAGTGATGTCCTGGCTGCCGCCCCGCAAGATTTGAATGAGGCGGCTGCGATCGCAAATCAGCACAGCGACACTCCCATCGGCCGATTTCTCTTTGCCCCGTTACGACTGCGTAATGCGTCTCCCGAAACCTTTCGTCTGGCCATGGAAACAGCGGCAGACCGCGAGTTTGTCAAAATGCGCCAGGGCGAAAAGCTATTAGAAACCATCGTCGCCATTTCCCCACTGCTGGGGCTGTTGGGCACCGTAACCGGTCTGATTGCCACATTTTATAGCCTAGATATCGGCGGTAGCGGCGGTGGTGAAGGGGCAAGTAGAGCCGCTGCCGGTATTGGTGAAGCGCTGATTACGACCGCCGCCGGAATGGTGGTGGCAATTTTAGCGCTGCTGGTGCTGCGGATTTTAGTATCGCTGCAGAGTCAGCAGGCCGATTACTTTTCTGAAGCAGGTAATGAGCTAGAGCTAATCTATCGTCAGCACTGGTATGAGCCTGCGCTGCTAGCCTCAGAAAACGACCACACGCCCGAAGATGCTCAGGTTCCAGCCGCTCAGTCCCTCTAATCTATGGCTATCGGCAAACGAAAGGAAAGCAAAATACCCACCATCGATTTGGTGCCCATGCTAACGGTGATGATGGGTGTTCTCGCATTTTTTGTCGTAATTTCTGTTTCTTTAGGCAGCGAGCAGCTGATCGAAGTAGAGCTGCCGCCCGAGCAAACAGAAGACCCGCCACCGGATCAGCTGCCGTCCATTGATGACATCTTTATTGTAGAAATGGACGCAAACCAGGAAACCTCACTCAACGGTCAGCCGATTGATAGTTCTCAGCTGACGCTAGAGATCCAAAACTATTTACAAGAAAATCCTGAAAAGACCGTGTATCTGGTCCCCGACCAGGAGCTGCCCTATGAAAACGTGATGCAGTTTTTGGGAGACATGCGCGCGGTCGGTGGCGACCGGGTATCTCTGGCATTAGAAGATAGTGAGGACGAGTAATGGGGCTGCGATCGCGACATCAAAATTCAGGCGTCCCTGAGGTAAACCTGGTGCCGATGATGGACGTATTGATGACGGTCCTCACCTTCTTTGTCATCATCTCCATGGAACTCAGCGGCGTACAGATTTTTGGCGTTAGCCTACCCCAAGCCGTCTCCGGCGTCGATGAAGAAATTGTCGAAAAAGCTGAGCCTTTGGTCGTTGGTCTACGAGAAGACGGCCAGACAGTTTATAACGACGACCCTATAACAGTCTCAGAACTAGCCCCCATCATCCAAGGCTATTTCGCAGAAACCCCAGACGGCTTCGTCATGCTCAAAGCCGATCGCACATTACCCTACTCAGATGTAGCTAAGCTCTTAGCAGACTTGCGAGGCATTGGCGGTAAGCGAGTTTCGTTGGCAGTCGAATAAGTAAGGGAAAAGCGTGATAATCTGCTTATTCTATATTTAGCTCTTATCAGAGAAAGTTTTGCTACCCTAGGTTAAATAATCTTTGAGGGTTTTACGACTGAGAATGACTCAATGGCTGTACCGAAGGCTACTTAAAGAAGACTCAAAAATCAAACCCGATTTTTCTCTTCTAGGAACTATCAACTGGCTCAATGCGTTATCTTTTCTTTGCTCTGAAGGTTTTTCTGATCAGGAGATAGCAACTTTTTACCAGGACAAAGTCATTAGGAGAAAAATCAATAGAAAGGCTGATACCTTAGCTTTCGAGCAAATGTTGATGGGGTTTCATGAGCTTTCTGCTTTACAACAGATGAGTCAACGAGAAGGAAATCCCTACGACTTGATTCGTTCAGCAATCGTTTCTTGGTACTACGGTATCTACTATGCTGGAAGCGCTATGATTGCAGCAAAAGATGGGACTCATCAGGAAGATCACGCTGGAACTGCTAAAGTTTGGAATACCCATATTTCGAAAGAAGGATATGCTCTTCTTCCTTTTTCTCTGGGGGTGACAACGCTTGTGAAAAGCGCTTATGTAGACGAGATTTTCAATCTACGTCCGGGTACTGAACGTACTTTATATGAGCCCGTTCAAAATCGAGAGCAAGCATTAGAGGCTTGCTTGTCATACCTTAAAGGTACAGCCGATTGGTCAAGGAAGAAAAAAGAGACAGAAATTAAGAGAAAAGAGAAGCTGAGTGACTTCAAGAAAAAAAGCGCTCAACAAATTAGGGATAGAAGCTTGCAAAAGCAGTCCGTTGGCTTCCTACACCAAGCTTTTAGGTACAGGGGTAAAGCTCACTATCGCGATGCTATATATCTATCATATGGAAATAATCAAGAGCAACAAGTATATGAATTGGGCCATAATTTATACGTAACATTAAGCGGTTTTGTAAGAATGGCAAGCCATTACTGTTCTAAAAGAGTTGAGAAAGACTCGTGGGCTCAATTTGTTGAGGATGTAAGTACTTCAAGCTTACTGAGCCATGATGTTGACGTAATACGCGCATCAGGTAGCGCTAACCGCTAATTGGATTAATAGATAATCTTATTCTTGTTACTTATATTGTCTCCTCAAGAGGCTCTATGCTGAAACTAATCGTCAAGCCTTCAAGACATTGATAGATAGTCTCGAGTATGTAAACGCTGTGCGTTTTTTGGAAGCAGTTTGGTATGGGAACAGGGGACTACGCTCAAGAACCAGCAGTGGTTAGGCGATGTAAAGCTAGATAGTCTGTAGTAGGAAATTCAACAGGCTCAGTAAGCTTCATAATCTTCTTGGTACAACATTGATGGCAGTCGTAGCATCATCAGGCTGATCGTCTATAATTTCTCTGACTAATGTATTTCGGCTGCGGAGGAACATACTCTTATGGCAACGCTTGATTTAGATGATCAGTTGGTTAATCCGATTATTTTGTTTAAGGTGAAGCCGGGTCAACAGGCTGCTGTTATAGAGCTTGTTAAGCAGCTGTTTCATATTGCTAAACAACAGCCTGGGTTTGTTGCTAGCGATACCATTGACTTTGCCAGAACCACCAGTGCTGCCCTAACCTGAAATATAGACATTTAATTCACGATGTAACAGTAAAGATATGATTTCTGTCTAAGTATTAAAAGATGGCGCAAATTATTGATCAAACGAGCTACAACCTTTTGTTGTAGGCCAAAAAATATGTCTATATGGAAATAGCAGTACAAAAAACCAAAGGTCAGTTAGAACGTGAGATTTCTCAACGGATCCGAACTTTGTATAAGAAATGTCTAGGTCACAAACTAAGTCAAGCAAACTGTCAGCTATTCGATTCAAAGATAGCTATTGTGCTAGAAGATTCAGTAACTCAACCAGAGAAGTTTTTAGTAGGTGAAGGGGAGACAGAACTTATAGAGGAAGTTCATGATAACCTAGGCCAGTCAATATACCCTCAAATAAAAACGTTAATCGAAGAAATATTAGGCGTTAAGGTTTTAGACCTGTTGAGCGATGTAACCCTTGAGACAGAGCGCACTGGAATTATCGTTATATTAGATAAAGCACCGTCCATACGCTCCAAGGAATCTGACCGTAGCTAAAAAAGCTATATTAGGCCCGAATCGTTTGTTTAGATAACGAATACTGAAGAATTGAGCCTAATTCTTCTAGCATGTAAGGCTTTGCCAAAAAGCCCGAAAATCCTGCTGCCAGAACTGTTTTATGCGTTCTCTTCAGCACTGCAGCTGTTACAGCAATAACTGGTACACCAGCGGTCTGTTCATTCTGGCGAAAAGAGTTTAGGACATCAAACCCGTTAATGCCATCCAGTCGGATATCTAATAGAACAATTTCAGGAGAACACAGCAAAGCAAACTCCAGTGCTTTGTGGCCAGAATTTATAGAAATTGGCTGATATCCCAGGAGTTCCAAAGCGTACTGGGCGAATAGCAAACTATCTTCATTGTCATCAATCACTAAAACGCGATGCCGACAATTGTGAACACTACCAACTTTTTTTTGCCCTAATGAAAGCAGTGACCCATCACCAGTATTGCCTTCAGAGGCAACGCTATCGTCTGTATACAAAAGCTTTTTAAGCATAAGAATCGAAGACACTCAATATCTTCCCCAATTCTGGGAAATAAAAGAGGCATCCTCATGCAACTTTTTGCTTGAGAAGATAGGCTCCTACAGGTTTAGCTAAGTAACATAACCCTAGTCCAATTAAAGTTGGGTAAAAGAATACTAGTTAGCTAACATCAGATTTAAGGAACTTGACCGTAGGTTTTTTACAGACCTAAGTCCCTTCGAGTATACTTTTTCTCTTGTAAAGTACGATCTTTAGTAAATGTTTTTTTAATGATTTGGATTTAGATAGATGTATCCATTGATAGATGGATATAGACAGCAAATTTGCTCCGCAGTTCTGAAACTGCTGGTTAGTGAAAGCAGTCGTTTCAGCTGAGCCGTAACGGTGCTGTAAACTGGCGGGAGTGTTGCGTCTGCTGGAGTAATGCTCCATGGAATCAAGTTTTTTAACCGAAGTGTTTCTGCCGCTGGCTCTGTTTGTCATCATGCTGGGCATGGGGCTGGGGCTAACGATAGCCGATTTTAAGCGGATTTTAGTGGAGCCGAAAGCGGTCATTTTGGGGCTGATTGCTCAGCTGATTTTACTGCCGTTTGTAGGGTTTGTGCTGATCAGCTTCTTTTCGTTGAGTCCGGAGCTGGCGGTGGGGGTAATGATTTTGGCGGCCTGTCCGGGGGGACCGACATCAAACCTGATGACGTATTTGGCGAAAGGAAATGTGGCGCTGTCGATTACGTTAACCGCTATTAGCAGCGTGGTGACGGTATTTACGATTCCTCTGGTAGTCAATCTAGCAATGCGAATGTTTTTGGGAGCCGAAGCGGCACTACAGCTACCATTTGGGACAACGGTGATTAAGATCGCTGTGATTACGTTGATTCCGGTGTCCTTGGGCATGGTGCTCCACAACAAAGCACCGCGTCTTGCAGCTAGTGTGGAACCTTGGGTTAAATGGCTGTCGTTGTTTTTCTTGGGTCTAATTATTGTCGGTCTGCTGGTTAAAGAAAGAGCCAATGTAGCTGGCTTTTTTGTGCAGGCGGGTGGCGTTACGCTAGCGCTGATGGTGCTGGCTATGGCGTTGGGATATGCGATCGCAACCCTATCCGATCTAGACAGACCTACTGCTACCGCCATTACCGTTGAAGTGGGAATTCAAAACGGCACCTTAGCGATTGCGATCGCCAGTGCTCCCACCTTTCTCAACAACCCAAGTCTGGCCATTCCGGCGGCTATCTACTCGCTACTAATGTTTGTTGTTAGCGGCGTTTTTGCCTGGTGGTCCCAACGTCAGGCCCTGGTTCAGACCTAAATCTCTACTTTTTGTTACGGCGTCGGAGCAACGCACCTAGACCCACCAGGGTAAATGTTACTGCAGTAGCCGGTTCAGGTACCTGGGTAGGCGGCTCGCCAGTCGGCGGGTCTACAATAGGTGGATCTACAATAGGTGGATCTACAATAGGCGGGTCCACAACGGGCGGTTTGTCCTCATCGGGTTCTTGCAAAGGTAAAACGCCAATTGCGTCGAAGGCCCACTGATTGTTACGGATATTGCCTGTAAAGTCGCAGAACGTGCTGCCGGCTTCACATCGCGAGAATAGATCCCCGGTAAAATTACCCGTGCGGTTAAACCCGTCCTCTAAGGTATTTCCTGAGGAAAAGTTACCGTACTGAGTCAATGCCACTACATAGTCACCAGCGGCTAAGAATCCTTCCAAAAAGCTATCGTAGGCTTTACCGGTGGTCGGATCGCTAATGACGGTGCCTGTATCGTCATCATCATTTACAAACAGCTTATTGCCGTCGCCGTCAAACAGGGTCAAAACAGGATCAAAGCCACCGGCTTCTACAATGGTACCGTCGGCCTGTATGCCGCCTGCGTAGGAATAGGTTCTAAGGGTAACCGTTGACTCTGTATCTAAGCTGAAATTAAACAGCGTTACATCAGCATCTTGGTCAAACGCTCCACGAAGGGAAAAATCAGCCGCGTGAGCTGTACCGCTTATGCCAAGGGTGGTCACCATCGCACCAGTGACCACGCCCATGAGGGCTGACAATGGTTTCATCGGAGTATTTCTTTAGAAAGAACTGTTAAAAGGCGTTTTAACTGTTGCATCCTCGCCTGACAGGTTGAACCTGGAAGCTATTTAGCTAATTAGGGCGATTGAGCAACAACGGTAGAAAGCTGACCAAAAATGGTAGTTCTGCACAGTTCAAGATGCGTAGATTGCGGTAGAAGATGGATGCTCCGCTAAAAGTAATACTTTGGGGATGGCTACCCGCCTGATACCGCTAATCTAAGAGAAAGACCAAACCATCAACAAGGTCTGATAGTCCAACTTCAACAAGAACTCAATTTATCTTTGTCAGATGTGAAATTCTTCTATGGTTGGTTTATATTACCGGGAAAAAAATGCGGGGAACTTGTGATAGCTGGGGGTCAAACACCTGTCTTCGCTAGCTTTATCAGCAACGACAACCGCCATAATGAGGATCTATATCCGAGCTATGGCCGTTTCCACTCAGCAATGTTCCACGTGTGTAAATCCCACGGTGTCAGGTTAATACCAATGATGCGATCGCTAACGGCATCAATGTCGGCGCGGTGGACAATCGGCAAAACGGCATAGTCTTCGATTAAAATATCGTTCATTTGAATCAACAGTTCGGCGCGGTTGTTCATATCAAGTTCTGTTGTTGATTGTTGCCAAAGTTTGTCGTAGTCAGGATTGCAGTAGCGGCTATAGTTCTGTCCTGACCAGTTGTTTTCTTTTTGACTCGCCTGATCGCAGGTGTAGGTTTTTAGATACGCTCCAGGGTCCGGGTTGGTATTACCAGTAGCAAACATCTGCAGATCGGCGTAAAAGTGCTCAACGGTGGCTTCGCTGGCCGGGTCACCTGAAAAGTAAACTGCCGGGTCTAGGGAACGTAGCTCGGTACCCACACCAATGGCGGCCAGGTTTTGCTTGATAATTTCCTGGGTCTTTTGCCGTACTGGATTAACCGAGGTGACAAAGAGAATCTGCATCTCGGTGCCGTTGCGATCGCGCATGCCATCGCCGTTGCTGTCTACCCAGCCTGCCTCGTCCAGCAGCTGATTGGCCTGGTCCAGGTCAAAACGGTAGCTGGTATTATCTGAGCGATAGATCTCCGGTGAGACTAGAAAATTCACCGTCCCCCGACCGGCAGGACCGTAGAGCTGCTCGGCAATGGTATCGCGGTCAATCGCCAAGCTCACAGCCTGACGCACCCGACTATCACTAAAAAATGGGTGAGGAAACTCCACACTAGAGCGCTCGCCGCTGGCAGCCGTCTGATTAGGGTCCGTAAAGTTAAACAAAATGCGCTCCACCTGCGAACCAAAGCTGGTGACAAACTTCCCTTGACCAGCGCTTTCTAGCTGCTTGAGGACCGGGGCCTCCACCTGAATGTTATAGGCAAAATCAGCATCGCCGGTCTGTAACACGGCCCGCGCGGCTGAGGCCGCATCCCCACCCCCCTTCAGCTCTATGCGTTCAAAGGCTAAAGGCTCCCGGTAGTGCGGATTGGGCTCATATACCACCACATCTCCAGGTTTAAAGGTGATGACCTGGTAGGGACCGGTACCAATGGGCTGTAGATTCGCCGGAGCCGACCGTACGTTTGCGCCATTAAAGTCCTTAAATGCATGGGCCGGTAATATCATGCCGGTCGTTCCGGTAAAGACTAGGGACCAGGCCGGATTAGGCTCCTTAAACGTAATTTTGACCGTGGTAGGATCTAGGGCCTCCACCGACTGAATGACGTCATAGGTACCGGCGGTCGTGCTGCCCACGTCAGGATTGCTGAGAAGTTTATGGGTAAACACTACATCCTCAGCCGTAAAGGGAGTGCCGTCGGACCACAGCACGTCCGCTCGCAGCTGCCAGGTGACAGCAGTACCGTCGCTGGCAACCCCGCCATTCTCTACAGAGGGAATCTCAGCCGCGAGAAAAGGAATTAAATTACCAGCAGCGTCAAAGCTGGCCAGGGGTTCTAGGGTAATCCGGCTGGCTTCGGCATCTTTAAATCCGTTAGACAGATGGGGATTCAAAATGGTGGGTGCTTGCCAATACAGCAGTTTGAGGGTGCTGTCGCTAGTCTGCGGTGAATCTGGAGTAGAACGACAGGCGCTGATTAAACTACCGATCAAACAAAAGCCAATTAACCAGCGAGCAGAACGTTTCATAAGGGCTGTATTAAGTAGGCGGCCAAAACTATTCAATACCTTAAAGCTTGCCAGATAAGCATTTCGGCAATTCAGAGCTACGTTTATTTATGGCCATCCACTTAGGTAAGACTAGAAATTTTCCGGTGGTGCCGATCCCTCGGTATGATTTCATCTGAGAGATATTGGCATATCGTATTGCTATTGGATCATTTCATTTCCTAAACCAGCAACAGCCATTTCTTGCGGACTCAGCTGGTCGGAAAACGGCACCATCAGATAATGCGCTAAAGGTCTCTATGAAGCAACTCGTTGAATCGTTTTATAACTGGTATCGCAACGGTTTACGCAATCCAAAGTATCGCTGGCTGATTATCTTTGGCACGCTGACCTATTTATTGAGCCCTATCGATATTTCCCCCGATGTATTTCCCATCGTGGGTTGGATTGACGATGGCATTTTGGTCACTCTGCTGATTGCAGAAGTAACCCAGCTGCTGCAGGGAGCAATTAATCGTCCTGAGCAAGAGCCCGCGGCGGCGGCGATGTCAGATGACAACGATGATGTCATCGTAGATGTAGAAGCACAGGAAATTTCCTAAATGCTTCTCTTATTTCGGATAGATACTGCTCTGCTAAAGCTCTAAGCTGACCAGCCGCAATAATCGTAACGACACATCTACCCTGCTTCTCAGCAGCCAAAGTACTGTATGGCTGCATTGTCAAATAATTTCAAAGATTTACGGCGGTATACCTTACAACATCAGCAGCCCGTCGAGGACGGATGATAGTGTTTTGTTTTGAAGCCACCCGATCTCTACAAACGCTATTCAGAGTCTGATGAAGGCTGTGGGGTTTCTTCTTCAGCAGTGCTGTCTGCATCGGTGTCAGCTTCTGTATCATTTATCGGTATATCAGATTCTGCAGCTTCGTCTGTAGGCGTCTCTTCGGACGGTGCCGCCGACTCTACTGCTTGCCAGTTGGCAATGTCCCAGGTGCTGGCATCCCATGGTGTAAAGCTGTAGCCGGTGATGCGATCGCTCACCGCATTAGAAAGCGCCCGATGGACGATGGGTAAAACGGCGACATCCTCAGCCAGCTTGCGGTCCATCTGCCGAAATAGGTCGTTACGTTTGTCGATATCGCGCTCCTCGCGGGCCGCTTCCCACAGCTCGTCGTAGTCAGGGTTGCAGTAGCGGGCATTGTTAGGTTTCTGCCAGTTGTTGGCCAGAGCAGCGATATTATCGCAGGTCCACCAGCCCATGTAGATAATGGGGTCTGGGATATCGTTGCCGATGGCATATTCTTGCATGTCGGCATAGAAGTGATTAATACTGCGGGTCTGCTCGGGGTCCGCAGAAAAGAAGTCTTCGGCTCGGATTCGCTCAATCAGAATATCAATCCCGATTTCGGCGAGCTGCTGCTTCACCAGGTTTTGGGTTTCTTGGCGAATGGTGCCAATGGAAGTTTGAAAGACAAGCTGGAGAGGTTGGTCTTTGCGATCGCGAATACCATCGTCATTGCTATCTACCCAACCGGCTTCATCTAAAAGCGCCTTAGCCGTTTCCACATCGTGCTTAAAAGAAATGGTCTGTTCGTCATAGGGATTGGGCGCGACCAAAAGCTGGGATGTTGGTACGCCCAAATCTCCATAAAGCTGAGCCACAATCGCCTGACGATTAATGCCATAGTCGATGGCCTGTCGCACCCGCAGATCCTTCAAAATAGGATGGGGAAACTCTTTGCTGGCCCGTTCTTTGGCATTTGTTTCCTGATTAGGATCGGCAAAGTTGAGCATAATGCGCTCCACCTGACTGCCAAAGGTCAGCATCAGCGTGCCGGTTTCTCCTGTTTGGACCAAATCGACTAGGGCCGCCGACTCTAGCTGAATATTGTGAGCAAAGTCAGCGGTTCCCTCCCGCAGTACGTCGCGAGCCGCTACGTAGGGAGGAATATCGCCTAAAATCTCGATGCGCTTAAAGCTGTCGGTCGGCTGCCGGTACAGCTCGTTAGGAGCAAACAGCAACCGATCGTTTGCCTGGGTGAGATAGCGATAGGCCCCGGTCCCCACGGGTTGAAAATTTGTGGGAGCCTCGCGGGCCTGACGATTGTTAAAGTCCTTAAACAAATGCTCCGGTAAAATCAGACCGTTTAATCCTGTAAACGGCGTCTGCCAGCTAGCTGTTGGCTGCTTAAAGGTAATTTTAACCGTGTGGTCATCAACGGCCTCGACGGATTCAATATCTCGATAGTACTGAGCCGTCACCGCCGCCACCTCAGGATTGGTAATAAATTTATAGGTAAAGGCGACATCCTCAGCCGTGACGGGTTCTCCATCCGACCACCGCAGCGTTTCCTGCAGCCGCCACGTCACCGATAGACCGTCCTCGCTGACGTCTCCGTTTTCAAGCGATGGGAGATCGGCTGCCAAAATTGGTACTAGCTCACCCTCAGGACCGTAGCTGGCCAAGGGTTCATAGACGATCCGGGCCGCTTCAAAATCTTGAAACCCGGTTGCTAAATGGGGATTCAGGGTGACTGGGGACCGGCTATAGATCAGCGTCAGTACATCAGGCGAAGCGATTTCTTCAGCCGTATCGCTGTGGGGAGACTCGGTCACCGGGGACGGTGTTTCTAGCTGCTGGCAACCTGCGATCGCAACTAGCATTACCAAACTGGCCATCCTCAATTGCCTTAAGGGAGACTGCAGTAAGGATACGGACCCGGAAAAAACCATGTTTGTGCTAGTACTGTATCTTGTCTGTCTGATAGTAGCCTTTGCCGTCCCTAAGTTGGGGGACGTAGCGACTAAGAAAGTTGTGGCACTGACAATACAGCTTTTCTCCTGACCACTGTGTATTTCTTGGAAGACCTAACTGGTAGATGCACCCTGATGTCATCCCCGACGGATTCCGTTGGGGATTTTTTTTGCTCATTATTCATAGGCGCGCTCAGCAGAAAAGGGCTTGCCGCTGTTGCTTAATCAACCAATCGACTAGAAATAGGCTGTAGCGACCGCTTACAGATAAAAGCAGTCCGAGGCTCGACAATGCCAAGATCTCTAAAAGAAAGTACCGACCAACAAACTGTCAACCGGCACTTCCTAAGATATTGAGATGGCTAGATCACTCAGCTGCAGGCTCTTCTGATTCAGCAACCGGTTCAGCAGGTGTGGTCTCGCCGTCAGCCTCAGCAGGCACTGTCTCACCACTGGCCTCGGCAGTCGCTTCTTCGCTTACCTCGGGCTCGGGTTCAGGCTCAACCTTCTTGCTAGGTTTCGGCCCACGCATGAGAGCCGGGTTCACCGGGGGCTTTTTCTCGCGATCGCCCTTATCGCGACGGCCTTTGCCCTTACCTTTGCCTTTACCCCTTGGCTTATCCCGGTTGGGCTTACTTTCACGCTCTTCCTCGGGGGGGCGATCTTTCTTCAAAATAGGCTTATCTACCATGACTCTCCGTCAATTTATGCCTAGTGATCCTAACATTTGCTTAATGATTTACTTTGACGGCTTTTAGATAGACGGCGCTACCAAAAAACTGACATGGACCAATCGTTGTTGCCGACGGAGAATATTAGGCTCTCCATCGGCAATGGTTTATTGTGATGGCTGATTTTAGGAGATAGACCAAGCCACTGGCAGTTGCCGGGCAAAGCCATCCCAAAGAGCAGCAATGTCAGGCTATTTAGCAACCAGTTGTGGCTGTTTAGACGGTTCCGCCGATTTGACAGGAGCTGTCAGCGCTTCTTCTAATGGAGCCAGCCCCATTCGCTCTTCTAGAATATCCATCACTTCACGACCAAAGTCATTGGGATTTTGCCGAAATGCCTGCAGGCAAATGTCACCAAAGAATGACCCCAGGGGTTCTGGATTCCACAGCAGCTTGTTAGCAACCCAGGGTAGATAGATCGCTAGGGGGTTGTAGTCTTCTTTGAGGATATTGTTTTCGATGGCGTAGGCTTCTAAATGGGTATGGGGCTGCAAACCAATAAAGAAGATGGCCGGCTCTACTTTATCGCGACCAAAGATCGCCTCTAGAGCCCGATGATAGGCCAGGGTTTGGCGAATCGTCTCAGGACGCTCATCGATCACATTATAGGAGTAGTTAACCGATACCAGGTCGTTAAATCCTGCTGCTTTAAGGTCGCGACAGTTCTGTAAAACAGTGCGCAGGATATAGCCCATACGCATTTTACGCACTAGCTCCTGAGAACCGCTGGTAATCCCAATTTCAAAATAGTTCATACCGGTTTTAACCATCAGCTCGCAAAGCTCAGGCGTTAGGTTATCTGCCCGAATGTAGGCAGCCCAGTGAATATCGTCCATACCCGAGTCCACAATCTTCTGCAGCAGCTCTACCGCATCGTCAATAAATCGACGGGCGGGAATAAACTGAGCATCGGTGAACCAAAAATTACGAATCCCTCGGTCATAAAGCTGCCGCAGCTCTTTGACAACTTCATCGGCAGGGTTGATCCGCACCTGTTTGCCTTCTACAACGGTATAGATGCAGTAGCAGCAGTTGTGGGGCCAGCCTCGCTTGGTCTGCACACCAATATAAAAGTCGTTTTCCTGCAGATAATATTCAAACTCGGGCCAGATCTGCTCGATATAGCCATAGTCGCAGGCGCTTTTCTCAATAGCCGTGGGCCATTCGTGGATTAGCCGGTCTCGGGGCTCGGTTTCACCCACGACATAGCAGCGCTCGCTATCAATTGATTCTCGGCGCACTAACTTTTCTAACAACAGCTCGCCTTCACCCACGGAGACAATGGTGCCCGCTGGCATCCACGACGCAATCTGTTCATAGAAAACACTGACGGCACCGCCACCGACCACGACTTTTGCATCAGGGCAGTAGCGTTTGGCTCGCTTAAATCCCCGTTTAATCAACCCGGTGTTTTGCCAGAGCTCGTTGAGATAGGTGCTCACCATCCGTAGCCCGCCCATAGCTCCACGCAGCTTAACGAGAGGATTACGCGCGTAGTTAAACTCAAAGGCATTTTGTAGCGGATTGCCGCCACGACCGCCCACGGGCGCATAGATCTGAATATCGCGCCAGGAAAAGACCAGCAAGTTGGGCTGAAAATTATCGATACAGCGATCCAAAGCTGAGGCAAAGTCTAGGGGCGGAACAGTGCCTAGATCAAAAATTCGCTGCTCTATATCAGGAAAGGCTTTGCGAAGATGATCTGCCAGATACACCACCCCGATGGGAAAGATAGGATTGCAAGGGAGACGAACGTATAGGACTCGATTAGCCATTGCTGCACTGGTGCCTTAGGTTAGCGGATGAGAAAAAAGAAATTTGAAATTTCAGTTTTTTCACATATCTTTACGATAACATTGCTAATCTGGGATTTCATCACTGTGGCCAATTGAGCGAAAACTTCGAAGAGCTGGGGGCCCATTAGACAGAGGCTTTAAATGAGACCCAATGCTGGCACATTGCTCGTTGAGCCCGTTAACTATCCTCTTACCTACATTTTCGGGCATCCATATTGAACATTTGTTAACGCAATATGGATGTCAGCTTATTGCGACATTAGAGACACTTCTTAATCTTTAAAGTAGATAAAGTCAGGTTTCTAAATTGAAAAAATGAGCTATGTAATCGATAACTATTCTGTAAATAGTAGTTATCGATTAGTGCCGTCTAAGCGAATTTCTTACATTCCTAGATTAAAAAGAAATATGTTTATTTTTCCTCGGTAGGAATATGCATGTTATGAATGCATCTATCGGTTGAAGGATAATCCTAAAATTTCCGAAAACCTGATTGGTAGCCGCTTTTACAGTTGTTGGGGATCGCTAAATGTTATCCTATTTTTAGCGTTGGCATACCTGTACCTTCTCCTCCAAAACCATGACACAAACTCTTGATCCCATACCGTTTGACGAAACCGATGCTGCCCTCTGTTGCTATGTAAATACCGCTAATAAAATTCAGGTAGTTAGAGTTACAAATATCCAGAATTGGTATTTTGAGCGCGTCGTTTTTCCTGGGCAAAGATTGATGTTTGAAGCCTCTATCAGAGGTCAATTAGAAGTTCATTCTGGGTCGATGGCAAGCTCTATTCTAGAAGACACTATTCCCTGTGCTCGATTGATGATCGATCAGGCCAGGGACGATGATGCCGATTTAGCGGCAGACACAAACGTCATCAAGCAGCCAGTTCACAGCTAGGTATACCGGGCACCACAGCAGGTGAGGCAGCAGCGGCTCGGAGACGTGCGATCGCTCAATACTCACGGAGGTAGGTCGAGCTGGTCTGATGTCACCAGTATGTGGTAAGGCATACACAGTCCTTGGACGTTAGCTAAATTCTACAGATTACGATTTTCTATTGAGAGATTCTATGTCTGGTATGGGTTGACTCTAGGGGCTGTGCAGTTTTAGGTGGGCCCATGGATTTACCGTCATTTATTTGGTTGTGGCGTATTGCGGCTTGGTCTATGGGTCTGTCGCTAGCGGTCTATACCGGTCTGTTGATGACGGGGGGAGCTGTCTGGTATGGGCGCTCTCATAAAAGGCTTCAGCTACCCTGGCTGCGTATTTTGCACATTGTGCTGGGAGGTATCCTGGTGGTACTTGTGCTGCTGCTTTTAAGTATTGGCATCGTCGGAACTTTGGGCGAGCACGGCAGCTTGGGCCATTCCTGGCATTTGTGGGCGGGACTAACGGTGGTGGGGCTGGTGCTAGCGTCAGTGGCGGCAGCGACGCAGATTTCGACTCGTCCCTGGGCGCGATCGCTCCATGTGACTATCAACGGCGTACTTTTTTTGGCGTTTGCTGCGGTGAGCTACAGCGGTTGGACCGTAGTGCAGCAATATTTGCCCTGATCTTGCATTGAGAGTGTTCTACACTTTCTATGCATAGCTTTTATCGATGGCCGAGTAGCGCGAGCTAGTCTGATTGCTTTTATCTCTATGGTTTCAGTTAAGTCTGGTGAGTCAGATCGATTTAGAATTTCGCCCCTGATTAAGATAACCTTGCTGAGTTTCTATACGGCACTGCTGCTGCCGCTGCCGTTTTTAGCTCAGGCCACTGATGCCCCCGTCGCCCCTCAGGTTTTGGTGGGTTTAGCCGTGCTGGGAGCCTTGTTTTTGGGAGCCGGGTTAAGTGAGCAGGTACAAACCACCGAGCAGGGCATTGCCATGGTGTCGCCGCTGCCGTGGCGAGGCTGGACGCTAGACTGGTCTGATATCAAGGCGCTAAAGCCTCGATCTACGGGGCAAAACGGCAGGGTATATTACTTTATTACCGAAGCCGCGGACCGGGCCTATCTTTTACCAATGCGAGTCGTAGGGTTTGCTCGGCTGGTGCGTACCGTGGAGGCCAAGACGGGAATTGATACCCAGGATGTGACACCGCTGGCTCAGCCTTGGATGTATTTGTTCTTATTGGTGATGACGGGTTTTCTGCTGCTGATGGACGCCTGGGCTATCTGGACCGCTACCCACGGCGGTGTGGCATAGCTTCGATGGTCGCTGGCACGAAGGACAGCATCTTAGAATTTGTAGACGTATCTCTGCGGGCCAGGGTAGGCATGGGCCACCTGTTAGATCGCGTTTCATTTGCGATCGCACCCCGTACCCGCTTGGCGGTTATTGGGCCTTCAGGTGCGGGTAAAACTTCCCTGTTACGGCTAATCAATCGACTGAGCGACCCCACTAGTGGGCAAATTTTCTATCAACAAACGCCCCTAAACCAGTATTCAGTTTTAGACCTGCGGCGTCAGATTGGTCTAGTCATGCAGGATAGTAAGCTGTTGGGCCAAACCGTAGAGGATACGCTGTGCTATCCGGCTCGTCTGCAGGGTGTGGGTGCAGCGACGGCTAGACGTACAGTGCAGCCCTGGTTAGAGCGTCTTAAAATTCCTTCAGACTGGCTTGGGCGTCAGGCCGTAGATTTGTCCATGGGTCAGCGTCAGCGGGTTGCGATCGCACGCACCGTTGCCACTGAGCCGTCTATGCTGCTGCTTGATGAACCTACGTCGGCTCAGGATATGGGCTATGCCCATTATTTGCTGAACTATTTGGCGAGCCCAGAGAATACCAGCACCGTCATCATGGTTAACCATCAGCTAGAGCTGGTCGCCTCCTGGGCAACCCATATTATCTATCTAGAGCAAGGCCGGCTAGTGAGCTACCAGCCAGCAGACCAGGTCGACTGGACCAAGCTAAAGCAAAAAATTATCGACACCCAAACAGACGACTGGGATGACGAGTTTGACAATTAGAGGCACGGTGTCGCCGCAGCCCTGGGCAGTCAAAACTGGCTCCTTAGCCCACCGCATTGATTGCTTTGACAGGACTGACGCTCACAGGTTGATGACCGTTACTTCGATGAAGTCGCTCAATATTGAGCCGATATCCCACATTACGAACAGTTTGAATCACGCTGGGCTGACGCGGATCAACCTCAATCTTTTTACGCAGCGATAAAACGTGGGTATCAACCGTGCGAGGGTTATCGATCGCATCTGGCCAGGCTCGCCTAAGCAGATCGGCTCGACTCAGCGGTGAACCCTCGGCCTGGGTTAGCACATAGATCAAACTAAATTCCTGCGGCGTCAGGTCGATAAACTGCTCTTTAAACCTTACCCGACGCTGCACCAGGTCGATATTTAAGTCCCCATAGGTCAGGGAAGCCGGGGCCGTAATCTTACGATTGCGCCGGGTCAGCGCTTCGACTCTGGCTAAAAATTCCTGCATCCCGAAGGGCTTTTTCAAATAGTCATCAGCCCCAGCCTGAAGCCCGGCCACTACGTCCGATTCAGCAGATTTGGCTGAAAGGATCATCACTAGCGGTCGGCCTCGCTGCTGCAGCCACTGACACATCTCTAGACCGTTGCCGTCTGCCAGCTCTGTTTCCATGATCACCAGATTCGGTTGGGCCGCTTGGAAAGTTTCCTTGGCCCGCATCATATCTGCTGACTGACTGACGCGATATCCCGCCTGCTGAAGATGCCAGCTCAGTAGCGATCGCAGATGGGGATTACCCTCGATAATTTGAATACACGTAGAGGCCACAGCTATCAATCGGAAGCCCAGGCTTCATAACACTCTCGTAGAAGCGTATCAAAGAGTCTGTGAATGTTTTGTAGTTGCGGCTACGGGCTAGCCATGGGTCTGTCCTTATATGGGAGCGTCACAACGCTGAGTGTGGGTTAACACCTATCACTGACGTGAATTTACGGGGTCAACTCTATACATTTACAAAATAAACTGCAGATCCCCTGGATTAAGCTGATAAAATCTTAGAGAGAATAAGGAAAAAACAAAAAAAGTTTACACAATATCAGGTTCGAGAAACAGACGTCCATCTACCCCCTTCAACTTCTCGTTCTCCGTTTGTTTTTTCATTAGTTCCTGCCCCCTCGGTTAAATGTTGGTTATTTAGCAGAACGTCGACTCGTCATCCCCCCATTATTTGATTACCCGATAGCAGATAGTCCCTGAGTGAGCGGTATAGAGGAGACCCAGCCCATCATGCTTCAAGATACAAAATCAATTCGCTACTACCAAAGAATTACAGACGCCCTAGTCGATCAATGGGACCGTGGATATCGCTCTGACGATCTACGACGCTATATTGCTGGCTATTTAGCAGCACTGCGTCATTCCGACGCGTTAGAACCCTATCTCATTCATCGCTTAGAAGAAGAAGTCGGTCGCTTTATGTTTGATCCGTCTAATTTTACCCAGGCTCAGCCGCAGCCGGAGCCTGACTATCGCCAGTACTGATTTGATTTTGACCATCAATCACAGTCTTATCAAACAAAAGGGAGCGCTCTTCATAAAGAGTGCTCCCTATATTGTATGGCCCAATTTTTGTAGCCCAGATTAGAGCGTCCTTAGGACGCCATGGCGACTTCAACCATTTCTTGGAGCTTGCCGTTCTGATAAAGCTCGATCATGATATCTGAACCCCCAATAAACTCACCATCAATATAGACCTGAGGAATGGTGGGCCAGTTGGAGTACTCCTTAATACCCTGACGAACGTCATAATCTGCGAGAACATCGACTGTTTCGTAGGAAGCACCTAGGGAGTTAAGAATTTGGGCAACGTTATTAGAAAAACCGCATTGGGGCATGAGCTTGGTGCCCTTCATAAACACAAGAATCTTGTTAGACGTAACCAAGCTATCAATTTTTTCTTTAACTTCTGGAGACATGATTACAGCGCTCTATGACTAGGATAATGATTGGCTAGGCGCGAAGCTGAGGGGATGAACCTGTCTATTGCCATCACTGAGTATCAGTACACCACAGACTAAGTTAACCGCAGATCGACACCAGCTGTTTAAACGATCTTATCGGACTATCTACCAAGCCGCGTTAAGTTTGCTGAGCCCATTCATCAGGGGTAAAGGTTTTTAGCGTCAGCGCGTGGAGATCGCCCGAGGCCATCGCTGCATTAACGCTACCGTAAACCAGCTGATGCTGTTTGATTAGGTTGAGTCCTTCAAACGACGTGGATACGATCGTAGCCTGATAGTGGTCTTGAGTACCGGTCAGGTCCTGGACACTAACCTGGGCGTCAGGAAGTTTAGCTTTGATCAGTTGCTCTACTTGGTTGGCAGGAATCATAGGGGATAGTACGTAATCGGCACATAGAGATTCTAGGCCTGAGCAGCCAGGATTGCCCATACCTAAGTCTTATTCCGACTGCTCAGGGGAGTTGGCCGTTTCTTCAGTGACCACGTAGGGTAGCCCTACAAAGCCAATCTCCAGCAGCTGATCGTAAGCTTGTTTACCCAGATCGCGAGTGGGGTTTTGGCTGCTTAGGACCTCTACTAGTAATGGAATAGCCAGGGTAGACTGCTGCTGGGCCTGATGGGCACGAGCCTGTTGCAGGGTCGCTTCATCCCTAAGTTCTGCAGCTTCTAGTGCTTTTTGCCGCATCTCATTGCTAACGCGGCTATCAATACCGGTGAACGTTGTAAACAGACTCTGGTAGTAGCTAGACGCCGTATTTAGGGTATCGCGAGCGCTTTGTAGACGGGCTATAGCGGTACCGTAGTCTCCAGCAGCATAGGCACTTTCGCCCTCTGAGATTAGGAGTTCAGCCGCTCTAATACCTGTGGGACTATCGTCTTGATTGAGGGGACGGGCCGCGTTAGCCACAGCCGTACTGGGGTCTTCAGACCCTGTGCGACGATAGGGCCGCTCTACAAACCCAAGTTCAAATAGCTGTCGGTAGGCATCTAATCCCAACTCACGAGCCGGTCCCTGACTCTGAACAATTTCGACCAGCAGGGGTACGGCCAGCTCTGCTTGACCCTGAGCCCGATAGATTAGAGCCTGTCGTATAGTTGCGCGATCGCGCATCTGAGCCGAGTCCCGAGCACTGGTGCGTAAACTACTGCTAATCTCAGCATCAATACCGGTAAACGCTTCTGCAATATTCTGGTAGCTGTTGGAGGTTTGGTTTAAACTCTCCCTGGCCGCCTGTAGCTTAAGGATGGCCAAATCATAATCTTGAGCATCAATAGCGGTTTCTGCCTGTGCCAGCAGATCCTCGCCAGCAGCCAGCCCTAACCCATCAGCCTGAGCTAAAAGAGTAGTAGAGGTAGAAGACTGCTGGGGGCTATTGATGGTCTCTACGGCAGAGGCGGGGAGAGCCATCAGCGCTATGCTCGCGGCGGTTCCCGCCACGGAGAACATGCCTGGTTGGATAATGCGCGATAAGGAAACCATGGAGCCAACTAAATTGATGACAAGACGGAATAACAAAGCGTAACGATTTGATCGAAACGGGTGCTTTAGTTTTAGAACCCTAATATATCGTTACAGAGATTATCAATACACACGTCTTACATTTCCAGGCATTGTGCCTATTGTCAAAGTGGATATTGTCCGTGAGATACCTGAAATTATGACAGGAGAAAGCCTACAAGGAGTCAGCTCAGATCGACTGGGTGTAATTTTGCAGCGGGGTGGCGAAGAGCTGCTGCTCTATAAAGTCTCTGACTGGCTGACGCTACGAGTAGACAATTTAACCGAGCAGAGAGCCCTACTTGAGCAGATCAAGGCCCAGTGGCAGCCTCTGGCCATGCGCTCCGTCGCTCGCGGACAGCTAGTAGCCATTAAAGTTCGTCGTCCCCAGCTAGAGACGTACTTGCAGATGGCCCGACAGCTGAGCGATGTTAAGTTTGCCAGTCATGTCTACGAGCTAGCGGCCAGTCCTAATACCCATCTCTATTTGCTAGAGCAGCTAACCGTACAGTTTGTCCCTGGGTTTTCCCTTAGAGCGATCGATGAGCTTGCCCAAGAGTTGGGACTGGTGCGGAAAAAAGGCTTAGCTGGCACAGAACGCACCTATGTCTTTCAAGTCAGCAAGACAGCGGTTGAAAATCCGATCAAGTTGGCCAACCGTTTGATGCGTCATTCTGAGGTGCTGGTGGCAGAACCGAATGTGGTCGTGTCTTCGGCTCCTCTCTATCGTCCTCAAGATCCGCTCTATCGCCAACAGTGGCACCTGCAGCATCAGGGAGGACAGGGGTTGAGTGCAAACTCCCATATTTCGGTCGAAAAAGCCTGGGATATTACCCGAGGTAGTCGATCGATCGTGATCGCCGTGACAGACGACGCCTTTGATCTCAACCATCCCGACCTGCAGGGCATGGGAAAACTAGTAGCCCCCTCAGACCTCAAGCATCAAGACGGTCTGCCGATGCCTAGCCAGAGTTATGAAAATCATGGTACGGCAGTGGCCGGTTTAGCGATCGCAGAAGAAACCGGCAGCGGCATTGTTGGTGTGGCTCCAGGCTGTGGTTTTATGCCGATTCAGACAACAGGGTATCTCGATGATGAATCCATTGAACAGCTGTTTGAATGGACGGTTACTCAGGGAGCAGCCGTCATTTCATGTAGCTGGTCACCGGCCGCCGTTTATTTTCCCTTATCGTTTCGGCAGCGCAACGCCATCAATCAAGCCGCGACCAACGGCCGTGACGGCAAGGGCTGCGTCATTTTATTTTCAGCAGGAAATGCCAATCGACCGCTCAATGGCAAAGTACGCGAACTGGGCTGGCCTAAAAATGTGCTCCGGGGCGTTACTCAATGGCTAGGAGGGTTTGCCATGCATCCCGATGTGATTACAGTATCGGCTAGCACCAGCCTGAATCAAAAAGCAGCCTACAGCAACTGGGGCAAGCATGTGTCCATAGCGGCTCCCAGCAATAATGGTGCCCCCAGCATGGCGCTACCCGATGTCGGACAGGTGGAAACAGGTCCTGTCGTCAAAGGCAGATTCGACGGATTGGGAATGACCACCTCCGATCGCACAGGCGGAACCGGCTACAGCCAAAGCGATTACACCAGTGGTTTTGGCGGGACATCCAGTGCCTGTCCAGTGGCAGCAGGCGTGGTTGGGCTAATGCTGTCAGCCAATCCTGAGCTAACGGCAACAGAGGTCAAACAAATTTTGCAGGAGACCGCCGACAAAATCGAGGACGCTACCCCCGATCCCCAGCTGGGGCTAACCTATGGCACCTATGACGAACGCGGTCATTCCCGCTGGTTTGGCTATGGCAAAGTCAATGCCTATCGAGCGGTCAAAGCGGCTCGCGATCGCCACCTGGCCAATCGACGGCTTGCTCAGACGATTGAGCAGACCAGTGCTGTCACATTGGCAATTCCCACCGATCGAACCACCATGCAGCGAGCCGGCATCGCGATCAATCAGCCGGGTCAGCTGCAGGACATACAAGTCTATGTAGATATTCGCCACAGCTTTTTGGGTGATTTATCAATTGCCTTGATTTCACCCCAGGGTAAAACCGTGCTGTTGCAGGGACGAACCCTAGGACGACAGACCCAGCTACGTAAAACCTACACCTTTGAAAATACACCGGCGCTAAGTCTATTAATTAACCAAAAGATACAGGGGCGCTGGCAGCTCAAAATCCTGGACCACACGGAAACTCACCAGGGACAACTGTTACAATGGTCACTGAAATTAGGCGTCTAACAGAGATTTCTACGCCATTTGCCGTATAGATAAAATCCTTGTGACACCAGCTTCGTAGCTTGCGATATACATAATAAGTAGGGTTTGTAGTCTAGCTTACCCATTTTTATTTTAGGAATGCTAAGTTTACGGTACGGCACTTAAATTAGTGAAATACTTGGTACTAGCATTGAGTGACGAGATTGGCTAGCTAAGCGTATCTACTGATCTGATAGTCGATGACTTCTATCAGATTCTTAAAGCGGTTGACCAGCTGTCTAGTCATGTTAGACATCAGGGTGTGATGATTTGTCAGCATTAGTCAAGGAATGCTGACTGGAGTGGGGAAAGGTTTTGGTCGCTATCAAAAGCTGTGACGGGTGTCTCTAGCCATGTCAGCAGCTTGGGTGATTGGAACAATCTTTAATCAAAATTTGTGGTTCATCTTCTCAGCAGCTACCGGCAATTATTAGTGCCTACCACAGACTGTAAGTCTTTCAACTTCTCGGCGATTACCAGCGGCCCCAAGCACGCTGGCTGGATAAGTCCAAAAATCGGGATGACTGGATTCGTAGTTCAGCTTCTCGATGAGTACCAGCGGCCCTGAGGACGCTGGCTGGATAAGTTCAAAAATCGGGATGACTGGATTCGAACCAGCGGCCCCTTCGTCCCGAACGAAGTGCGCTACCAAACTGCGCTACATCCCGTCTCAGCTAAGGCTAAGCAGTCCTTAATGCCAGTGGATTACTACCCTTGCATTGCTGCCAGCTGCTGTTACCAGACTAGGTTATCACACTAGTTTGATATGGGCCTTTAGTAGATCTCATCGAGGTTAACTGCAGGGCGTGCATTGGTGGCGTAGCATGAGCTATTATCGCCTGAGCCTTTACCGATTTTTCAAGGTTATTGGTGCGTGTTCGTTAGTTTCTTTATACACCTGACGATTCAATTTGGCTTTATATGTGCATGCTTAGGCTAATGGGTGCTAAACGTTTTCAGTTCATTAATACACTTTTAAGTTTGCCGTTATTCAACGCTGTAATTTCCTGTAGATAGGTAAGGAATAACCGAGTCTGCCAATGTAGCGAAAAATAACCGCCTAGGAGACAATCCGTGTTTGCTCTCAATATAGATTGTTCAAATGCTGCCAGCACATTAGAGGCAGGTGTGTTGAACATTACTGATGTCCCTACGGGATTTGATTTTCAAAGCCTAGCACCTCTAGAAATGGTAACCACCCAGTTCTCTGAGGTGAGTTTTGGATGTGCGATCGCACTTATCCCATCCAACCCTCGCTTTGTATCTAAACCGGGACAGCTTGTGCTAATGCCCACCGGCAATGACAACCACATGTCCATAGCCTTGGATGCCACCATAGAATCGTTTTGCCTGTGGGGCCGATGTACTCAGCCCATGCTGCTTAAGGTCTTAGAAGGCAACGGCCAGGTATTAGAAATCCATAGCGATAAAGCGTTTCGCTGGCCCAGCAGCTCCAAGACTAGCCTGCTGCCTTTGCAGATTCTAAAGCTAGAAAACATGAGTCATATCACCATGATTGAGCTGTCGGCTGATGCCCCGTTTACGATCGAAGGCCTGTCGGTTTAAGTCACTGTCAAAAAAAATACAGATTTTTCCGGATTTTCCGTCTCAGCAACTCTTCTGAGCGCTAGTCAGTCCATTTCAGTAAGACCCGTTAAAACAGCACGACGCTGAGTCATCCCCCTCTAGTATTTCCCAAAGACACTGTTTAAACTGCTGGGGGGATCGCTCAGGATTCCTGGTTGTATTCGTGTATTTCTTAAACGTTGGACTACTGAAATTGTTATGGCAGCTGTATTATCTCCATCGGTATTTGTAGGTAAGTCAATTAAATTTGGTACAGACGGTTGGCGAGGCATGATTGCAGCCGACTTTACCTTTGAGCGCGTTGATTTAGTAGCCGCGCTATCAGCCAAGGTGCTAGAGGAGTGCTATGGCAGTAACGGCAGCCGCACCGTGATCGTAGGCTACGACCGCCGCTTTCTATCTCCTGAATTTGCCAGTCATGCAGCAGAGGCTGTTGCCCAGGCTGGCTATGACGTCCTACTATCCGAATGCTTTGCGCCCACACCTGCCTTTAGCTGGGCGGCCCATGCCAAAGGGGCTCTTGGCGCTATCGTGATTACAGCCAGTCATAATCCAGCTGCCTACTCGGGGCTCAAGGTAAAAGGCGCTTTTGGCGGTTCGGTGCCTCCAGACGTCACTAAGAAAGTTGAGGCGATGCTGCCTGATGGCAAACCCGTGGCTGATACTCCCGGTACGATCACGACGTTTGATCCCTGGCCCAGCTACTGTGAAGCGCTTCAGAGCATGGTAGATATTGAGGCTATTCGAAGTGCGATCGCAGATGGTCAGCTCAACGTATTTGCCGATGTCATGCATGGTTCGGCCGCAGGCGGATTTGAAAAAGTGTTGGGAATGGCAATCCACGAAATCAACGGTGACGCCGATCCCCTATTTGAAGGCGGCGCTCCAGAACCACTACCCAAGTACATTCCTAAGCTATACAAAGCCATTAAAGACCGCTACCAGTCCGATGCCGAAGGGCTAACCGTGGGCATTATCTTTGACGGCGATAGCGATCGCGTGGCGGGTATGGATGGCCAGGGTGAATTTCTCAGCTCCCAGGTATTGATTCCCATTTTGATCGATCACCTCAAGGCTCGTCGCGGGTTTGACGGCGAAGTGATTAAAACCATTAGCGGTTCCAACCTGATGCAGAAAGTAGCTGAGCTGCACGGACTGTCGGTGCATGAAACCCCCATTGGCTACAAGTACATCGCTGACCGCATGCTGGAAACTCAGGTGTTGATCGGTGGGGAAGAATCTGGTGGCATTGGCTATGGTCACCACATTCCTGAGCGAGACGCGCTGCTCTCAGCCCTGTATCTCCTAGAAGCTGTGGTAAAAAGCGGCAAAGACTTTGGTCAGCTCAACCAGGCTCTGCGTCAGCAAACTAATTTTTCAGGAGCCTACGACCGGATTGACCTGCCGTTGGCCAATATGGAGGTACGCGCTAAGCTGCTAGATAGCCTGCAAAACTCTACTCCTGACGAAGTCGCAGGTAAGACAGTGGACAAGGTGCTGTCCATCGACGGATACAAGTTTAGCCTGGCTGATGATAGCTGGCTGCTGATTCGCTTTAGTGGGACTGAACCGGTATTACGGCTATATTCTGAGGCCGCAACTATCGAGGACGTCCACAAGAACTTGAACTGGGCAAAAGACTGGGCGAAGTCAATCGGCTAGCCTCAGGTTGATATGGAGCAAATCCTGAGCTGAGGGTGACTAGCGGTTTACCTTAAACTCGAGATGAGGACCATGCCTTTCTGAGGTATGGTCTTTTTTGACAGTGCTGATTTAGCGGATGCATCAGTAGTCTACAGTCTGCCAGCATAAAAATTGTCTACGTAGCAGCATGATCTCCGAGGTGACATTTGCCCCCATTGCCCATATTGACTCTTGTTATCCTGACCGGTTTGGTATTCCCCGACAGGCAGGGTTGGTACCGTCAGCCTATGCCGACATTGTGTTTGAGGCCACTGAGGAGAATAAGCTGGCCCTGCGAGGAATAGATGAGTTTTCTCATCTGTGGGTGCTATTTGTGTTTCACGCTCAGTCCTATGGAGAGTATAAGCCGCTGGTTAGACCCCCACGTCTGGGTGGCAATAAAAATGTTGGTGTCTACGCCACCCGCAGTCCCAATCGCCCCAACCCTATTGGTATGAGTGCCGTACGGCTATTAGGAATCTCTGAAAAAAAGAGACAGCTACGGCTCGCGGTCCAGGGGGGAGATTTTTTAGATGGGACTCCGGTGCTCGATGTAAAGCCCTATGTGCCCTACGCAGATGCGATTGATTCTGCCCACAGCGCCTGGGCCACTGAGCCACAAACGCTGTTGCCAGTAAGGTGGAGTGATTCTGCAAAAGTAGTTTTAGCTCAATGCGAGCAAGCAGAGAGACTACAATGTTTGATCGAAGAAACACTGGCCCAGGACCCGCGACCAGGATATGAGCGGGGAAAGGACGGACGACCGGGGCAGCGATGGATGATGCAAATCGGCGGCCACGATGTATCTTGGCAGGTTGAGGATGGCGTAGCAGCAGTCATTAAATTAGAGACGTTGTTGCCGTAAAGAGAGTTTGCTTAGGCAACAAGACTTTGCCATAACAAGAAAATTCCCATACCTACGAGAATAGTTAGGAGTAGATTGCGTTTCCAGAGACCGATGCTCAGAGCCGCTACTGCACCCACAAGCCTCGGATTGCTGGGACTAAGCCAGAGACTGTTGTTTTCGATAAAAACCGTCGGAACAATAATGGCCGTGAGAACAGCGGGCGGAACATAGTTCAGGGCCTGTATTAGACGTGCAGGTAGAACAATGCGATCGCTCATGGCCAGCAGCGGATAGCGGATCAAAAAGGTGACCAGGGTCATACCGCCGAGCAGGGTGATTTCGTTAGTCATGGGTTTGCTTTAGAGAATTTTCGGTCAGAATGCCGGTTAGGATACCTGCGATCGCAGCGACCATCAGCCACAGCTGATGGGGTAACCCCTGGGTCAGTAAGGCTACAACACCCGATACAACGACAGTAGCGACCATAGGTCGATTGGTGAGATAGGGAATCGTCATCCCAATAAAGGTGGCAACCATGGCAAAATCCAATCCCCAGGCGCCCGCGTTGGGAATACTCTGACCCAAGGTAAGGCCCACTAGCGTGGACAGCTGCCAGTTGGAGTACATGGCTAAGGCCGAACCCAGCTGAAACCAGTGCTTATAGGGAGACAGATCGTCCTGGCGATAGCGTTGGATCGCCACCATAAAATTTTCGTCGGTGAGCCAAAAACCCAGGGGAAGCTTCCAGGTTTGACTAAGATGTTTGACATGGGGAACCAGGCTAACGGCGTAGAGCAGATGCCGCAGATTAACAACCCAGGTGGTAAGAACAATAATTCCTAAGGGTGCGCCTGCACCGAGCAGACCTAGGGCAATAAACTGAGACGCCCCGGCAAAGACAATTGCTGACATCCCCATGGCCCCAGCAAACGAAAGACCGCTGGACTGGGCCAGAGTACCAAAGATAATCCCAAAGGGAATAGCGCCAACGATCAGGGGGATAGTTTGACGGGCCCCGGCCCAAAATTCATGCCGCCGCGCCGAATTGGACGCCATAGTCATGGCAGATACCTGATACAGTACCCGCTCAGATTAAACGGACCCGGCGCATACTGTCTTGAACGTTTTTGCAGCCAGGTGCTGGGATATGAATCGCTGGTGTCAGCCCTCGCTCGCTTGTTTTCAACCTTTAGGAGGATACGGTTCAGCGCCAAAGGGGCTAGCAGTCAATTTTGTAACTATCGGTTGCGGGTTTCTCGCCCAATATTTCTCGCCCAACAAGGGAAATAACAAACAGCCTTACCTTTTATAGGTACTTAGCGGGACGGCGGCTAGCGTTGAGCGATCTATGAATCTTGTTTATAGGAGCCAATAGACAGATTAGACCCATGAAAAAACGCATTTGCGCTATGGTAAATCGTAAGAAACTTCTTGCGTCTTTTTGCTGAGGTTTTATCAATTCAACCTGCACATGCCGCGTTTTTGTTGTACGGAGAATTTTTTCTAAACCCGTTTGTGATTTCAAGATAGTAAACCCGTTGTTTGAACTGTCGGACAGGTCAGCTTTAGCGAACTGTCTAGATAGAAGATGTTGGCAAATCCTTTGCCCAAACCGAGCTTTCGGCCATCAGACTATAGATATTGGTTCGAAGACCCCAATTTCAACAAAGTTCGATAATATGGAACAATAGTGTCCCAAGGATGCTGTGTACGCCGCTTCCGTTAGTTGCATTTCTATGACTTCAAACTCCAATTCTCCTGCGGTGGTCGAGACATCGCGTATGCAGTCTTCTGTGGCATCCCCAACCCAGCGTAACTGGCTGATTTGGCTGGCCGCCATCATTGTTCTGGCCGGAGGCGGTTTTGCCCTATGGCGACTGTTAGGTGGCGGTGGCGGTGGACCTGAAGGGCCTCCGATGGGTGGAGCCGTGCCGGTTACCTTAGAGGTCATGCAGCCAACAACGCTGCGCGATCAGACTTCGTTTGTCGGCACGTTAGATGCTCAAGCAGGGGTTGTTCTGCAGCCAGAAGCCAACGGACGCATCACCCGGATTTATGTGTCGTCGGGGGACCAGGTAGCGGCGGGCGATCCCATTATGGAACTCAGTGCCGATCGTTCCCAGGCGGAGCTGAGTGCGGCTTTAGCCAGTATCAGTGCGGCTCAGTCTGCCCGCGACAATGCTCGAGCGCAGCTGCAGTCTTTAGTCGCTCAGCGAATTCGGATTGAGGCGGATGTAAAGCTCCAAAACACCGAGTTTGAGCGGACCAATCGGCTGGTGGAAGCGGGAGCCCAGTCGCAGCAGGAGCTAGATGAAGTAGAGCGCGATCGCAGCGCCGCCGTTGCCTCTTTAGCGGCAGCCAGCGAAGAAATTCAGGCAGCCCAGGCCAGTCTGACCCAGGCAGAAGCTTTCTTAGAGCAGTCCCAGGCAACAGCAGACGCTACTCGAGAAGATCTGCTCGATAAAACTGTCACAGCTCCCATTGCTGGAGTAGTGGGCAATATCCCGGTGGAACTAGGGGACTATGTCCAGCCCGGCGGCACCCTCACCACCATTACTCAAAATGAAACGTTAGAGCTGGAAATTGATATTCCAGCCGAACAAATCAGTCAGGTGCAGCTGGGGATGCCGGTAGAACTATTTACCTTTGGCGCGGACGATCCGGTTGCGGAAGGATCCCTCAGCTTTATCTCTCCCCAGACCGATGCGTCCACACAAACCGTGCTGGCTAAAGCCCAATTTGGTAATGCGGCAGGCGGGCTGCAAGACAACCAGCGGGTGGATGTCCGGGTCATTTTAGACGAACGCCCTGGACTGCTGGTGCCAGCTATGGCTATCACTCGTTTAGGGGGGCAGTCTTTTGTCTATATCAAAGCAGATGCCCCCCCACCTGAAGACGGACAGCCTCCTGTTGAAGGGCCCGTTGCCAAACTACAGCCAGTAACCCTGGGGGCAATGCAGGGCAACAATTTTCAAGTATTGGATGGGCTCTCTAGAGGAGATGAAGTGGTCGTCACCGGATTGCTAAATCTGCAGGACGGCTCGCCCATCTCTCCTCAGGATGAGGCCGCTAGCGCCTCGCCATAAAAGCGCTGCGATCGCATACTTCAACAGTAATAAAAACGTCTTTTTTCCTGCTTATCTTTGCCCTCTTAGTTTCATCGTGGCCAGAGATAAAATCAGCTCCTATCCCACCGGCATCCTCCCATGGTCAATTACTTTATTAAGCGGCCTGTTTTTGCCACTGTTTGCGCCATTATCATTCTGTTAATTGGTGCAGTGAGCATTCCCACGCTGCCGATTGCCCAATATCCAGACATTAGCCCCACCCAAATCAACGTTACGGCCAGCTACATTGGTGCCGATGCTGAAACCGTTGAAAAAGCGGTAACCACGGTATTAGAGCGCGAGATTAACGGGGTGGAAGGGATGCGCTATATCTCTTCCAACAGCAGCAACAACGGTATTAGTAATATTGTCGTTACCTTTGACTCTAGCCGAGACAAAGATATTGCCGCCGTAGACGTACAAAACCGAGTTTCTCTGGCGGAGCCACAGCTACCAGAAGAAGTGCGCCAGACCGGTATCGTTGTCTCCAAACAAAACAGCAATATTTTGCTGGCCATGAGTCTGTTTTCAGAAGACGGCACCTTTAACAACGTATTTTTAAGTAACTACGCCGATCTCTATATTGTGGACGCGCTGCGGCGGGTACCCGGTGTGGGAGACGTGGTTATCTTTGGTGAACGCACCTATGCCATGCGGCTGTGGTTAGACCCGCAGCGGTTGGCCAGCCGCGACCTAACCGCCGACGATGTGGTCGAGGCGCTACAAGAGCAAAATATTCAAGTTGGGGCGGGTCAGTTAGGTCAGCCCCCGTCTCCTAACGATCAGACATTCCAGATTGACCTGCGGGCCGTGAGTCGGCTGCAGGAGGTGTCTGAATTTGAGGAGCTGGTGGTGCAAACCGGTGAAAATGGGGCTCTAGTCAAGCTCAAAGACGTGGGGCGCGCTGAGCTGGGGGCAGAAAGCTACAGCACGTTCTTACGCTTTAGGGGCAATGAGTCGGTCGGTCTAGGCATATTCCAGCTGCCGGGGAGTAACGCGCTGGAGGTGGCTCAGGGCGTTAAAGAAGTGATGGCGAACCTGGCGGATGAGTTTCCCGGCGGCATGGAGTACGGCATCGGCTTTGATACCACTGAGTTTGTCGAACAGTCTCTGTCTCGGGTAGCCTGGACGCTGATTCAGGCGGTGGCGCTGGTGGTGCTGGTGATTTATCTGTTTCTCCAGGACTGGCGAACAACAATCATTCCAGCTATTACCATTCCGGTAGCGCTGATCGGGACCTTTGCCATTATCAAAGTCTTTGGGTTTTCCATTAACAGTCTGACGCTGTTTGGTCTGACCCTGGCAACGGGGATGGTAGTCGATGACGCCATCGTCGTTGTAGAAGACATTGCCTCTAAAATTCAAGACCGGGACCTCCCTCCCAAACGGGCCGCAGTTGAGTCCATGCGCGAGCTGACAGGAGCGGTAATTGCCACGTCGCTGGTGCTGATGGCGGTATTTATTCCGGTGGCGTTTTTCCCAGGGACTACTGGGGCACTGTATCGACAGTTTGCGCTCACGATTGCATTTGCGATCGCGCTCTCCACCTTTAACGCCCTCACGCTCACCCCTACCCTAGCCGGACTGCTGCTGCGACAAACTACAGGCGGTCACGGCTGGTTAGACAAAATATTTGTCCCCTTCAACCGGTTTTTAGATAGCTTAAGGGCTCAGTACGGCGACACCCTGCGGATACTGAACCGATTTAAAGCATTTGTCTTAGCCGCTTTTGTCGCCTCGCTAGTTTTGACCGGCTGGCTTTACAACAGCGTGCCATCTGCCTTTTTACCCGACGAAGACCAGGGCTATTTTATTACCCTGATCCAGGGACCTGAAGGCACCTCGCTTAATCAAACCAGTCAGGTTATGCGCCAGGTAGAAGAAACCATTTTGGCCCAGGATGGGGTGCGGGCCACCTTTGCCGTCGGCGGCTTTAGCTTTAATGGAAATACTGCCAACAACGGTGTTGTCTTTACCACATTAGTGCCCTGGGAAGAACGTCCTGCAGGAGTCACCTCGTTTAGCTTGATCAATCAGCTCTTTGGTCAGTTCTCTGGCATTACTGAAGCTCGAGTGTTTCCAGTCAACCCACCTGCAATTCAAGGTTTGAGCAGCTTTAGCGGTTTTCAGTTTCAACTCCAGGACCGCAGCGGCACCCTTGGAATCAATGCCCTAGTCGAAAACATGTTTGGGCTGCTCGGGGCGGCTAACCAAGATCCAAAACTACAGTCGGTATTTACGACCTACGCCGCTAATTCTCCTCTGATTGAAATCGATGTAGACCGCGACAAAGCCAAGGCATTAGATGTTGATATCAGTGACGTTTTTGGCACATTGCAAACCTATCTAGGCTCGCGCTACGTCAACGACTTCTCATTGCAAGGACGCACCTACCGAGTCTATGTCCAGGCCGACCAGCAGTATCGCTCAGCTCCAGACGACATCAACAAACTCTATGTCAGATCCAACAATGATGTCATGATTCCCATGGGGAATCTGGTCACCCTCACCGAAACGACCGGTGCCCAAACCATTAACCACTACAATCTCTTCCGCTCGATTGAAATTAACGGACAGGCGGCTCCTGGAGTCAGTTCCGGTGTTGCCATCGACACCATGGAAAATGTGGCCGGTCAGGTACTACCCGCCAGCCTAGGTTACGAGTGGACCGGCAGCGCCCTAGAAGAAATTGAAGGGGGTAGTCAGGCTCCGATCATTTTTGGTCTGGGAATTATCTTTGTCTTTTTAGTACTGGCCGCCCAGTATGAGAGCTACGTAGACCCGGTTATTATTCTCTTTGCCGTCCCGCTGGCGGTATTTGGGGCCCTGTTGGCCCAGTCCATGCGGGGACTACCCAACGATGTGTACTGTCTGATTGGTCTAGTCATGCTGATCGGTTTGGCCAGTAAAAACTCCATTTTGATTGTGGAATTTGCCAACCAGCTACGCGACCAGGGATTGCCCATTATCAAAGCCTCCTTAGAAGCGGCTCAGTCAAGGATGCGACCCATTCTGATGACGGCAATTTCCACGCTTAGCAGTATCTTTCCGCTGGTTGTTGCCACAGGGGCCGGGGCCGGCAGTCGTCAGTCACTAGGAACAGCCGTATTTGGCGGTATGTTTGTAGCCACATTTTTGAGCTTGTTTGTGGTGCCGATCTTATACATTGTCGTCAAAAGTTTGAGTGAATCCTTTAGCTCTTCCAATGGACCTGATGACAAAGACGACCAGCCCTCTGTTTATGAGAGAGAAATGACCGGAACCGGTGTGTGAGTCAGATCACATTTGTAGCGAAAATTACATTTTCTCAAATGTCTAAAACAGAACTTTGATCGCAGGGTTTAATGGACAGGAGCAAACATTAAGCTTTTGAGAGAACCCCGTAATCGTCGTTTGGGTCTGCATCTAAACGCACATAGCTCCTATGAAACAGATATTTACTAACCAAACAGCGGTGCAAATTTCACAGTTTGCGCCGACCGATGTCAGCTCATCTATTGATGTTGCCAATATTTCTGGGTCATTACAGCGCATCAGCGTCACGATCAGTCTGGTTCACACGTTTACTCGCGATCTAAGAATTTCTCTTGTAGCACCTAACGGAAGCTCTGTTTTGTTGGTGGGCAGTGAGGGAGGAGATGGTGACAACTTTTTTGATACCACTTTTGACGACAGTGCCGGAGTCTCTGTTACTCAGGGCAAGGCTCCGTTTCAAGGAACATTTCAGCCAGAACAGCCGCTGTCAGACTTAGTTGCTAGCAACCCCAACGGTCTCTGGACATTGCAGGTTCAAGATCAGACCTTTTATGACGGTGGTTGCTTAAATCGATGGTCGCTGGCTTTGGTTGTTGCTAGTCAGGTGGCTGGTCAAAATTCTGTGCCAGCGGTTGAGTCGCTATCTCAGTTTGCTATTGAGCTACGATTTTTGGGCGGACTGACGGCAACACAGCGAGCGGTATTTGAAACCGCCGCCGCCCGCTGGTCAGAGATTATCGTTGGCGATTTGCCAGACACAGTTGTTGATGGTGAAACTATTGACGATGTGCTGATTGAGGCGCGGGGGCTATCCATTGATGGACCTAACGGTGTATTGGGACGGGCGGGTCCTACCCGACTGCGTAGCGGTTCATTGTTGCCAGCGACAGGCGTTATGGAGTTTGATATTGGCGACCTGGCCCGGCTAGAGGCGGACGGCGGTCTGTTGGACGTGATTATTCACGAAATGGGTCATGTGCTAGGTATCGGCACGATTTGGCAAACCCAGAATCTTTTAGTTGATGCGGGGTCGGCCAACCCCACCTATGTGGGGCAAAATGCCATGCGAGAGTTTTCAACACTGATAGGTGCTGCGGGCATGACTCCGGTGCCGGTCGCTAACACCGGAGGACCAGGAACTCGCGATGGGCACTGGCGAGAGGCGGTCTTTGGCAGTGAGCTGATGACCGGTTTTCTAAACCTGGGGTCAAATCCGCTGAGTCGTTTGACCATTGCTTCGCTAGAGGATCTAGGCTACGCGGTAGACTATACAGCGGCAGATTCCTACGAGCTACCGTCAGCGCTGATGCTGTCAGTCATGGGAATTAATACGGTTGGAGACTATGGCCATCGTCAGTGTCGTATGTGTGCTGCCGGCACGTTGGGAACGCACTTCTTTCCCCAGGTGGAGACCCGGTAATGCTATCGAGACGCATCGCTATCTTCCTGGCTGGAATATGAGCAAAGTATCTTAAGGACCTTTAATCATGGCAGAATCAAACCCGCACCCCTATTGCCGAGACTGTGAAACTCACATTTATTATTGACTCTATTGCCAAGTTGGACCCCGGTCACGATAGCAGCGTTGCTCTGATGGAGGCCGCTCAGGAGCAGGGACATCAGGTCTACATCACCCAAGCACAGAAAATGGGTGTGGTTGCGGGTAAGGCCATGGCCCACTTGAGTGCCGTTACTCTGACGCCTGTCACCCTGGGGGACAATCGTTGGGATGCCGTTGCCGACTGGTATACCCTGGGTGAACCGCAGTGGCAGTCTTTAGAAACGATGGACGCCGTATTTATGCGGACCGATCCGCCAGTGACGGTGCCCTATCTCTATGCTACATATATCCTGGACTATGTTGACCCGGTCAAAACAAAGGTGATTAATTCTCCCCAGGGGATCCGGGCGGCCAATGAGAAAATGTACGCCCTTCAGTTTACTCAGGCCATTCCTGACACTATTGTGAGTCAGGACAAAGCGGTAATTCGTGAAATGGTCGAACGCTGTGGCGGTAAAGCTGTACTCAAACCCTTAGGAGGCAAAGGGGGGGAAGGAATTCTGTTTTTGAGTAATGACGACCCTAACTTTAACTCCATGATTGAAATCAGCACTAAACAGGGTCAAGAACCTGTCATGGTGCAAGCCTATTTACCAGCGGCTAAAGACGGCGATAAGCGCATCATTTTGCTGGATGGTGAGCCCCTAGGAGCGGTTAATCGGATTCCGACCGGTAAAGAGTTTCGAGGCAATATGGCCGTAGGCGGACGCAGTGCCAAAGTAGACATTACCGAGCGTGAGCTAGATATTTGCCAGCAGCTGGCGCCTACGCTACAGCGAGACGGACTTTACTTTGTTGGTATTGACATTATTGGTGGGTATTTGACTGAGGTAAACGTCACCAGCCCCACCGGTATTCGAGAAATTGACCGACTAAACGGGGTTAAGCTGGGGCACCAGGTCATAAAATGGCTGACTAAGTAAGAGATATCTGCTATGACTCGATTTAATCGCCGCCATTTTATTCAGTATGGTTCATTGGCTGCTGGCGCAGGGCTTATGGCGGCCTGCGGCGGGACGGGTGACTCGACAACCGACGCACCCACAGCGACAACAGCTGACGCCCTGCAAAAGCTTACCTTTGGGACCAACTGGTATGCCCAGGCCGAGCATGGCGGATTTTATCAGGCGGTAGCAGCGGGAATTTATAACGACTATGGTCTAGATGTGACCATCAAAATGGGGGGTCCCCAGGTTAACGGTACCCAGCTATTGATGGGCGAGGCTGTGGACTTTTTTATGGGCTATGCTGCGGATGCGATTAAAGCGGTCGAAGCAGAAATTCCCAAAGTTACCGTAGCGGCAATTTTTCAAAAAGATCCGCAAATCTTGATTGCTCACCCCGATCAGGGAGTGACGGAACTAGCCGATCTAAAGGGCAGACCTGTTTTTATTTCGAAGGCGGCCAATGTTACCTACTGGCCGTTTTTGGCAGCTAAATACGGCTTTACAGATGATATGAAGCGGAACTACAACTTTAACCCAGGTCCATTTTTAGCCGATAAAACTTCGGCACAGCAGGGATATTTAAGTTCTGAACCGTTAGCGATCGCAAAAGAAGGCGGCTTTGACCCCCTAGTTTTCTTACTGGCTGACTACGGCTATACGGCCTATGCCACCACGATTGAAACTCGCCAAACAATAGTTGATACCGACCCCGATCTGGTGCAGCGGTTTGTCGATGCCTCGATTAAAGGCTGGTATGCCTATTTTGATGACCCCACCCTGGGCAACGAGCTGATCAAACAAGACAATCCTGAAATGACGGATGAGCAGCTGGCCTACAGTCTTGAAAAAATGCAGGAGTACGGCATTGCTATCTCCGGCGATGCGGAATCCATGGGAATTGGCGCGATGACTGACGAGCGCTGGCAGGCATTCTTTCAAGAGATGGCAGCAGCGGGAGTATTGGCAGCTGACACTGACTATACCCAAGCGTTTACCCTGGACTTTGTTAATAAGGGCGCAGACTTTTACCAGAGCTAGCGGCTAATGCTGACGGCTGCGTGGGGCAGGTCTTCCATATCGATGGCCAAAAAACGGTCTAAGGCCAAATACATCCAGTAAACCGCCGCCTGGCTGTCTAGCCCAGTTTTTTGAAAGCCCAGGGCGGTGGCCAGCGGCTCATAGTGCCGATGAATAATCAAGGTATGGAGATCGCAGAGATTAGGAAAGTCTTGCTGCATCGCCTTTAGAGTAGTCTGGGCGTCTTGCAACAGCATCAGCGCTCGATCTTCGTACTCAGGCAAAATATTCCAGCTACGAATAAAGAGTGCGCGACAGCTTTCATCCCCCGCTGTGGCTAGTGTAAACGGGTCTTCAGTGGCAATACCGCTCAGGTGTAGCCCCTTATTAGGAGGACCAAAAAAGTGAATTTCAGAGTCGCGGGTTGTCGGATAAAGCAAACAAAATCCAACCGGATTAAGGTTATCGCTACGGCGTAGCACACGCATACCGCGACTATAGCTTTCGGCCCACTGTCGCAAGAGTTCGGTAATGCGATAGGGAACGGCGGTGGTGCTGTTGTTCATCCAGTTGTAGCGGCTGGCCAGCAGATTAGCTACTGGAATAGCATCACAGCGTGGGTCAAACTGATCGGCGAAGACGTCCACAGGCTTTGACTGAGTTTGATAAAGCTCAGGGGGTTGGGAGATTGCGATCGCAATAGTATTTCCATCAAACTGCTTTTGGATCAATCCCAGGGCCACTAGCTTATCCAGCATCATTCCAGCTGAGCGCTCGCTTCCCCGCTCGGACTCAGCATAAAATAGAGCCGCCGCTTCACGACAGGTACAGTCCACCCAAGTATCAACCGGCTTGAGCTGCTCTGTGGGCATAGAGCCGTCCGTTTGCTTGAAGTGCAGATAGGCCCACAGCCGCACAAAACACTCAGCCCGTCGTCGCGTCAAACCGACGCGGCCTAACAGATACTGGACATACTGCTGCTGCTGTGACTTTGAAAAAAATTGATCCAGGGACTCCGGCGTCATTCTGAGTACTACGGCTATGCTGTCAGAATCTTAACCGGGGAGCTACAGCAGACATTAGGCATGTGTGACAGTTATTGTGCCAGTTAGTCTATGCCGCCGTTACTCCTTTTGAGCATCTGGCTCAGCACAGATGCTTAGTAGCCGCTCAAAGTACCACGTCTTTTGGCCTGTCGCTCAGCCCAGCCAAAGACCAACAGACCCAGGATAAAATAAGCCGCACCGTTAACAAAAGCAATCCCTAGTTGCGAGAAATCTAAGGTCTCTCCACGAGCCATCAAATCACGCAACAATCCTGTACTGGGGAGCATTGGTAAAAAATTGGCTACCGTCCGCGCTGTTCCATCCCATTCTTCCGTTGGAGCTGCCAGCAAAAATAGTAAACCAAACTGAAAGATCGGTAGGATCTGTTGCACTCGCTTGAAAACCAGCGCACAGGAGCCCATCACAAATGCGAGACCGTAGGCTGCCATCAAAAGTGTTCCTAGCGGAAAGATTAACCCTAGGGGAAATGATAACTGACTGTCAGTAATGACCATCAGAATAAACAAAATAAAGGTAATGATGGTCATACGCAGGGCTAAACTAGCCACTGCCCGAGCAAAGAAAACTTTTGGGGCTGGAAAAGGAGAGAGAAAAATTTGCTCTAAAGTACCGGTTTGAGCTTCTGACTGGATATTGAAGGCAATGTCATTGACGATATACAGCGCCAGGGTCCACAGCACATAGCCCACTACAACAGAATCTAAGCGCTCACCAAAATTCATCGCTGGACCTGCCATGTATTGGGCACTCACAAAGAGGCCATAGAACACGGTCGTGATGATAATAATGCCGCCAATGATTTCGGAAGGGTACCGAATAAACTGAATTAGCGTACGCTTCAGTTCGCCAATAAGTAGGTTAAACATGCAAGGCCAGATTGGATATACCCCTTCATCATGACGGGTAAAGCCTCCGAACCCAAGATTTAGCAGTTAGATTATCAGCAGTCATCGCTTCTGGCAGATTAGTTAGGACAGCAAATCCTTTAAGCGCTGGTCGGTCTAAACCTTATTCCAAGCCGTAACCGATAATTTTAAAATGAGATTCAACCCTTGGGCTATTCAATCAATACCTTGGCGGAAAGGGCATGCTGGTGGTATCCAACTTTGCCAGGACCTTACCCAAGATGGCTAGTGGATTTTGACCAGCGTCCAGGACTGCTGCCGATTGCTGAACGTACGACAACTGAGCTAGCAGAAACGACTAGCCAACGAAAAATCACGCTTATCCGAGGCTAAAGCCGTTGCTGACTATAAGCTGTTTATCTCTTTGTAATATAGCCTAGCCGCATTAGCTGTTCGCCAGCGATTTCGCTACACATGGCAATCTCGGCTTCAGACAGGTGCTTTTGCCAGTCGCCTACTGAGCCGGAGCGTACATACTGCCCGTTGCCTTTTTGCTGCACTCGACGAATATCTCCTGCTGCGACAATGGCCTCAATCTGTCCTTCGGTCCATTCTAGACTTGCAAATTGAAAAATCTGTTGCAAACTTCTCTCTGGATCGGCCTTGAGTGATTCGTAGCGTACAGTATATACCCGAGGCGATAGTCCAGGGCGCTCGCGAATAATATCGCCCCATTCGACACATTGCTTCCATCGGCGGATGGCTCCGACTGTGCCTATGCGCGCCCAGCGCTCTCTCTGGGCCAGGGCATTATAAGATACACAGACATCTCGTCCGTCTCGAACAACTTCAACAATGCGCGCTTCGGGAAAACGCCATAAAATTTGCTCAGCGTAGCGAATGTGCATAGGTGTCTTTTCTAACACCGTTTGCCCCGGTTTACCATGCTGCTCAAAAAAGCGATCAAACATGGCCGCAATTAATTCTTCTGCTTGGAGCAATCCCCCATCTGTATCAGGGACTTCCCTGCGGATCGCTTCGATCAATGCTTTTAGATCGCGATGGTTAACTAACCCATGAAGGCCGTGACTGTTGGGTCGGTTGAGAATCTGATGCTCTCGTAGGATGCCCTGCCAGATGTCTCTAGGCAGAAAGCCAAACAGCAGTGGCTTTAATCCGTAGCGTCGCAAAATACCTTTCCAAGACCGCAGGCGTTGCTGCCAGTTCCATTTGGGTAGTTCGATAAACGGTTCATATACCAGCCGATATACATGGGTTTCTCTTGGTACAGTGACCACCCCTGGATGGGCCGAAATCAACGACGTTACCCATGATGTGCCTGACCGTGGGCAGCCGACGACAAAAAGCTTTGGATAGGGGGCTAGTCGCCCCATACCGACGTGGTTGTTGACCGTTTGTGTATGCATAACTCATAAAAAATAAGATAGGCAGGCGGCTGAAAAGATCTAAGCCGGTTCCCTATGGGGAAAGTGCTGAGGAATAAGGGCTCAGACCCTGGCCTCCGGTTTTGTATACAAGTCAGTATTCACCGTCTGAGCTGACTGGACCGGATTAATCAGCTCAGCAAACCGGCGGGCACACTGGGCCAACGTTCGTGTTTGGTAGTGGGCATAGGCATTATCTGCAATTACCTGTAGCGTTGACGGCTGTGCAAACTCTTTTAAGTTTGATGACACTAGATAGTGATGATTGGCTGCAATATTGTCCTGGGGTTTGAGTCCATGGGCATTACAGATGGGAACCATGCCGTGGGAGCAGTAGGCCGCATAGACGGTGGATTTGGCTAAATTCTGGGGAAAGCGTCGATAGTCAAATACGCCAGCTAGCGACTCGGCTAGGAGCTGACTGATGTCTGTGGCTGATAAAAAGCCTGTGCGCACTACTTTTACATTTATTCCCTGGTGATCCCAGTCAACGGGACGCCCTACATCGTAAAGGGTGTCGATCGCCAGGGTGTTGCAGATACAGTTGATTGTCTCAATATTATTACGGTAAACACGGGTGCGATCGCTACTGCCAAACACCACCAACGAGCGCTTTCGTGCCGCCAGTGGTTTTACGGTGGCAGCTTCACCAATAGTCGAAAAATTTGGCACACAGTATACCTGGGCCCACTGCGCCAGGGTTTGTTGGAATGCGGTATTGTTGGTAACCACCACATCAGCAATTTGGGCTAATCTGCGGGACACTCGCCGCTGTAGAAAATTAGGACAGCGGATGCGTTTGTAGCGCAGCGTTGGCAGCTCATGAAACATCACTACAATCCGTAATCCTCGCTGTTTAAGAACGTTGAGCGCATCGGCTAACCACATCGGTGCATCTAGTTTTCCCTGTAGGTACGGGTAATTACTATATTGAAGAAAAATAGTTGATATGTCGTCGGGGACTCGTTGCAAAACGCCCTGTACCGTATGGCTATCTAGGGAATGTACGCTAAATCGGTCTACTTGAGACTGCCTTTGAGGATGGGGACGAACGACCAAAAAATCTGAATGGATCTGGTTGAGATCGCAAAGCTCATGGGCCAGCTGCAGCGCATAGTCCCCCACACCATCCACATCGGGGGACATCCGAGGCACTATCTGTAGAATACGAGTGGGTTGAGCAGACATAAGCGTGTAGATGTGTAAGTTTTTATGGGAGTGTGGCGAGATATGTCTTCACCTGGTCCACCAGCAGCGGTGTTGAACGCTGATTAAACAAATTTCCAAAGAACCCAGGAATCTTCGTCAACGCCACCCCATCCTTTGCCACCGTTTGCCAGCCTAACTCCCGACCAAAGTACCAATCGAGAATCTGAATCTCGGCTCGAAATAGCTTGACTTGTCCCCCATAAGGCTGGGCCACATAGCGCTCTGCGGCCAAATCATTGGCCCGTTGAGCCCGAGCATAGCGATACTCATAGGGAACTTTGGGCTGCTCCCCGGTATCCCCACTAGCCTCAGGGGCAACAGGCTCAAAAGTCTCTAAGCTCTCTGGTTTATTAGAAGTATGCCGTCCGCCCCTAGACGGCATCAACTTTTGCCAGACTTTCCCTGGCAACAATGTCAGCTGCTCTAATCCCCCATGGTAATAATAATTCTTCCGCAGCCAAAACACCCCCAGCTGTAAACGACTCTGCAGCTGCGTCAGCACCGTCCCAGGCAACTCCCCTGGCCGGTAGGCATCAATCAGCACGACACTCTCAACATCTTCACCATCCGCCTGTAGCTGTTGCGCAATCTCAAACGCCACTGCCCCCCCTAGGCAATGTCCCCCAACCAAATAGGGACCCTTCGGCTGCACCATCCGCATTTCCTTAACACAGTCCGTCGCCAACTCTTCTACCGTAGTATGGGTGACCTCACTGCCATCCAAATCAGGCCGCTGCAGGGCATAAAACGGTCGCTCGGTTCCTAGCAGATGGGAAAATCTTGCCCAGGTGAGCGCGTCCGCCGACCCCCCATGGAAAAATAACGGTAGCTTCGTCCCACTGGTCTGAATCGGCACCAGGCTCGACCATTGAGAAACCGGCTGCTCCTGACTGAGCAACGCCGCAAACTGTCGCACGTTAGGGGCTTGAAATAATGTTGCCAGCGGTAGAGCACAGTCCAACTGCTGCTGCATCTGATTAAATAGCTGCACCGCCAGCAGCGAATTCCCCCCCATCTCAAAAAAGTTATCGTCTACGCTGAGGGGGCTTACCCCCAACACCGATTCCCAAATCTGGATCAGCTTTAGCTCCAACGGATTATTCGGGGCAGAGAAACTGTCCTCTAGCTGGTCTCGACTAAGATTAACTGTAATATCGTCAACAGATGCTTGAGAACGCTGAACAACCGTCAACGCCTTGGGGGGCAAAACCTCACCGATGGACCGTTTTGGATTCTCTACGATTGCCGTTAATACCGTTTGAAACTGCTGCAACAGAGTCATTAGCACATCATCATTCACAGTCTCCGCCAGCAGCAGCACCGTCAGCTCATTCCCCGGTTTAACAACCACCGTCAGACCGTAGGTACTCACCAAACCTGAGCGCATATTCTCCACCTGCAGACTCCGCTCCGCCTGATACTCAGTCTGAATGGGATAGTTTTCAATCACCAAAAGACTCTCAAACAAACGTCCCGCAACTCCACTCCAGCCCTGAATCTGATCGGTGGAGGCATAGGCATAGCGGCTAGCCATCGCCTGCTGAGTTTGCAATTCCTGCAACCAGTCCAGCACCGTCTGTTCTGAGAGCACCTTGACTCGGACTGGCACCACGTTGATCAGCATGCCAACAATGACTTCAACACCTGCTAAGTCTCCCTGGCGTCCAGAAACGGTAGTGCCAAAGACGATGTCTGGATTTTGGCTGTAGCCGTGGAGGATCAGTGCCCAGATCCCTTGCATGAATGTATTGAGGGTGAGGCGGTGCGATCGCAAAAACTCCTGCACCCCGGCCATCACCTCACTCGAAAACGTAATACAAGGCTCCATTTCAAAGCCCCCAGCATTGGGGGTTTGGGGGCCTGAATAACCAGACACCTCTACACCAACCCCCTCCCTCCCCGAGGGCTGAGCGAAGTCGTTCGCGAAGCGTTTCCTACGGAAATAGCCCGGCAACCCCACCGGATCCCCAATCCCCCTCAACTCCTCTCGCCAAAACTCCTCCGCAGCCGCCCCATCCTGCTGCTTCAACCACCGCACATAGCTCTGATACGTAGGCCCAGCCTTACCCACCGGACGCTCAGCCCGCCGCAAAACCTCATAACAATCAAACACCTGATTAAACACCAGCGCCCCAGACCAGCCATCCAACATCAAATGATGACAGCTCCACACCAGCTCATACTCCGTCTCATCCAGACGCATCAGCGCCAGACGAGATATGGGAGCCTGGGTCAGCTCAAACCCACGTCCTCGATCCGCCGCCAGAAAATCTGCCAAAGCCGTCTGCTGATCGTCTTGTCCCCTCAAATCCAGATGTGTCCAGGGGATAGCGGCCCGTTTTGCCACCACCTGCAACGGCTGCTTTACCCCTTGCCAATGCACCGAAGTGCGCAAAACAGGGTGCTGACCCACCACATAGTCCCAAGCCTGTTGCAACAGACCAGCATCCACATCCCCCCGCAGCGTACAGCGCATGTGAATCAACCCATCCTGCACAGATGTTTGAAGACTATGCCATAAAAACGCCTGCTGCAGAGGAGCCAGGGCATAGATAGTTTCGATGTTCTTCTTATCCATGGTTAAACCTCCTCCAGCTGGCTAATAAAATCGTCTAGATCAGCTTGGCCCAAATCAGCATCGGGAAAATCTGATGGGGTAAAGCCACCGCTGTTGTCAGTACATTGGGCAATGAGAGATTTCAGCGCACTCAAGTATTGATTTGCCAGTGTGGACAGGGTTTCTGAACGATGAATTTGGGTGTCATATCGCCAGTTTATCCGTAGCTGATCCTGCGCTATCCAAGCATTTATCTCTAGTGGGTAACTCCGTCGATTGCGTGAATCTCTCAAGGTACCAACATCGATGTCTGGAATAACTCTTAGGTCTCCGGTGGTCAAATCCTGTCGTCCAAGATAGTTAAACAACACTTCCGATGATTCTGCCTGAGACAGCTGCTGTCGGGTTGCATCCTCCCCCAGATATCGCAGCATACCGTAGCCAATTCCTCGGTTTGGCACCTGTCGCAGCTGTTCTTTAACAGATTTGAGGGTCGCGATAGAGTCGTCAGCATTGTCAACGTGTAAACTCACCGGATAGGTGGTCGTAAACCATCCCACTGTCCGAGACAGGTCAATGCCATCAGCAATCTGTTCTCGCCCGTGGGCCTCCATTTCTATGCGAACATTGCCAGCAGTGGTGCCTGACCATTGCAACAGCGTTTGGGTCAATGCTGTCAGCAGTGCATCGTTAATTTGGGTGTTGTAAACCGCTGGAACAGTTTTTAATAATGCCTCAGTATCCTCAGCGCTGAGGGTAACCGTCACGCTCTGGGTTGTGCCTTCCGTGGGTGGCGGTGTGTCTGAAAAATCACGCGGTAGCGCCATAGCTAGTTGCTCAGATTGAGCTATCCAGAAATCTAATTCAGACTCCCTTGTAGGCGTTTGAGAATTGAGAGTTTTGGCCCAAGTCTGGAAAGATGTGGTCTTCTCAGGCAGCTGTGGAGTCTCCCTTAATAAGCTGGAGAGATCATCGAGAAGAATCTGCCAGGAAACAGCGTCTACAATCAAGTGATGCAAACTTAGCAAAAGCCAGCTTGACTGACCAGCCCCACGGGTGAATAGAATCGCTCCCATCAGATCCCCGTCAGCAAGGTTTACATTGGCATGCAAACGACTGCCATGGTCAGCAATAGCTTTTATCTGTTCAGATACTTCTAGATGGGAAAGATCAACTTGAATTACCTTGGGAGGACTGCCAGCATCGGCATTAATTTGTTGATCGTTGAGAAAGCGCATTCTTAGACCATCGTGGTGGGTCCACAAAATTGCCAGGGTTCTTTCTATTAAGGAATGCACACTTGAATAATCTACCGTTTCAATCGGCTCGACGATATCTGGTTCCCCTTTGCAAGGGGAACCGTCAGGGAGGGGTTCTCGGGATATAGCGCTATTGGTCGAAACCCCACCGCCTGCGGCACCTCCCCTAAGCCCTCTGGACTGGCCTCGCCAACGCAAGGGGAGGACTTTTGCAGACATATTTTCTGACTGGGGGATTGTTTCTGGGTAATCACCTAATTTGTCAACCCCATCAGGAAGCTCTATCAGCATCGCCTGATGCCAGTGGTTGGGCACCTCCATTTCCTGTTCAAAGAACCAGTGCTGAATCGGTGTTAGCGGCACTTCTCCAGTCACTAAATCCTGAGTGGCGGTTACTTCAGGTGCTAGATTTACCGCTGCCGCCAGCTCTGCCACCGTTGGATGCTCAAACAGTTGATTAGGTGCTAACCGCAGCCCCGCCTCCCGCGCCCGCGAAACAATTTGAATACTGAGGATAGAATCTCCCCCTAGCTCAAAAAAGTTGTCGTGGATGCCAACGGTGTCTAGCCGCAGTACCTCACTCCAGATTTGAGCTAAAACTTGTTCTGCTGGTGTGCGGGGCGCAGCGGATGCACCCGTCATTGTCCCCACTAACTGGGGCTCAGGCAATGCCTTCGTATCAATCTTGCCATTGGCAGTGCGGGGCATTTGGGCTAACGGCATAATCACCGCAGGCACCATATAATTTGGTAGCTTAGCCTTCAGCCGATCTCTCAGAGCACTAACCTTCTTATCATCCGCCTTACCATCAGCCGACACCACATAGGCCACTAGCCGAGCAGAACGATTGGACGCAGCCAGGTTTAGCCGCTGTGCCAGGGCCTCACGCTGTTTGGGTGAGAACGCTTTAACTCGTTGATATAGTTCCTGGTTGGGTGCCATGACAAAATTCTGTGGACTAGTTCTTAGGGGTCTGAAGCGGAGGGACAGATTGTATTGATCATGGTGGCCCAATAGCTGCTAAGTGGGGATTGTCTTTCTGGGCAGACTGTCTATTTAGCAATGTTTCAACCACTTGGGCAGCGCGATTTTCTTGGTGGTAGTGGTGGATGCGATCGCACATCTTCCCCACCCTCTCCCGATAAGACTCATCAGCCAGCAACGTCTGAATAGAGCTACAGATCTCAGCCGCCGTCTCCTTCTCCCGCTCGCCCGCAATCCCTAACCCGTGATAAGCCACCCTGGCCGCATCGCCATTTTGGTCCGCATGTCCGAGGGAATACACCAGCATTGGCACCCCCAGGTAAAGACATTCGTTAATGGTGTTAATGCCGCCATTGATGACAGCGCAGTCAGCGTGCTTGAGCACCTGTAACTGTGGCGTCCAACTAAAAGTATGGACATTGGCAGGCAGGGTTCCAAGCTGGTCAATCTCTAGCTGTCCGCCCAATCCCATAACCAAATCCCATTCAGGTCGGTTAGCAACAGCTTCCATAATCTTTTTTAACCAATGCTGGTTGCCTTTAGCAAAAGTGCTGCAACCGCAGTATATAAGCGATCGCCCCTGGGTAAGTCGCTTTTCAAAAAGCTGTTCTAAGACTTTGTGAGTATCTGTCGTAACCTGCGCCTCTTGGCGATTCTCATACACCATCGGTCCCACATAGTGCATCAAAGGATGGGGATCATGGGGAAAATCTAACTCCAGGGCATTAAAACAAAGGATGGGTAGCGTCCCCTGTCCATAGGGAATTAGCCATTGATTAAAGCCAAACTGTTCGGGAAACGGATAGCCAATCTGCCGAGCATAACAGCCCCAAACCGACCGTCTGTCCAGCCCCATCCGCTGCCAACGCTGTTTGAGCGCTTCTTTCCAAGTAGTCAAGCCGTTCTTCAGCCAAGCTAACTCAATGCCAAAGTCGCTATCCGGTAGAGTATGACTATTAATAGGAGGCAACCCAGGTCGTTTCCAGATGGACAGAAACTGACATAGCAGCGCCATTGGCAGACCGCTCATTACCCCAGCCATAATGTGAGGCGTCATCTCCATATCGATTAGCACCAAATCCGGCTCAAGCGCTTGTATGGTTTGGGCAAAGCGATGCACACCCAGCTGATTCACTGCTTGCTGTTGTCGTTGCCGCAATGTCCACAGTTTTTTCCATCGCCCCATGGGTGGGTCAACGGGCTGAATCACCCATGACTCTAGCTGAACATAGGGAATTCCCTGGGCCGTAACCGCATCTCGAAAGTCATAGGGACTGGCATAGGTCACCCGATGGCCAGCCAGCTTCAACTGTTGCACCAGTGCCAGACTGGCGTTAAAAATGCCTTTTAATCCTCCTGTGATACAAACAATGTGGGACATGGCTAAGAGTCCCCCGTGCCAGAGTATGTGGAGTCTTTTGTAGGATCTTTTTGCGCAATCACACACAGATCCTCGAGGGGCATATTGTGGGTAAATGGGATGGAGGCCCAAGGGTCTAGCACATCTAACCGTCTGATATTTTTGAACCTGTTGACCTTTCGCAGCTGGTAGGTCAGTCCTTCGTAGTCATAGCTCCACTTGTGTACCTGTCCCGGATCGTCAACAGGAGCATAGCCAAATTGATGGGCATGGAATGAAAACAGAAAGCTGGAGGGGGCATCCTTAGGGATTCTACGCTGAGCATAGTTAACGAAATATCCCATGTGACGATAGTTAGTGAAATATCCGTTGATGTGGATGCGCAGGTCTGGAACCGTGAGCAATAAGTAGCCATCTTCTTTTAAAAGACTAGAACAAAATTTCAACAGGTCTGTTCCGTCCTCAAAGCTAAAATGCTCAAACACATGCTGCAGTCTGACCAAGTCAAACTGCCCTAATTTCTCTCGGTCAGCATCTCCCAACTGGCCTATATTGGCTGAATAGTAGCGCTCAGCTAGATCCGGAGCCAGGTCCTCCCCTGAGGCTAGATCAAGACACATAAAGCCTTCTTCAAATCGCCGACTGCCCATGTCCAGCCAACGGGTACGTCCTTCGCTGAGCAACTTCTTTTTTAGACCATTGCGCTCAATTCCCAGCTTTTTGAGAGCTCTGGCAACGTTGTACTTAAGCCATGGTAGGTTTGCCATCATCACCTCGCCCCCTTACAGTCGTTATAAAATTTCAGTTGAACACGACAGACAGCCATCGTTAAACAGTCTCCTCGATAGCCATTAACAAAGCTTCTGCCTGCTCAGGCTCTAAAGCTGCGAGGGCCGCCACTAGGCTATCTAGCTCGAATGCTGGCTGAGCCACTACCACTGCCTCTTGCACACCCTCCTGTTCCCGCAGGGCATCCTCAATCTCCCCGAGTTCAATGCGATGACCCCGAATTTTAACCTGGCGATCGCAACGCCCTAACCATTCCAACAGACCATCAGCCCGATAACGCGCCAAGTCTCCTGTCTTATAAAGGTAGGGTGAGCACTGCCCACCATCCTCCGGCACAATAAACACCGCTGCCGTCTTCTCCGGCTGATTCAAATACCCCCGCGTCACCCCATCTCCACCCACATAGATCTCACCAACAGCTCCAGTTGGAACCAGCTGTAGATCCTCATTTAGCAAGTAAATCTGAGTATTCGGAATCGCTCTACCAATAGCAACAGGCCCAGGCCTCAGCTCCGTCGGAACTCGGTAAGCCGTACACCACACCGTTGTCTCCGTCGGTCCATACTCGTTATACAAATCCGTAGCAGGCAGTTTGGCATAGTGTTGCTGTGCCAAACTACGAGGACAAGCTTCCCCCGCAACAACAACCGTCCGCAGTGTTGATAACTGCTGAAGATTAGTAGACTCTAGCAGCAACGAATACAGTGTAGGAACACACAGCGTATGGGTAACTTTCTGCTGAGCAATCAGGCTAGCCAGCTGATGCAGATCCTGTTCAATCCGCTCAGGAGGCAACACCAATGTTCCACCCTGACACAGCGTCCAGAAAATTCCAGCCACAGAGCTATCAAAGGCAATGGAAGAGAGCAACAAGAATCGGCCAACCGGTTCTGGATAAACCTGAAATCTCGCCATCGTAGAATGCACCAAATTACGATGGCTGACCATCACCCCCTTAGGCTGTCCTGTGGAACCAGAGGTGTAAATAATGTAGGCCAGATCGTCCGGTTGAGCAGGAGATACAGAAGACTCTAGAGACGGCTCTTCTGCATACTTCTCATCTAAATAAACGAGAGGAACAGACATTTCAGGTAAATTGACCGATCGCTGCGTCAACAACAGCTTTGGATTAGTATCCTCTAAACAGTAACTAATCCGAGCTGCAGGATAGGCAGGATCGAGGGGAACATAGGCAGCGCCAGCCTTAAACACCGCCAGAATACTCACAATGCGCTCCAACGATGGATTCAGACACAGAGCTACCCGTTCACCAGGAACAACGCCGTGCGATCGCAACACACCAGCCAACCGTTCAGCCCACTGATTTAGCTCGCCATAGGTCAGCGTTTGCCCTTGAAACACCACCGCCGGAGCATCGGGTGTCTTATCCACCTGAGCTTCAATCAGCTGGTGAATAGTGAGATCATGGGGATAATCGATGCTATCCCAGATAGTTAACTGCTGTTGTTCTGCCGCTGTCAGTCGAGGTAGGTCAGTTAGTTTTGCCTGGGGTTGCTCAACAAAGGCCGTTAGCAACAGTTCGAGGTGGGCATGCAGGCGAGTAATTGTCTCCGCTTCAAATCGCCCTGAGTCAGACAGTAATATTAACTCTAGAGACTCGCCCGGCACCACTAAGAGAGCTAAGGGATAGTTACTCTGCTCCAGGTAGCGAATCTCGTGGGTCTCAAATCCTAGATCAGTCGCCACCGCTGTTGGATAGTTTTCAAACACCACAATGCTCTCAAACAGAGGACTGCCCTTAGGCAAATCACTCCAGCGTTGGATATCGGTCAGGGCTGTGGACTCATACTGTCGCAGTTCCAGAAGCTGTCGCTGTCGGTCCTGCAGCCAATCCACCAGAGGTTGCTCAGAGGCTATGTCTACCCGTACAGGCAACGTATTAATAAACAATCCCACCATGGTTTCCACACCGCTGAGGTCCGCCGGGCGCCCTGAAACCACTGACCCATAGGTCACCTGATTTTGACTACTGTAGTGGTTTAGCAACAGCGCCCATGCCCCCTGAACCAAGGTGTTTAACGTTAGCTGATGCTTCTGACCCAAGGTTTTTAAGGCTGTGGTTAAAGAGGGAGAGAGAGATTTAGATTGTTGCTGATAGTGCCCGGAACTGCCAATTTGGGCAGCGGGCAGCGGGGTGGGTTCTGCAAAGCCTTTTAGTTGATTGCGCCAGAAGGATTCGGCGGTGCTGAGATTTTGTTCTTGCTGCCAGGCGATGTAGTCGCGGTAGGGACGTATGGGAGATAACTGAGGAACGATACCTTGCTGCAGCGCTCCATAGTAAGTGAGCATGTCTTGCCAGATCAGGGGCAGCGACCAGCCATCAAATAATAGATGGTGAGAACTCCAAATGAATTGCCAGGTGTCTTTGCTGAGGTGGATCAGGGTGAGGCGGAGAATGGGGGCTTGATCAAGGTTAAAGCCTTGGTTGCGATCGCACCCCAAAAACTCCTCTAGTTTAACCTTCTGTTCACCCTCATCCAAGCCACGCCAGTCCAGTAACCGCCAGGGCAGCTCCACCTGTTGCCGCACTACCTGCAACGGCTCGTCTAAGCCATCCCACAAAAATGCCGTGCGTAGAACCAGATGCCGTGCCAGAGTCTTCTGCCATGCCTGCTGTAACAGTTCCGACTGCAGGCGACCGCTAAGCTTACAGGTATATTGGTTCACATAAACCCCAGCTTGGGTATCTGCCAGGGTATGAAACAACATACCCAGCTGTGTGGGCGAAAGCGTATAAATATCAGCAACGTTTTCCATTAGCCCTTACCTCCCATGCGATCGGCTTTATTGAGCAAGGCCGCTAGCTTATCGAGTTTCTTGCTGTTGAGCTTGGCCAATGGAAAGTCTTCTACAGTTGTCTGATCGCCTGGTCCTTCTAGCAGGGTTTGCAGGTGTAGCATCATGCCATCGGCCAGTGCCTGCACCGTGGCCTCATCTAGACCGCTGTAGCTCCAGTCAATGTGGAGGTGGCCATTGCTGATAAAGGCACCGATTTCTAGGGGATGCGACCTTATCTGTAGCGGACTGCGCGACACTTGTAACGGCTGGGCAAACCGAAACATCGACGTAGGCGGCAATAGCTGTTCTAAAGTACCAAGATAGTTAAACAAAATCTCAGGCTGGCTGTGCTCGGCGATAGTCTCTCCTTTGAGATAGCGTAAAATACCATAGCCAATACCATTATTAGGAACCTGCTGCAGTGTGTGTTTTACTGCTCGCAAAGCCTCATTGGGAACAGTATCCACCTCAAATGTGACTGGAAAGAGAGAGGTAAACCACCCAACGGTGCGCACCAGCCGACGATTGGGCACCATCGCCTCTTCGCGTCCATGGCCCTCTAACGCCACCTGAACAGTGTGCTGTCCAGTATGCTGCTTGACCGCTAAGGCCAATGCCGTTAACAACAGTTCCTGGGGGCGGGCACGGGTTGCTTGCAAAAATGTCTGGGTTAACTCGTAACTCAGCTGTCGAGAAAGTGTGGACGCACTGGCCTCAGTTTGAGCTTCAACACCAAATTGCACTAAAGCCTTAGCCTGAGACCGCCAGTAGTCAATTTCTGACTGAGAAAGCGATACCTCATTAAGGCCGTCAGCCCATGCCTTAAACGAACTGGTTTTGAGGGGTAAGGAAAGGGACTCTTGCTGACTTAGTTGTTGATACGCCGTTTCCAAATCTTGAATCAGCGTTAGCCAGGAAAGTGCATCCACGACTAAATGATGAATCACCAAACCTAGCTGCTGCCGATCGCCCAAATTAAACAAGGCTGCCCTAACCAAATCTCCTGTTGCCAGGTCAAGCTGGGTTTGCAAACCGGCAATAGTGTCAGTAATTATTTGCTGTGACCGAGCGGACGCATCCACCTGCACCAAGGTGACATTAGTAATAGGGGCACCATAGTACTGTTGCCAGCCGGTCTTTGTTTGGGTATAGGTCAGGCGCAAACTATCGTGATGGTTTACCAGAGCAATTAAAGCAGCTTGTAAAACTGAAGGTGTCAATGTCTCGGCCACATCTAACACCACCGTCTGGGTAAACTGTTCTGGCTGTGGTGAGCGCTGTTCGAAAAATGCTTGTTGAATCGGGGTGAGGGGGACTGTACCGGTCAAATCTTCTGGCGCTAATTCCACATCGGGTGCCACCACCACCGACAGCTGTGCCAGGGTAGGATGCTGAAAAATCTGGTTGGGGGACAGGTTAAAGCCAGTCTCCGATATGCGAGCCGCAATCTGGATGGCCATAATCGAGTCGCCGCCCAGCTCATAGAAGTTGTCGTGAATGCCGATGCGGTCCACCTTAAGCACCTGCTGCCACAGCTTCGCCAAGGTTTTCTCCACAGCCGTTTGGGGAGCAACAAAGGCAGACTGCAGTTCTGGACGAGTCTCTTGGGGATCGGGCAGAGCAGCAAAATCAACTTTGCCGTTGGCGGTCAGCGGCATCTGCTCCAGCTGCATAAAATAGGCGGGCACTAGATTGCCGGGCAGTCGCTGAGTTAGAAAGGTTCTCAAATCCGTTAGCGAGACAGTTCCGACATAGTAGGCTGCCAGCTGGGCTTTGTTAATTTGCTGGTCCTCGTAGCCAATTTCGCGCAAAATTCTCTCCACCTCAGCCACATCAATCTCATCATTGAGTTCATCAATGGCAGCTTCTGGGGTTTTATGGCCCATGCGCACATCCCAGCTGTAGGGTAAGGCATAGTTGTGGTAACCCCGCTTTTTGGTGTGCAGGTGAATACCGACATTGTTGATCAAGCAGTTGGTGGAACGGCCCGTATCCGATGGGCGAATCCAGGGCACCTGCTCCGTCAGAAAGCTGAGCATCTCCGCCAGCTCTACATCGCAATAGCGATAAAAATCCAGAATTTCGACTTTTTCAAAAATGTCGTCAGTTTTAAAGATATCCACATCCATCAGTCGCGACACAGCATCATCAGCGCGGTGATAGGCTTTACGGGCATCTAAAATGGTCTCGTCAATCTTGTTAACGTCAAACTCATCTTGACCAAACAACTCAGTAAACCATTCTTCCGTCAGGCGGGTTTCAAAAAACTGGCCCCGTGAAAGACCGGTGACAATGCAGGGAATCCCCATCCCATAGGCCAGCTGCATACTCAAGGTGTAGATTGTCTTAAAGCAGCCGTTGCACACATTACAGTGGCGATTCAAACTGTCGACAAAAATGTCGTTCATCGCCGGGGTAGTGCCAAACTGATGATCCACACCCAGGGTGCTGACCACACGACGAATGTTGTCCTTCGCTTCTTCCGAGATGTAGCCGTTATCCAGGGTAAAGGCAATCACTTTAAAGCCCATGGGCACCAGCTGGGCCAGGGCATAGGTACTGTCCTTACCACCGCTAAGCAGCATCATGCAGTCATAGTCACCCTGCTTACGCTGTCGGGCGTTGTCTAAACGAGACTTGAATTCGTCGATGGATTTGAAATATTGTTCGGTGCGATCGCAATAGGTCTCATAGGTCTGACAAATATCGCACACCCCATCGTGGTCAAAGGTGATGCCAGGGTAGTTGGAGGCGATCCCGCAACGAGTACAGTAAGTAACCGGGCCGGTCTGTGGGGGAGCCGTCGCCTGAATTAGATTGACAGCGCTGGCACTTACCTCAGGATGAGCTACCAGCGCCGCTTCAATTTCTCCTAGCTCAATGCGAGTCCCGTGGATTTTCACCTGTCGGTCTCCGCGACCCAGATAGGTGAGCTGACCGTTTTCCTGCCAGCGACCCAAATCGCCTGTGCGATAGAGCCTTTGATCACCGCGATAAACAAATCGTTCTGCCGTTAGCTCCGGGCGGTTGAGATAGCCCCGCGCTAGCCCCGGACCACCAATAAAAATTTCACCCACCGATCCTTGAGGCACCAGGTTGAGATGCTCATCCAAGAGATAAATCTCGGCCCCTGCCGCTGGTTGACCAATGGAAACAGACGTAGGGGCATCAGGCTCAAGTTTAAATCGGTGAATCATGCAGCCAACGGTGGCTTCCGTGGGACCATATTCGTTATAAATTTCAATGGGATGGTCGCTGGCATTTGCGATCGCACCCGCCAATGATGTCTTTAGATCTTCCCCACCTAAAATCAGGGTTTTCACCCGAGAACCCAGGGCCATTCCCTGTACCAGGGCCAGGTGAGAGGGGGTCAGCTTAATCACATCCACTACATTTTCTTCAAAAATGCGCTGTAGTGAGAGATCGATTGCTCCACTTTCTTCTGGATAGATAACAACCTGTCCACCAGACAGAAGCGGCACATAGATAGAGGTGACCGTGAGATCAAAGGTAAACGGAGAGAACAGAGGAAAAGCTAGCGTTCTACCTCGCACATAGTGATGAATGGCCCAATGCACATAGTTTGCTAAACTCCGATGTTCGACCTCCACACCTTTTGGCTGACCAGTGGACCCCGATGTATAGAGCACGTAGGCCAGCTGATTGATGGTCGACGGAGCATCTGGATTGCTATCTGACTGCGCGGTTAAATCTAGCCGATCAAGCAGCACAATCTTAGTCGCACCCTTCAAACAGTCGGCGACCGCTGAATGGGTCAACACCCAACGGGTCTGGGTATCGTTCACAATGTGGGCAATGCGCTCCCCAGGATGACTGGGATCAATGGGCACGTAGGCCCCACCTGCCTTGAGCACCCCCCAAATCGCCACTAACATCTCAATAGAACGGCGTAGACAGATGCCGACAGGGGTTTCAGTCGTTACCCCCTGCTGGCGGAGATAGTGGGCCAGTTGATTTGCCTTAGCGTTAAGTTGCCGATAGGTGAGGGTTTCGCTTTTGCATACGATCGCAACAGCGCTCGGTGTCCGCTGCACCTGGACCTCAAACTGTTGTACGACAGTCTCACTAACGACGAAATTGGCATTAGCTTCTTCACCCTGCGCCAACGCCATCAAGTGAGAACGCTCTGCTTCCGGAATAATATCCACCGTCGCAATCGGCTGGTCAAGATCGGCTAATACCGCATCCACCAGGGCTAAAAAATGCCCCGGAGCCCGTTCCTGTAGCTCTGGCTCAAACAGATCACAGTTAAAATCAAAATGTAGCTGTAGGCTACCTCGATCATCAAAGTCATGCACCTGCAGTCGCAAATGGTGACGCGGATCGCCCGCCCCAGGATGAATCCATTCTGAATGGACAGCATGACCATTAAAGCCTGACAGTTTAGCGTGGATAAAATTTAAGACCACATTGACATCACGGCTAGGGGCAAACTGGCTTGCACCGGGTTGGGCGTAGCGCAACAGACTCCCGCTGGCCTGATTTACTTTATGCAACAGCGAAGTAAATGTTTCTCCCAATTCAATGTCCACCTGCAATGGAAACAGTTCGATAAAGACACCAATTGTTTCCTTTAAAATCGCTGTAGGGCGACCATGGGCCGGGGTGGTGAATGCCACTTGATGGCGACCGCTAATGCGATGGAGGTAAACCAACAGAATACCGGCCACCAAGTTAAATAGAGACAGCTGGGGTGTCAATGCCTGGGCTGCCGAGGTCGTTGCCAACTGCTTCAGTGCGGCCGTTCTGGCTGGACCTAGCTCGCATGAAACGCGGCGAGTACGAGAAGAGACTTGATTGGCCGAGCGCTGGTAAAGCTCAACTGAGTTGGCCTGCTGTTGCTGCCAGTAGTTAATCGTCCGTGATGAGGGTGATGGTAACGAAATATCACTGTATGCGGGTAACGCCGGAGCATCTGACAACGTACCGGCAATCGAACGCTGATAGAAGTCTCCCAGAATCTGATAAATTAGCTGAACCGACTGAATATCCGTAATCAGATGGTGCTGATTTATATACCAGGCATAGCAGTCGGCACTTAGACGAATCAGGGCAGTGTCAAAAAGTCTTTCGGATAAATTAAACAGGGTTTGGCTACGATTCTCTGCCCAAGACCTGGCCGCTGATGAGGGATTCTCTTGATCGCTAAAATCGAGTATTGGTACCTCACAGTCCATGGCACGCAATATCCGCCGCTGGGGCACACCGTCCACTTCTTCAATCACCATGCGTAGCGTATCACTACGCTTCACCAAAATCTGAAATGCTGCCTGAAAATGGACAGGCTCAATCTCACCCGATAGCGTGAACAAAAACGCCATATTGTACAGTGGCGAGTCCGATGCCAGCTTTTGCCCTAGCCATAACAGGTGCTGTGCCGTGGTCAGATTAGACTGGGCCGCTAAATTGTCAGGAGATTGAGTTGGCGATGCAGCAACGGTCATGATTACAGGCTCCGCTTAGCAAGATAGGCATCAATGGCCTTGATGGTTCTAAAGTTGGTGATGGTGATATCCGACTGGGGTACATCACAGCCAAATTTGTCTTCCACAAAGGCAACCAGCTGCATTACCCCCATGGAGTCGAGAATCTCTTCACCGAGAAGATCGTCGTCAACGTCCACCTGCATCCGACCATTGAGCAGGGTTTGGCTAATGTACTGTTTTAAAATTTCTGGGGTGTCCATGCCGTTGTCTCCGCTTGTTGTTGTAATGCGTTGCGATCAATTTTGCCGGTACCGGTTCTAGGAAAGGTGGTTGCGATCGCAATCCGTTTAGGCACCGCATAGGCTGGCAGCCGTTCTCCCACGTAGTTCAGCAGGTCCCCCTCGGTTAAGCTCGCCTCTTTAGTGAGAATCACCGCCGCCTCAACCTGGTGACTACCGGCCTCAGCGGCCACGCCATAGGCCGCCGCCTCTTCCACCTGGGGATTTCCCACCAGGGCAGCCTCCACCTCATCTAGCTCAATCCGATAGCCCCGTGCCTTAATCTGTCGGTCTTTGCGCCCCACAAACTGGTAGTTCCCATCCGGTCGCTGCTGCACCAAATCTCCTGTGCGGTAAAACACGGCGGTTTGGTGGGCAATTTCAGTACGATAAAAAGCCTGCTCGTTCAAACTAGGCCGCTGCCAATAGCCTGCCATCATAGTCGGTGTCCGCACCAAAAATTCCCCTATCTCTCCAGCAACAATGGGGTTGTCCTGATCGTCGAGCACCATCTCTTCGGCATTGGCCCAGATGCGACCGATGGGGGCCACCTCGTCAGGCATCGCCTGGCCTGGCTCCAAGGGGGGAACATGATAATAGCTGCACTGATTGATTTCTGCAGGCCCATAGACATTGCTAAACCGGGCCTGGGGCAGTCGTTCCATCAGCCCATACATATACTTAGCCGGGTAGGGTTCTCCACCAAACAATACCCAGCGCAGTGAACTTAAATCTCTCTCGTCTAGCACTCCCCGCAACAGCAATTGAATCAACGCAAAGGGAACCGAGTACCAGATGGTAAGGGCTTCATCCTGAGCTAACTGGGAAAGACTGGCCGGTATTTTCAGATAGGCCTCGGAAATAATCACCGTTGTTGCCCCCACCAGCGGCCCTGAGAAATAATCTAGGGTGGACATGTCAAAGTGCAGTGGCGAGTGGTTACCCAGACGATCGGTATGGGTGAGACCGTAGGTGTGGGCCGCCATCCGCGCATAGTTGAGACCGCTGCGGTGGGTGTGCATAATCCCCTTGGGGGTGCCAGTGGAGCCCGAGGTATACATGATGTAGGCCAAATCTTGTTCCATCCAAGTTACGGCTGGCGATGTATCACTGGGGGGAATATCTGACCAGTCGCAGCGGCTGATGTCGGGCTGTTGCTCCAGAGTAAACTGCTCGGGTAAACCAATCACACAGGTCAATTCTGGGGTCGCATCCAACAGGTCCGGTAGCCGTCTCCGCTTTGATTTTTGGGTAATTAGGTGGCGGATACCGCAGTGGTTAATGGCATAGGCGGTACGGGCAATAGGCGCACCCGGATCGAGCGGTACATAGGCCGCACCGGCTTTCCAAATGCCGTAGTTTGCGATCGCACTTTCTAAACACTTACCCAGTTAAATCCCGACGCCATCTCCCCGCTTTACCTCCAGCTCCACCAGCCGCCCGGCAAATCCGTTGGCCCGACGCAATAAATCACTATAGGTCAGACCCTCCCCGTCCCAGCGAAAACCTTCACGCTCAGGAAACCGTTCCCCGGACCGACCTAACATTTGAGACAACAAATAAATCATCAGGTCTCCTCCTTACAGCCCCAACGAACGGGCGATAATGTTGCGCTGAATATCCGAGGTGCCAGCATAAATCACCCCACCAATAGCATCCCGCAAATCTCGTTCCACTTCATACTCCGTGAGATAGCCATTGCCCCCATGGATGCGCACCGCATCTAACCCCGAGGCCACAAAACACTCGCTCAAATACAGTTTGAGCAGGGCCGCCTCCAGCATCGCCGGTTCACCTCTCTCCTTTAACCAAGCGACCTTATAGAGCAACAGCCGCGCTGTCTCCAGCCGTAGTTTCATATCAGCCACCCGATTGGAAACCGACTGAAACTTACCAATGGGTTGACCATACTGTTCTCGCTGATTGGCATACTCAATGGTTTTCTCCAGCTGACGCTCCATGGTGCCCAGCTCACTGGCCAGGTTAAAACAACGGTCATATTCCAACGAACTGTGGGAAAAACTAAACCCAGCCCCCTCTGGTCCTAGACGATTATCTTCAGGTACAAAACAATCCTCAAAGAAAATCTCACCAAAGGGCACCGTGCGCAGCCCCATTTTGTCTTTAACCGGGCCAGTGGAAAACCCCGCCGCTGTCCGCTCTACCAAAAATGTTGTCACCCCCCACTTACCTAAGCTCGGATCAATGGTGGCAAACACCAGCGCTAGGTCACAAATAGGTGCACAGGTAACAAACTTCTTGCGGCCATTGAGGCGATAGCCACCGTCACACTTTTCGGCATGGGTCTTCAAGCTATACACATCGGAACCTGCGTTAGGCTCAGACAGAGCATGCACACCGATCCACTCACCGCGACATAGCTTTGGCAAGTATCGCTGCTTCTGATCTTCTGTGCCAAACTGCTGCAACAGAATCTGGACGGTCCACATTTGGGCATTAAGACACAGGGTCAGGCCATTATCCTCACAGCCATAGCCCAATGCTTCCATAGCCAGTACCGCCGTCATAATGTCCAAGGCTGGCGCACAGCTATAGTCTTCTGGCACCCACAAGCCCTGAATGCCAAGGTCAGCACATATTTTCCAGTTTTCCCAGGAAAATATGCCCTGGTGCTCGCGCTCAAACATGTCACCATTCAGGTTCTCATGCGCAAACTGAATGACGCGATTTTTGAAAACAAGTTGTTCGTCTGACCAGGAAAAATCCATTATTAGGTTTGAGGGCGCAGGAATAATTACAAAACAAAACTGTAGGGGTTTTTAACCTCGGCGGTGGCACTTTCTAGCTCAACTAAGGTGCCAACGTTTAGCTCAGTGGCATAGTCGAGCAGCATATTCATGGCCACCTGATCTTCTAGGGCAAAGCCGGTGGAATCAAAAATGGTGAACTGCTGTCGATAGTGATGGTACCGAGCTGGATTTTTAACAACAACGGATAGCTCCGACCCAATGCTTTGCAGATCTTGAAGCTGTTGACACTCACCTTCGCGAATAGCCTGTTCCCGAAAATCAGGGCATACAAAGCTGCGCTCTAAAAGACTTAAGGGCACCTCAAATTTGCCAGGAAAATCAGCCCCCACCGCATTGACATGCAGCCATGGCTTTAGCTTCTGGTCAGGAAAGACAGGGCCGTTGTTCACCTCCACCGATGTGGCCGTACAGAGAATATCGGCGTTGGCAACAATGTCAGAACTATCAGCTGGGCTAATGTCCAAATGGGCTAATCCTAAACAGGCGATCCGCTCAGAGAAGGATTGGCTAACGGCTGGGTCACTGTCGAAAATGAGAACCTGCTGGAGGTCAAAGCAGCGGGAAAGGCCATGGAGCTGTGTGATGGCCTGGGCTCCGGCACCAATGAGTCCAAGGATTTGGCTGTTAGGGGAGGCTAAGTGTTGGGTTGCGATCGCAGATGCTGCTCCCGTTCTTAACGCCGTCAAAAACGTCCCGTCAATCACCGCTGTTAAATGACCAGACTTGGGATCGTAGGCAGACACCGTCGATAGCACCGTCGGCAAATTATACAAACTCGGATTCTGGGGATGGTAACCTACCGCCTTAACCACAATCTGCCGCTGCTTCTCAAACAGCGGCATCCATTCCACCAGACCCACATGGGGTTGCTCGTAACTAAATCCGGTGCGCACCGGCACCACCGTTTGAGTCGGGTCAAACTGTTCAAATGCTGTAATCAGACGAGCAATCATCTCATCCATCAGCGCATCTAGGCCCACATACTCAACAATGTGTCGAGTATCCTCAACAGAAAGCACCAGCGTCTTCAACTGCGACGCAGAGCCCACAGCAGCATTGACTACGCTAGTTTGTGCTAAAGAAACCATGGGAAACAGTTCGCTAAATCGCTATTTGTAACTATGAAGGTCAACCGTACCAAGCGTGTCAAAAGAGACTCTGTAGCACTGGCAAAACCCGAATATTGATATTGAATGCCCGCTCAATAAACCAGTAGAGCGATATAACCCCCAATAACAGTGCCCCTGTTTTCATGGCAATGCTTGGATAAAAACGCTGTTTACGCAAAAAATAGAGCACTGGAAAAATGACAGCAATAATTACCAGCTGACCGACTTCTATTCCTAGATTAAAGCCAAACAAGGACAGAGCTGCGTGTTGACTCGTTAATCCCAGATTTGTCAAGACGTCGGCAAAGCCAAAGCCATGAAACAACCCAAAGAGAAAAATGATGATCCAAGAACGCCCTCGAAAAATAGGATAGAAAATATCCAACGCGGCTAAGCCAATGGACGCCGCAACGGCCGACTCCACTAGCCTAGAAGGCACCTGCACAATCTGAAACGCGGCCAGACAGAGCGTAATACTATGGGCAAGGGTAAATGCGGTTGCGATCTTAATCAGATAGGTCAATGCAGTCGAAAACTTACCCACAGGCTGCCATAGTGCGTTTTCCTGGCGTCTCAGCGCCGAGGGTAGTAGCAGCGCCACTAAAAAGAGAACATGGTCAACGCCGCTTATAATATGCAGGACTCCGAGACGAACAATGGCCGAAAACCCCTGCCACAGGCCTCCTGCTGTCAGATCCAGCGTTTGAGTCTGCCCCGGCTTGGTAAAGATTATCAGCGGCTCAGACTCATTCTGAAAAGTGCCTGTCCTCCAGTTCTCCTCTATTAGCAGCATGTTGGTATGCTGTGGCAGCTGTTCTAAAATCACGTCGTAGGCCACATCAATGCTCTGAGGCAGTTCTTGAAAACCCGATAGATCATAATTAAGCAGCAAAAACTGAGCGAATGTCGTATTCAAAAAGCCATAGTCTCGAAACTCCTGGCGACAGGCATCTGGAGCACAGTCAAGGCTCAGATGTTTGTTCACATAGGTTTTAATACCCTCTAAGTGAGGCTCAATATCTTCTGACCTAACTTTCTCATCACCAGAAAAACCCAATTCAAGCACATCGTTAAGTTCTTTTATCGGCAGCTCTACTCGAGTCGAAATAGAATCTTCTCCAACCTGAAAATATATATAACTTTGCCCTAATCCATGTGCTACAGCACCGGGCACCAGTGACGTGCTAAAAATGCACAACAAACAAGCCAATGCTGCAAACACAACCCTGGCTACGGTAGAACGCATCAGCCTACTAAGCATGAGTTTATCGGGCCACAAAGTGCCTCCTCCAAGTGTAATTGAAATGACTCACAAAGTATGAGAGCTAGCTGAGGACTAGTTTACGGCGAACTCAAACTCATTTTTATGGCGAATGTAGCCAAATTTTTCAAACTGCTTGTGTATATGTCGTACTTCCTCAAAAGAACTATACATTAGATCTCTCTTATCCAAAACATCGACCTCTACATGACCATAGTGGTGGAAAAGCAAACCTTGTATATTCATTACCCTTAGTACGACTCAGTCTAAAAACCGGTTTTAAAGTCTGGATAAACCTAATTTGAATATGAGATGAAGACGATAGCTTACACAACAATTAGACCTGTCAAAACACGTGCTGCCGGTTGTCTAAGCCAGTTAAAGATCAGCGTATTTCTTTTTGCCAGCTCACACAGCAGGTATCTAGCTCATCAATGCATGTTCGCATTTTAGACAGTTCTATTGGCGATATCATGAGGCCAAAGACTCAATCCATTCATAGGTCTTAGGTCCCATGAATAGCCAGCAGGCTTGAATCTAGATTGTTGTTGAATAAACAGGATCAAATGAGTTCCCTAGAGTTTTTCTAAATAAAACTCTTCAGGTGTAGTTTCTCAAAGATCATCAATATTCAATCTCACAAAAGCGAGCGCTCTAGCTGGTTTTTTAATAACTCTCGTTTTGTTATTCAATTGCCCCACGAACCTTGTAGTAATCCTGGTGCATCCTTTGCTAGAGCGGTGTAATACCTGCCTTAAAAGAGTTTTTTAGCTCTCTTCAAATCTGGTCTTCTGTTCTTTTTCGCAAAGTTAGCGGCCCTGAGCTTTGAACAGCTGTTGGGCTATTGGCGAGACACAGATGTCTTATGGGCTTTCCCGAAAAGACTACACCGATTGAAGGCCCCCTTTTATGGAAGTAGCCCCAGTACGCCTAACGGGGGTACTGGAGTTTCCCAAAATCCTGGAGAATATAAGACTCAAAGCGGTACGTCATATTCGTGCTCACGCCTTAGCTATTTCGACTTAGGCTGTCAATACAGCGCATGGCAGTACGCCAGAGGTAGACCTAGGTAGCATCTGGCTGGATTATTGCAGCATGTCGATTACTCATAGTTTTAATAGAGAATCTGCATATGCGGCGACGGTTTTCGCCCAGGTTATGTGCAGAATGGTTGTAAATCAGTGGGCTGCTACCTTTATTACCATTTGCGTCATTACCGTTTGCCAATATTATAGAAACACGGTTATCTATGGCTTTGCCTACTGGAGGTTAAGCTAAGGGCAATCGGTTATTCCTTCGCCGCACATTTTTCAAAATCCACAGGGTCTTTGTAGAAATCGTTTCAATCTGCAATCAAGTATCAACGAAGATAACAGTGCCACATCCTGCCGCCCCGTTGAAGCCAGTTCGTGTGAATCAGCTGCACGAAAAGTACATCCAAATGTTAGGTAAGTCTCTAGGGTACCTAACCACTGACTCTGACCAGAAGTTTCCATTAGACTATGACGCTCTGCTAAGGACGCTTGCTGTCCGGGTCTTAGATACGCTGAGTACGAGCACAGCGCTCTATCACAATATTGAGCACACTATTCTTGTCTGTTTGGTTGGACAGGAAATTTTGCGTGGTAAGCATCAGCGCGAAGGCAGCGTTACCCGCAAAGACTGGCTTAATTTTATGGTGTCGCTGCTCTGTCACGATGTGGGCTATGTGGGTGGTGCCTGCCGCCAGGACAATGTTAGCCAGCGGCGCTACATCCGGGGACAGTGTCAGGTGAACGCCTCAGCCCTGGACTGGGTAACGTTAGCTCCAGGCACAACGGACGCCAGTCTAGCGCCGTATCACATTGAGCGCAGCAAGCTGTTTGTACGGGAAAATTTTGGTCAGTACAACGCTTTGAATTTAGAAGTAATTTTGCGCAACATTGGGTTTACTCAGTTTCCGGTACCAGAAGCAGCGGCCTATCAGGTAACCGATCACTATCCTGGACTTACCCGAGCGGCCGATCTGATCGGTCAGCTGAGCGACCCGAGCTATCTGCACAAGACGGTAGCGCTCTTTTACGAGTTTGAAGAGTTGGGCATGAATCAGGAGCTGGGCTATCGCTCTCCCAACGATTTGAAGCTGGGCTTTCCTGAGTTCTATCGAACTCAGGTCTATAAATACATTCAGCCTGCTCTAGCGTATTTACAAGAAACTGCTTTAGGTCAGCAGATTGTTGTAAATTTAGAGGCAAACGTACAGGCGGTAGGGATTTAGTAGACGGCTCACCACGGCTGTATGCGATCGCAACCCCCCATCTCCATCTAACCAAGGCCACCCCCATCAATATCAAAGCGCATACCAGACACATAGGATGCTGCTGGCCAAAGCTAGGCGTTGTATATCACTGGCTCAGAAGTCTCAGTGGGTTGCGCTTGGACGGTACTGGCAGCAGCGGCGGCGGCAACGGTGACAAAGGATTGGAATGGGGCACCGTTTGCGATCGCATGGGCCATATACCCCGCTGATGCACACACCGCTAGACCTCCCACCTGGTTATCCGCCACCTCGGGCAGCGTCGGCAAGAATTCGGCCGCTGCCTGAATATCTTCAATCTTCAAAGTCGGACTCTCCAGTGCCCGCACGTCGCCATCGCTTTCACCAAAATTACGAAAGTCAAACGCCAGCGCAGCAAAACCCCGGTCGGCCAGATTTTCCGCATAAAGACCCGACATCTGCTCTTTTACTGAGGTCCAGGACCCAGTCACCACCACACCCGGTAGCTCCTGACCGGCTACATAGTCGTCAGGTAAATACAAATTGCCAACCAGCGTTTCACCCTGGCTTTCAAAGATGACTTCCTTCACCTGGACGGCCTCGGCGGCTGTTGCCATCAGTGTAACTGTTGCTGTTAGTAGGACTGTATTAAAAAGGCGTTTCATAATCGTGCTCCGTTGGGTCGATAGTCACTACTATCCAGGCATGCCTAAAATAGTTCTTGAAAGACATTGCGCAGTTTTAGTACAAGATTGCTCTGCCGCCCATGGATAGTCAGATTGATTTTGTAGACAGTCAAACCCTTACCCCTAATCCAGATGTCAATGCAGGTAAGGTACTCGTGTCCAGCAAAGACCTCACCTGGGATGGGATCTATCTAGAAAAAGGTGAGAACGAAGGCTTCACCCCAGATAACGTCACCGTGACGCAGCATTATTTTGCGATTAATATAGGTCCGGCCTTGGAATGGGAGTGGAAAGACGGCAGCACCTTTCGCACCCATCGTTACGAAACAGGCGATATCTGGGTCAATCCTGCCGGGGTACCGTTTTCGCATCGGATCGATGGCCACAATCAGTTTGTCCTGCTCACCCTAGAACCGCAGAAGCTCACAGAGCTTTTACCCAATCAGCCACTGCTGGACCATCAGTCCTTTCGACGACAGCATCAGGCCAAGGATCGGCACCTGCAAACGCTGATCCAGGCGCTGCTGATCGAAGCAGAAATGGGGGGACCCAACGGACGCATCTACGCCGATACGCTTTCAACCGCCCTGGCCACGCACTTTGTTAATCACTACAGTCTTGAGCGCCCGGCTGAGTTTCCCGCTCTGCAGCCATTGGATCGACAGCGAGTAGGCCGCGTAGTTGACTACATCGAAGCCAATCTAACTGAAGATATTAGTCTTACGGATCTGGCGCTGGTCGCCCAGCTGAGTAAGTTTCACTTTTCTCGATTGTTTAAGGCCGCCATCGGTACTACACCCCACCAATACTTGCTCAAACGTCGAATCGAGCGAGCCGCGTTAATATTGCAGCGTGGGGAGTCTTCTATCGCCCAGACTGCATTTCAGTTTGGCTTTACCGATCAGTCTCACTTTACCCGCGTGTTTAAGAAGATAAAAGGGATTACGCCAAAACAATTTCTGCGCTGAGAGGTGAGGCATTACAATGGTGGGTTTTGATCACTCGCGCCAACGATCAACCCACCTCGCCTACGGCACTCCTCCCAGGAGGAGAGAAACACACTTGCGAATATTTAACACCTTTCTTTGAGGCCAAGCCGGACTCTCTTTCCCCTCTCGGGAGAGGCTCCGGGGTGGGTTTCGATCACTCGCGCCAACGGTCAACTCACCTCGCCTACGGCACTCCTCCCAGGAGGAGAGAAGAATGCCTGTACGCAAATAAATCACAGGCAGAAAAAGTGTCTACAAAAATCCTCCCCTTATCAAGGGGAGATGCCGTAGGCAGAGGGGTCTCGACCACTAGCGCCAGTTATCCAGACCCCCTCTAACTCCCCCTTCACAAGGGGGAGAATGGGACTTTCCCTCTTGCGTTACGCTTTGGTGACTACCCTACTCGAATACGTTTCGTCAGAATCGCCATTAGCTCATTGGGCCTCCCTGTCGGCAACGGCTTGCTCCAGTCGTTAGGCTCAGCATAGTTGAGCTTGTGCAACAGACTGATGGTGTTGCGAATGGCGGTGAGGCTGCCAAAGAGAATATGGCGGGTGATCTCATATTGAGAGTCCGGCTGGTTGTTTGAGCAATCGGCAGGTGGAGGAGTGGACGAATCGTGGTCGTCCGGGATGAAGTTTTGAAACATGGTGATCTGGTCTCCGTGTATGGATAGCCTTGACTGCAGGGCAGCCAGGGAAGGAAACCAGAACCCGAGTGAGCCTTAGCCTAACCGAGGAATTGTGTGCAATACAGTGTGGCTAAGGGGTAAACTCACCCTAAGCCTCGGGATTGCTTCGGAATCTCCGGGGTCAGTCATCGGTACGGTGTTGGTAGCACCTGCCGATGGCGCATAAAGCAAACTGAGTTCTGGGAAATTCGGTTAAGAACTTAACCTGCAAAGTAGCATAGGGGTAAATGCTTTCGAGGTCAAGAGATTTCTGATGGCTTTAACAGAGCAACAAGCCTTCAAGTTCACAACAAGAAGATTTGCTATGAGGAGAACTTAGTCTTTTCATAAAGATGAGATATTACAGAGAGCACGATCTTCGTCGCTCCGCTCAGGATTGTTTGTAAGATACGGTATGAGATGTTCACAAGCGCTAGCCAATAATTCATCTAACCTATCTAAGGTATAAAGAGGCCAAAGCTTCAGCAGACCATTCTCTCTTAAGCGATCTGGCTGTAGTTTTACGGCAATGTACTGCCAATCAGTGCTAATAGCTCCAGTACCTTCATATTGAGCAATCTGATTACCCTCTATGTCCCAGAGACGTGTTGTCTTGTCCACTCCACTTGTTACGAGATACCCAGCCGGGCTGAATACGACTTGGCTGATAGTACCCTGATGGCCCTCCATTATGGTTAGCTGCTTTCCGTTTGGGTTCCACAATCGTATTGTTCCGTCCGAATCACTTGTTACGATATAACGACCATCTGGACTGAATGTGGGTTGATTGCCTTGTAAAGTTGCTAGTTCTTTTCCATTCAAGCTCCACAATCGCACCTCGTCAATCCCACTGGTTGCAATATATCGACTATTTGGAGCGAACACCAAGTGATAGATACTGTCTTGATGGCTTTCTATAACTGTCAGTTCCTCTCCATTCAAATTCCATAGCTTTGCTGGCTGATTCAATCCACTAGTAGCAATATAACGACCATCCGGACTAAATATAACTTTCGTGGTGTGGCGGCCCTGATTGCCTTGCATCACTGCTAGTTCTTCTCCAAACAGATTCCATAGACGTGCTATCCCATCCGAGCTGCTAGTTGCGATATAACGACTATCTGGACTGAATCTGGGCTGATTGCCTTGCATTACTGCTAATTCTTTTCCAGACAGGTTCCATAGACGTACTGTGTCATCCGAGACGCTGGTTGCAATGTGACGTCCATTTGGACTAAACATTATGTTGAATATACGCTCCTGATTGGCCTGCATCACTGCTAGTTCTTTCCCTTCTAGGTTCCATAGGCGTACCTTGTCAAACTCTATAGTTGCAATGTAACGCCCACTTGGACTAAAAACTATCTTCGAGATACGGTTCTGATGGTTTTGTATTACTGCTAGTTCTTTTCCTTCCAGGCTCCATAGGCGTGCTGTTCCATCCGAGCCACTAGTTGCGATGTGGCGTCCATTTGGGCCAAACATCACTTCTGAAACACTACCCCCGTGACCTTTCATTGCTGCTAATTCACGACCATTCAGGTTCCATAAGCGCGCCGTACCTACCTCAGTTTCAGTTGCAATGTGGTTTCCATCTGGGCTAAAAATTATCTGTGAGATATCTTCATGGCCCGGCATCATTGCTAGCTCTTTTCCTTCTAAATTCCATAACCGCAGTGTGGTGTAGTCGCCAGTGGCAATATAGTTGCTATCCGGACTAAACGCTATCTCATAAACAGCCTCTTCATGGCCTTCAATTACTACTAGTTCTTTTCCTTCCAGGTTCCATAGGCGTACTGTTCCATCTGAATCGCTAGTTGCAATGTGGCGACTATCTGGACTAAACACCATTTCTAATACTTCACCTTTGTGACTAGCTTCCGTCGCTGCTATGTTTTCTCCTTTGAGGTTCCATAGTCGCGCTACGCCATCCGAATCACGAGTTGCAATGTGACGCCCATCAGGGCTAAATACAATTTGCTCAATCTTCTCTTGACTGCTTCTCATCGTTGATATTACATCACCACTTAGATTCCATAGCTGCGCTACACCATTTGAATCGCGAGTTATAATTTGCTTCCAAGTCGAACTAAAGGTTATCTCTGAGATATTCTCTTTATGACCTCTCATTGCTGTCAGCTCTTTACCACTCAGGTCCCATAGTCGCAACGTCCCATTTGATCCGCCAGTTATAATAAGCCGACTATTTGGGCTAAACTTTATCTCTGAGATATTCTCTTCATGACTTCTCATCACTGTCAGCTCTTTGCCACTCAGGTCCCATAGTCGTGCTACACCATCGTAGTCACTAGTCGCAATGTAGCGGCCATTTGGACTAAAGACCATTTTCTGAACAGCGTTCTGATGACCTGTCATTACCGACAGTTGATTGCCATTTAAATCCCACAGCCTCACTATTGTATCTGACCCACTAGTTACGATGTTACGACCATCTGGGCTAAACACTATATTGTAGTGATAACCCGGCAACCGGGTCTCACGAATTGATGTTAAACTAGTTTGTAACGTCAATAAAGGACTAGCTGCCAAATATTTTCTTCCATGAGTTTTGATAATCCTGTTAACTTCCTTGGCGGCTTTGAAAGCAGTAAAAAGGGACTCTGTTTCTTGAAAATCGAATCTTTCAGCAGCAGCAGTCCCTTCTCTCTCCAAGCTAGTGATTCTTCTCACTAACTGCACTTGATTAGATACAAAAAATACAGTTGCTGATGCTACCACCGCTCCTGTTATTGTTATTAGTAACAGGCTACGACGCGCCTGCTGATTCCTTTTTTGCAATTCTCGTTGTTCTAGCTTTACTGTAGCTAGTTTCTTTCCTAGAGATTGATTGTTTCTAGCAAGTTTTTTTCTTCGAGCCTCTGAACGTCTTCGTTGTCGTTTTTCTTCTTCTAATTCCGCTACCAGCTGCTCCAGCTGTGGTGCCTGTTGCGCTCGAATTACCCCCGCCAAATAATCATGCACCAGCTGATACCGGTCATCCGGCGTATCCGGCAAATACACCACGATTCCCGATCCGGTCAAAATCCTCAGCACCAGATCCAGTTCCCCAGTTTCCGGCACCACCCCTAAAGCCTCCAGCTCTCTCACCAGCTCCGGCCTGGTCTTCAGCGGTCTCGTCCCCCGCTCATCTGTCAGCAAAAACAACACCAGCTCCGCCAGCTGCCGGTTTTCCTCCCCGCAGTCCACCACCACATCATCCAAGTAGCGCCGCACCAGGGTTTCCTTTGGCTGACCCGGTAGCTGCCGATATTCCGCCAGCGTCTGTATCCCATCCGTCTGCAGCTGCGCCCCCACCACCTGCATCTCAATGGGTCGCACCTCCTGCAGCGGCCCTGCCAGATCCGTTACTAGGGTATCCGCCAGCTCCGGTTCCAAATACATCCGCGCCCCCGACGCCAGATTCTCAATAATCGCCTTTGCGTCCGCCGGGCTAAAATTGCCAATCTCGTACAGAATCTGTTTCCCTAAAATGTCTTCTAGCTGCGCCCGCGCCATTGACCCCAGCTGCGCCTGCTTTACCAGCTGCCGCGCTTCTAGCAAATAGTGCAGATAGTCTTCTCGAATCGAAAATACAATCTTCAGTGCCCCCGGCAGCTCCAAACACTCCGCTACAAACCGAAAAAACTCTCGTCGCTGCAGCGGGTCCGGATTCGCAAAAAAGAATTCCTCAAACTGATCAAACAACAGCACCGGACGCAGCGTATTCTCTTCACAGATTCTCAGAACATCTAAAATCTCCTGGTCCAATCCAAGAGAATCCACATCAAAGCCCCCAGGATTGGGGGTTTGGGGGGCTCCAACACTCGCCTCCTCTCCCAAAACCTCCCGCAATAAGCTCTCCCCTCGCCGCCGCACTGCTCCAGGCATCTCCTTCAGCGCCGCCGCCAGCGCCTTTCCTAACGCCTGCCGCCAGTCCGTATACTTGCGCACCATCACTGGCATATTCCGCCGATTCTCCAGCGCCCGACCTCGCAGCGCCGGCAGCAGCCCGCCGTTGATCAACGAACTCTTCCCCACCCCTGAGGTACCATGCACCACCACTAGCTTATGGGTTGTTCCCGCAATCCGCTTGAGCAGCTCCTGCAGGTCTCCATACCGTCCTGACGACGCAATCTCTGGGGCAATCTCTTCTAGCGATGCTCGCTCAGACTGCACCGTTCCCAGCTGTTCTATCCGCTGCGATCGCAACCGTCCGGCACCAATAAAAGCCCGCAGCCCATACTGTTTTTCAACCGCCAGCCGCTCCTGCTTAACCTTAAACGCCTCTAAATAATGCCCCTGCTCTCGCAGCCGCTGCTGTAGCAGAGTCAATATATTGCTATACAGCGGTGGGTGCTCCATCACCCCCATTTACTGAGCTGATTGTAGATTGACAACAGCCGCTTCTCGTTTTCCCAGCTGATAGTTTGCTTCTGCTAGTCGGGCCAGATACAGCATGCGCCACCAGCTATCCTGACGTTCCAGGGTATCCAATGCCAGCTGAGATAGCTCGGCCCCCTGCTGCCATTGGTCGCGCTGCATGGCAACATCTGCTAAAAACCCGTAGTTTTCTGCCTGTGTATTAGGATTTGGGTATCGCTGACGCAGGTTTACTGCTTTTTGCGCCACGGTCTCCAGCTGCTCCCATCGTTGTAGGCGATGCAGCACACGCTCTAGCTGGTTGATGCTCTTGCAGACCAAGTCAGGACGCTCTGCCTGCTCAAAAACGTCCACAGCATCCTGCAGCGGTGGCAAGACACTTTCCCAGTCGGCATTTTGATACTTGATGCTATCGACTGCATAGTAGCGAGCCCGGCCCAGATAAAACAGCGCCAGCCCATATTTCAACGGATCCCGAGTTTGCCAGTAGTCAGTACTCTGTCCAAAGAGTTCGATGGCGTCTTGGTTGGGTACATTCAACCCCTGGGCAAAGGTCACACCGGCCTGCAAATCTGGTGTTAGCTGCACACCTCGCTGCTGCAGGTCCGTCAGCGCTAGCGATACTTCGTCGGTTTCTAGATAGTCTGTGTCTAGCTGCTTTAATCGCTGGTTAAATGACTCTGGTGTGTTTGGGGCGAGTAATGTGTCGAATAAGCGATCGCACGCCAGCTGCAGTCCTTGAATCAATGCTTCGGTGGATAACGCAAATTCAATGGTCTCACCACCGGCAATGCTTTCAAAATCGTTGGCATACTGCGATAGCCGCCGGTAGCCTTCATCGGTAAACCACAGCACCAGCGGAAACCGAAACTCTCGTCGAAACTCTTCTCGCCGCTTGTTTAGATCGACTAAAAAGGCTTCTAGTTCGGATGAATCTAGCCGCTCTGCGCCAAGTACTAGGACCGTGCCTGGCAGTTGTTCGTTGTATGCCTGCAGCCGAGCATACAGGTTGTGGTCCTCTGCCTCCAGCTGCAGTACCTGCACTGGTCCCTGCAGGTTTTCTTTTGCCAGCGTTTGCTTTAGCTGTTCTACCATCTGGTCTCGCAGCCGACCGTAGTTACACCGCACCAGCAGCAGCGTAATCGTATCGGCTCCCTGCCCAAAGACAATGGCACTAGTCAGCTCCTCCAGCGCCGCCTGATTCTGCGCGGAGTTTTCAGAAAAGTTAAAACTGTCAGTCGGAGGAACAGTACTCATCGGCAGCAGGTGGGTAAAACCCGGTTACCAGGTGCGAGGCTTAAAGTCGGACGTATTACTAATTGATACACTATCTCCCGATTGCTGAATTAAGAATAGCCCCTGGTTGTATGCATAGGTGTCCACATCTTTATCAATTTCAATAGCCGCGACCGCTCCGTAAAGCCGATAGCTGGCATAGTGGGGAAACGCTTGCTTAAACTGCTCCAAACTCCGTAAAACCTGACGGATACTGTCCTGAGTTAGTCGAGACTTTACTTCAATCGCCACAGCTACATCATCGTCCACCACCAAAATGTCAATTTCCAAGTTGCGGTTGCCCCTCGCCGACCGCACCCGCTGATAGACTTCCTGGACCGCCATTCCCTGCTCTTGAAACAGCCGTAGCGCTGCCGGGGCGACAATGTTTTCCACAAACCGTCCCCAGCGACTGCTGAGGCTATTAACGGCCTGGTTAGCCTGGGCAGCGATGGCTTCTGACTTAGCTATTCGTTCATCAAATTCAGCTTTGGATTCTGCCGCACGTCGATCAGCTTCGGCAAAGCGTCGATCGGCTTCTTCCTGCGAGCGTTGAAATAGAGCGTAAATATCGTCGAGGGTCACCGGGTCAGACATATCAATAAAGCCTTTGCTGATTTAATTCTATCTTGAGCATTCTGGATGCTGATGAAACATTGGGGCATGGGGGGTTATACGTAGGTTCGAAAGGTACAGGATGTAGACAACCCCCCCTAGGATTCTTTTAATTCTTCGGCTTCTAATAAAATGGGGTTGACGTCAAACCACGACTCGCCCTGGTCGCGATATTCAAATACCAGCCGACTGTGGATCAATCGCTGGTAGTCATCGTCCCCGCCGACTTTTTTTTGCTGCTGCCGTATCTGTCGCAGTAGCGCCCATTCGTCTGTTGAGAGCTGCAGCGTCATTTCATTGCGTCGGGCTCGGATCACCTCTTCTAGCTTTTCCTGTTTGAGCGGAAAGTCACGCCCCTTGCGCACCCAGCCGTTGAGTAGCCGCAGCAGGTCCCGTACATGGCCACCGCTAACCATACACAGCCGGTCCAACGACTCTGGCTGCTCAAACAGCTCGCTCACCTGGGCCAGACGTTCTGGTTCCGAATGCTCCGGCATAGCTCTTACTAGCACCAGCTGTTGCAGCAGTCGCAGTCCTTCTTCACACAGCGTGCCGTCGCGCCGCTTTACGGGCACCATGGGCAGCACCTTGGGGTCATCGGTGTAGCGCGCCGTCAGCAGACCATATTCGCTGGAAAATTTAAGCGCCAGGGGAATGGTGTACACCTTGTGACAGTGTAGCTTTTGCAAACATTCGTGCTGGTCAATAAACAGATATTCCTGCTGGGAGCGGCCAAAGCCCTTGGGGCGATTGTCAATCCGGTCTAGATTGTCCACAATCACCACCAGCCCTTTTTTACCCTGCTGTTTGAGCTGCTCAATGGCGGGCTTGAGGAGTTCTTCGTTGATGTCCTCCACCAGCTGATTTTTCTGCGGTCCTAAAAACTGATTGAGCCGGTCCCGTAAAGTAGCGTCATTTTTGGCCCTGGCAGTGATTTTGCCGATACCCGCTGCCAGAGAAAATTCGCCGTTTGTGCTGGCGCTGGCGCTGATGTCTGACATGCCCGGTGTTTTGATCGGCACGGGAATGGCGGCTTCAGCTTCTAGCTCAATCTCCGTCATTAAAAGCTTTGTGGCCTTTTGCAGCAGCCCCCGCAGTCCCTTCGCGTCGCCAATGTCGATGCCTTCTAAACTTTGGCTAATGCGGCGGGCAATGGCCAGCAATACATCACCGATATCCACATCGGCCATCTCTAAGTCCTCAGTAGACTCAAAGTAGACCACATGGAACCCCTCTGCTTCTAGCTCCGCTCTTAGCTTTAGTAGCTCCGTCGATTTGCCGCAGCCGATGTGACCGGTAAATAGCGTACAGGTAGGGTTATCCGGCTCATAGAAGGCAATCAGGTCTTTGATTTCGGTAATGATTTGCTCACCACGTACCTCAGAGAAATCGATATAGAGCTGTCGATCGTTTTCTTTTTGTGGATCAAGGGTGCGGGCAGGGTTGGTCGTTTGAAAAAACTGGCGAACGTCTAACACGGGCGGCAACACCGATCAGGATACATGTCCCTATAGCTTCAGGGAGCTCACAATTTTCTCCCACAGAACTGTCTGAGATCGTAATAGTGCTTAATAAAGTCTTCTAGAGGTGATACGTCCTAAGCCAGCTGGCGTTTGATCAGTTCTGCAAAGACGCCTGGCTGCTGGGCTAGTTCATCAAAGCTACCGACCTGGACTACGCGTCCGGCCTTGATGACATAGATTCGATCGGCGTTGCGAATTGTACTGAGCCGGTGGGCGACAACAATACGGGTGACATTAAGCCGATCGAGACTTTCGCTAACAATTGCTTGAGTTTTGTTATCCAAAGCGCTCGTAGCTTCGTCTAGCAGCAGCATCTTGGGATTAAGGGCCAACGCTCTAGCAATGATCAGCCGCTGTCGCTGTCCTCCAGACAGATTGCTGCCGCCTTCACTGACCACCGTGTGTAGCTGCATTGGTAAGTTGCGTACATCTTCGGCATATCCTGCCATTTCTGCTGCGCGCCAGGCGTCATCTTGGGTGTTTAGCGCTCCGCCGGAAATGTTTTCAAAAATCGATCCGGCACTGATATGACCGTTTTGTAAGACTACACCTAGCTGTCGGCGGATGGCCGTCAGGTTTAGACCGCACATATCTCGACCGTCGTAGTACACCGTACCTGACAGGGGATGTTCAAATCCCAGGAGCAGCCGTAGTACGGTTGATTTGCCGGAGCCAGACGGTCCCACTAGGGCAATAAACTCTCCTGGCTTGGCTTCTACCGTGACGTCATCTAAAATCAGCGGACCGTCATCGCGATAGCGGAAGGTGACATGGTCCATGCAAAAGGCACCTGTAAGTTGCCCCGGATCGGTTTTTTCGGCGGTGACTTCGGGGGGGGCGGCCAGGATAGGCTGCGATCGCATCCATAATGGAATTACATCCATCACATCGATCATCGTCAGGCTCAGATTGGTAATCCCGCTAATAAAAATGGCAAAGGCGGCGCTAAAGGCCAAAAATCGCCCCGTCGTTAGCTCAAACGGCCCCACCAGCGTACTGGCTACCCAAAACAGCGCAATCGTCGTTACCGTTGGTATAACCGTATTAAACACATTGACCGAGTCTTCCAAGCGCTGGGTACTCAGCTCCAGCTGTAGCAGCTGACGATATTTGTTTCCCCACTGGGCAAAGGCTCTCGACTCTGCCCCGGCAATCCGCAGCTTAGAGACACCGTTAATCAGCTGTACCATCAAACCGTACAGCTCTCCCCGGATCTCCAGCATGGGTCGCTGCTTCTTTAGAAGAAACGCTCCTGATGCGACCGTAACGCCCATAATCAACAGGGCGACCACCAGAGCCAGAGCCGCCAGTCTAGCGCTGTAGTAAAACAACAGCCCCAAATTTAATATGGCAAAGGTCCCCGACAAAATGGCATCTAGGGCCGAACCGCTCAGCAACCGCCGGATAGAAGTAATGCTCGACACCCGCGACAAGAGGTCTCCGGTGGCATAGTCTCTAAAAAATGATGTCCGCAGCTTTAACAAGCGGTCCCACACCGCCGCCTGCAGCGTCACATCCGAGCCAGTTTCCAGCCGCATCGTGGTGATCGCCTGCACCAGCTGAAAACTAGCTCGACCAATGGCCATCGCCACCAGCGCCAGTCCGATTTGCAACAAAAGTCCGGCGCTGCCAAAGGGAATCGCATCGTCCACCAGCACCGCCGTCATTTGCGGCAGCACCATCCCTAGCAGCGTGACGATGACTCCGGCCAGTGCCATCACCGCCAGATCGCGCTGACGTCCATGAAACGCAAATTTAAGTAAATCCCAGGCCGTTAGATGCCCGTCGGGTAGCGGCCGATAGAACATAAACGCCACCGGTTCAACGGTGCTCGCCACGGCTTCATCGACGGTCGCCCGCCGACCGGTGGCATCGAGCAGCTCATAGTGGGTCTGATGGACTGGCAATAAGGCAACTGGTCGATGGCCGTCTTGTGTATAGGCAACTAGCGGTCCCACATCCTGTCGCCACCAGCGTCCCCGCAACAAAACCTGTCGCGATCGCAGCTGAGAGGCCCGAGCAATAGCCTCCAACGGTTCTTTGAGCGACTGTGTCCGCTCAGATTCTGCCGGTGGTTCAATCTTGACGCCCAACGCATGTCCCACCGCTCCTGCCATCCGTAACAGCGGTGTTTCAGCTAGCAGATAGTTGCCCGCATTGGGCTGTAGTACAGAAACCAGTCCCTGGAGAGTTGTTTGGGTAACCTCCTGGTTTAATAGCTGGCGAGCAGCAAACTGGTCTTCTCCTCGCTGGCGATCGCTCTGCCACTCTTCTTCAATGACTTCTAGCGCAAACTGATGGAACAAATTGAGTCCCTGGACAAAATCTCCGTAGGAAATTGTTGAGCACAGCTGATCGGCGGATACGATATCCAGTTCCACTGGCTGATCTGCTGCCCTAACCCATGTGGTCTTCGAGATTGGAAACAGCGGTGATGTTGGCGATAGAACAAATCGCTCCACATCTAACCAACACGCCTGATGGGTTCGGGGTCTGACCCATCTCATAGCAGCCTTAGGACTGTACCCTTCATTTGCATCAAGACTAAGCGTCCCCACGACGTCAGACGCCTCAGCAATTGAGCGACCCGGAAACCCTTTAACCTGGGTGAGGCCCCCTACCCAGCGTTCTACCTGTCTCAGTAATGGAAGAGAGATATGACCACAAATCTCTCCATTATTATCTGCTGCTTTGACAATCGGCTCAATCTCGCTAATTTCAAACGCTACGGCTATTAAGGCCAGGTCGCACGAACGCAGCTCATTGCCGATGACTAAGTCTCCCGGTTGTACCGTCCACAGATAGCGACGCTCGCCGACAGGTTCGCAGTCCTGCCAGCCCACAGCAAATATGCCTAAACGCCCGGACTTGACGCGCCATAGCCCGGACGTGAGTAAGGGAAAAACCTCATTACTACTAATGACATGCCCATCAGAGAGGTTAAACGTACTTTGAGAATCTGCAAGCACCATAGAACTAAAAAAGATATCTAAAAATTCCTACGCGACCGCCAGTGCGGTGCCCGAGCTTTGAATGAGATCGCTGTAATGGCCAGGTTCCTGCCAAAGTTGTTCATGGTTGCCTCGCTGTACAACCTTGCCTCGATCCAACACAATAATCTCGTCCGCATCTCGAATTGTGCTCAGCCGGTGGGCCACAATAATGCAGGTACATCCCCGTCGTCGTAGATTTTGGTCGATCGTTTTTTCAGTCTCAGTATCTAGGGCACTGGTGGCTTCATCCATGATCAAGATCGACGGGTTGTTGACCAATGCCCGAGCAATCTCTAACCGCTGACGCTGACCGCCGCTGAGGTTCTTGCCGCCTTCTAGTAGCATGGCGTCATACCCATAGGGCATCGCTAAAATAGCGTCTTCAATCGCCGCGTCCTGACAGGCTTGTTTGAGATCCTGGTCGGATACCGTATCGTCCCAAAGCGTCAGATTGTTCCGTACGCTCCCAGCAAACAACAGAATATCCTGCTCCACCATGGCAATGGAGTTGGTCAGGGTAGCCTGGGTAATTTCTTGTCGCGGTCGGCCATCAAAACAGACTTCGCCGCTGCTGGGCTGATAAAGACCTGCGATAACTCGCGCCAGGGTGGATTTACCTGAACCGCTGCCACCAACCAAAGCGACTCGCTGTCCGGGCTTAATGGATAGGTTAAAGTCTTCGATCAGCGGCGGGTCCAACGGACTGTAGCCAAAAGACAGATTACGAATCTCTACTGCTCCTGAAAGCCGATGGTGATTGGCCGCTTCTTGCTCCTCAGATATCGCTTTTTTACAGTGCTGACAGAAGGCGATATCGGTTTCGTTTTCGAGCACATCGTCTAGCCGGTCGAGATTGCCTTGGAGTGTCTGCAGGGTGCCTGCAAACTGTACCAGCGAGTTAACTGGACCTTGAAAGCTTTGCATCAACAGCTGAAACGCTACCAGCATCCCGATAGTTAGCTCGCCGCGAATAATGCGAAAGCCACCAATCAACAGCAGTGACAGCGTCGCCAGGGTAGATAAAAGCGACGGCAGTAGACCAATCACCCGATTGGCCAGCCCTAGATTTTGCTGAGCGTTGACGGCTTTGGTGTGGTATCCGGCCCAGCGGGCAAAAAAGTCCGACTCTAGACCGCCTGCTTTAAGGGTTTCCATCCCCTGCAGTCCGGCGACAGCAATGCCTGAAGCTTTACCGTATTCTTGGACCAGCCGCAGGTTAGCATCTTTGCGCTGACGCGATACCCACTGCAGCACCGCCACATTGATAGCGGCAAAGGAAATCACAATGATAGTGAGGGGAATATCGTACTGGAGCATTGCGATCGCATAAAACACGATCATCACCGCGCTGATCATCGTCGTTGTCAGCCGTCCAGAGAGCACTGCCGCCACATTGTCATTAAGGCTAATGCGACCGCTAATCTCGCCTGCAAACCGCTGAGCGTAAAAACCCACCGGCAGCTGCAGCACGTGCCACACAAACTTACTGGCCATGCCCACCGCCAGCTTGATGCGCAGCGCCCGCAGATAGCGCAGCTGCAGCATGGCTAGCACCCCCTGCACCACGACAATCAGAGCAATCCCTGCCAGTACATAGGGCAGCCAGTCTAGACGCTTTGCCAGCAGAATATTGTCAATGTAAATACGGCTAAAGGCGGGTAGCGCCAGCGTTGGCAACACCAGCAAAAAGCCGGTCAAGGTGCAGTAAACCAAGGCCCCCATGGACCCGGCCAGTCGTCGTGCCAGAGAACCCATGACGTTGGGTTTACGCCCGCCCTTTTCAAAGGCGTCTGTAGGCTCAAAGGTGAGGGCAATTCCGGTATAGCCTTCGTCAAATTCCTGTTGGGTAACCCGACGCGGACCGGTAGCCGGGTCGTTCAGACGCACGTGGCCTTTCTCAAACCCATCCACTACCAAAAAGTGGTTAAAGTGCCAAAACACAATAAATGGCGGCTTCAGCTGTCTCAGACTTTCTAGACTTTTTTTAAATCCTTTCGCGTTTAGGCCATAGGTGCGAGCGGCCTTAAGCACATTAGCAGCGGTCACCCCGTCCCGCGAGACGCCACAGGCGTGCCGCAGCTCCGCCAGTGGGACATAGCGTCCATAGTGACCCAGCACCATACTGAGGGCCGCTGCACCACACTCTACCGCCTCCATTTGCAAGACCGTTGGCGAACTCACTCGATGCGCCATCCACCCTCCTTTGGGCAAACCTCAAACCCAGTTCTAACAGTCCAACTGCGTCTTCGCACAAGCATCGGAGCAAATAATTAGAAAACGTTGAGAAATCAATACTTCTTAACTTTGAATGGACTGTTGCTAGATCGAGTTTCGACTCTGCTCAACTCTCGAAATTAGCCGCTTGAGCGAAGTCGAAACCGGGCTGCTCGTGTGCCCAGGTGAAGCTCCCTCCAGCCTCAGACAAAGGCCGCGTAGTTTATACATTCATTAGGCTAAACAGCTTATAGAGAATACGGGCGCTGACGTTGCCGTCCCACTCATGGTTACCCGTTTCGCAAATATCGCCGCCAATGATCCGGCGACCGCTGCGCCAGACCTCTCGCCACAGACAGTAGACCTCCTCCAGGTCTAGCCCTCCCGGTACCGGCGTCCCAGTATGGGGACACAGCTTGGGATCTAATCCGTCCACATCGCAGCTAATGTACACATGCTCTGGCAGCTGGCTCACAATGTCCTGACACTGCTGTAGCCAGCTTTTCCCTGCGTAGGCGTTCTGTTTTAGCTGGGTGTCTAGATAGGTGACGACGCGTCCGTCAGACTGTTGAATCAGGGCCATTTCACCATGGGATATGTCGCGAATACCCACCTGCACCAGCTTTGAAATTTGAGGCAGCTGCAGGGCGTTAAACATGATGGAGGCGTGGGACTCTTCAAACCCCTCGTAGGCAGAGCGCAAGTCGGCATGGGCATCGAGATGGAGAATGCCAAAACTGAGATACTCCTGAGCTAGAGACTTTAAGCCTCCTAAAGGAACGCTGTGGTCACCCCCGACAATCAGGGTCTTTTTGTGGTGCTTGAGGGCCTGTTGAGTTTGCTCGCGCACCCAGCGGGTCATGGTGTGGCAGCCTTGGTTGACTCTGTCGAGGGCGGCGGCCAGGTCGGGACTATCGGCGGGGGTGATGCCTTGCTCCGCACCGCGAATAACTGCGATCGCATCGGGGCGCAGCCGCTGATTGTCTACCAGCAGCCACTCTGGAATTGGCAGCATATAGATTCCCTGTCGCCACGCCTCCGGATTGTCAGCGTCGTAAAAATCCAGCTGGGGTGATGCCCGTAGAATGGCCTCCGGTCCACCGTAGGTGCCGTCCTGGTACGATGTGGTCACATCCCAGGGCACGCCAATGACGATGGTGCTGGCGTGGGCATAGTCGTGGGGAAACCCAAACAGATTGCCGTTGACCGCCCCCACATCTCCAGGGTCAAAGTTTGCGATCGCGTCCACTACAGCCTGATCTGATTTAGAAAAGCCATCGTTAGCCTGAGCGTCCATACTATTCTCCCAGCATGGTCCCAATAAATGTGGGCAAACAAAAGGCCGCCCCGTGAATCTGAGTGTTGTAATACTGCAAATTAAAATTCTGAGAAATTTGCCGCGAGCGAGCGAGATCAAGATCGGCTACCGGGTGCTTACCGTCCTTGGTGCAATAGGTAAAACTCCACATGCCAGTAGGGTAGGTGGGAATAAACGCCAGATAACAAAAAACGCTGTCCCGGTCAAAAATCTCCTTTAAACAAGAGTTCAGCTCTATAAATGCTTTTTGATTAAAATGGGGCGATTCGCTCTGGGCTGTCATCACTCCCCCCGGTCGCAGACAGCGATACACATCTTGGTAAAACTCTTTTGAAAATAGCCCCTCAGCCGGCCCCACCGGATCAGACGAGTCCACCACAATCATATCAAAACAGCTCTCGGGAGACTGTTTGACATACTCAATGCCATCGTCGATCACCAGCTTAAGCTTGGGATGCTCTAACGCTGATGACAGACTGGGTAAGAATTCTTTAGAGGCTCTGACAACCGCCTCGTCAATTTCTACCATGGTCACGCTCTCCACCTGCTCATGACGCAGGATCTCACGTACGCTACCGCCGTCGCCGCCGCCAATCACCAAGACGTTCTTGATGTCAGGCTCAACGACCATAGGCACATGAACGATCATCTCGTGGTAGGCTTTCTCATCCTTTTCGCTACACATCACCATCTTATCGACGGCCAGTAGCTTGCCGTATTCAAACGTATCAAACACCTCAACAGTTTGATACGGAGATTTCTCTCGAAACAGACAGTCCCCCTTGTGGCGAATCGACAGTGCCATATTTTCATTGCGGTCGGTAAACCAAACACTACGGCTATATCTGGGTACCAGCTGCTGTGTAGCATCGGCGCGCAGCTCTCCTAGTTCAATGCTGGCTTTTTCCAGCAGATCCAACTGCCCTCGATTGATCTCTACAGCAGAGCCATGTTCAGCCTGAAATGCTTTTTTTAGGAGCTTGTAGGAGGTCCATGGATTAACCGAATCTCCACAGGTAAATAGATCGACCGCCGCGTAGCGATACTCTGGCCAGGTGTGAATAGCGAGATGGCTTTCCTGGATCACCACGACACCCGAAACGCCAAATGGTGAAAAATGATGAAATACTGAGCTGATAATGGTAGCGCCCGATTCTTTGGCGGCATTGACCATACTAGACTCAATACAGGGTACATCATTGAGTATTTCAGAGGAACAGCCGTGGAATTCAACCAAAATGTGGCGGCCAAGAGATTTCATGAACGTATAAACCCGATACAACCTAGCTAAAAGTTACTCTCGAGAATCGAACAGTCTCTAGCAAACTTGTGTAAATGACAAACCAGGAAATACTAAATAGAGATATGAATCCATAGCCGACTGTTCGAGTAACTAGGTCAGTGTATATCCAAATGGATAAACTTGAGCAGCCCGATAGCAGACGTGCTTGCCTGTGTCAGTCTTCAATGTTCCAGCGTTTATTTTGTTTCAGGAGCTGGGTGGCGGCATCTCTGGGCAGCGGTTTAGCAAAGTAGTACCCCTGAGCGTATTGGCAGTCCAACTGTTTTAGCAAGTGGGCCTGGTCTAGGGTTTCTACCCCCTCTGCGATAATGTCTAACTTGAGCCGATGACCTAAGGCGACGATTGTGCCAACAATATCGGCATTTTCGGCAATAGTCTCCATCCGATCGACAAATGACTTGTCAATTTTGAGCGAATCAATGGGCAGTCGATGAAGATAACTCAAGGATGAATATCCGGTACCAAAGTCGTCAAGGCTAATATGCAGCCCTTTGTCTTTAAGCTTTGAAAGCTGTTGGATGGCCGAGTCAACATCGTCCATAGCAACACTTTCTGTGAGTTCTAGTTTAAGCCCACGGGGATCGATTTGATGCTGTTGAACGATAGTGGCAATTGTTGTCGCCAAGTCTTGTTGAACAAACTGGCGATTGGAGAGATTAACCCCAATAAATAAAGGCTGAGGTCTAGGAAACAGCTGCTGCCATTGTCGAATTTGATAGCAGGCTTCATCTAGAATCCAGTTTCCCATAGTCAAAATAAGCCCCGTCGCCTCAGCAATGCCAATAAAGTCATCAGGAGGGACCGTACCCCGTTCAGGATGCTGCCATCGAATCAGCGCTTCAAACCCGGCAATTTCTCCTGAAACTAGGTCTATAATTGGCTGATAATACAGCTGAAACTGCTGATCTTCACCTGCATGACGCAGCTCCATCTCTAGCTGAAACTGAAACACCGACCGGGCTCGCATATCGGCGCTAAAGACTTCACAGCAGTCGCGCCCTCGGCTTTTGGCTTTCCCTAGCGCTCGGTAAGCATCCTGCAACAGATCGTGGGCTCCATATCCCTGACCTTTTGGATGTAGCGCAACACCAATACTAGCGGTCGTGTTGATCGGCTGACCGTCAATGTGAATCGCCCTTTTCAGGGTCTTTTGTAGGCAAATGCTACGATCGACAGCCGCCTGGCTATGGTCAACCGTGGGCAAGATAACGGCAAACCGATCACCGCTTACCCTCGCTGCAAAAGCGTCAGGCATTTGTCGGACAATCCGCTCGGCAACCGTCTGCAATAGTCGATCGGCCACACTCACACCCAGGCTTTCATTGATTGATTTAAATAGGTCCAAATCAATCAGCAGTAGCGCCAACATCGGGTTGAACGTGTTGCGCTGATTGAGATAGCCCTGGAGCCGTCTTAACCCTGATAGGCGGTTGGGTAAGCTGGTCAGCGGGTCATAAAAGGTGCGATAGAAAATCTGATAGGCGATGGTGCTGCTAATGGTGATGACAAAGCCCAAAACAGCTGGAATGATAGGTATCCAGCCGCCGTATGAAAATAGTAACCAGCCTGTGCCGACTAAAGCAGCCAGTGCGATCGCACTGCTTAACAGCAGCAGTATAAAGCGCTGTATGTACCAGACCAGTGCGCCCCCCATTAGACACCAGCCCCATATCCAGAGGATTTCCTGTCCCTGTGTCCACCACCAAATCAGAGCATAGTCTCCCCTAACTACCGACAAAATTTGACTAACGGCTTGGGCATGAATAAGCACCCCAGGGGTTTCAAGTTCAGACTGGCTTTGCGTGTTCAGGGGCGTTAAAAAGATGTCATTAACGCTAGAAGCAACCGTCCCAATTAAGACCACCCGATCCTTGAACCACTTGGGCTCTACTTGATCGTCTAAGACCTCCGTTAGAGACACCTGTCGAATGGCACTGCTGTGGGTGCGGTACTGCAGCATCACCTGATAGCCGCTGGTATCCTCATTCTGATAGCTTCCGGTATCAGGCACCAGCCGGGGAAAAGGAGTGCCAGCAATGGTCAATTGATCCCAGCTTTTCTGAAAGACCTCCGGACCGTAGCGTTTTCTTAGCACGTGCAGGCTTAACCGCAGCCCGAACGAATAATATTCCTCCGGCTCTAGCGCCGCAAATAGAAAGCTGCGTCGAATCACCCCGTCAGCATCGGCTACAAAATCAGCAAAGCCAGTACGATCTGGGTCCATACTGGCAGGTGGGGGACTATTCTGCTCCCGATTAAGTCCGACATCATAGATGCCGTAGACATTTTCTGCCCCTAGCTGTTGGTGCAAACGGTCGTGCCCTGGAGGATACTCAATATCGCGATATATATCTAAACCAATGGCTGCTGGCTGGTAAGTCTGCAAACGCTCTAGCAGCTCAGCCACCGTATTATCCCGTAAGGGCCATTGATTATGGTTACGAATATCGGCTTCAGTAATTCCTACCACCACTACCTCTGGTAGCTCGGTCGGAGTGGCCCGGTAGCAAACCATGCTGTCAAAGGCTTTCAGCTCTAATGCCTGTAGCGCTCCCATCTGACGAATACCAAGCACAGCTAGGACCACACCTAGGGCAATCAAGACATAGCCGTATCGCTGTAGCTGTCGCCACAGCAGCAGCTGTGTAGAGCGCAAGCGACGTCGGCAAACTCTACCAAAACGCAATAGGGCCACCTAAAACGGGAGAATTAATTGGCTTCAAAGTGACGAACGGGCAGTAAATGTGATTACCAAGGATGCCCAATCAAGGTGAAACCAGACCAATAGGCAGGATGACTAAAGTCCCAACTACCGCTGGTTGCTAAGTCAGGTAAATGTCCAACTATACGGTCTTCATTACCGTATAGCATGCCATCCACAATCCTAACGTGGCCTTGATGCATCGCTAGTTGGGCCTGACGTAGGGCCGCACTGCGGGTCAATGGTTGTTCAAGAGCGCTGTAAAATTCTGACATCAGTCCCAATGTGCCCTCATCGCTAATGGACCAAAGACTGGCCAAGGCCGTCTGTACCCCTACGTTGACCGCCAGTCCAGCAAACCCAAATTCAGCCCTTGGATCGCCAAAGGCCGTAGCGCAGGCACTTAAAATCAAAAACTCAATACTATCTAAAGGAAGTGTTTGAAGCTGATTTAGACTAATCGTCTGATCCCAAAGCTGGATATAAGATTCCGCCAGGTTACCTGGCTCAAATACGGCATGGGTAGCCAGGTGAACGCTAGTAAACTGCCCCTGTTCTAGCCTCTGGTGGAGTAAGCCTAACGTGGCCTCCTGGTCCAGATACTGCTCATCGTTTTGATGCTGGCTAGCCAAATCGATTTCTAAAGGGACGGCAGCCAAATCAGGATGGTGCTCAAAGTCAGCGATTCCCATGGCCAACGTCGCCTGGTCAGACGGTCTTGTTTGAGCTGTATCAAAGTCAGTTAGCCCGGCGCTGGGCAAAAGGCCAATGCTGTAGTCTTCGATTAAAAAGTGTTGGCCATCGTGCAGGGCCGCTATGGGTAAAGAGCGGAGTCCCGCGTCCAGAATAAAGCCAATATGATCGATACCTGCGTCTTCTAGATCCGCTAGCATCGGTCGCATCAACCAATCAAACAGCTGCTGCGCAGCGGGTAAGTATTGAGCCGGTCGTAAGACTGGATTGGTGATCGTCTGGTGAAAGGCCTTGGCAACGGCATGTACTTCTGAAGCGCTAACGGGGACAGGGTGATAGACCGGTGGACCTTCACCACTGACCAGCACAAGCTCTATGTGAGTTTCTTTGAGCCTGATGTACATTAGGGCCGGTGTGATGTCCTGCGCTTGGGTGACCTGTCTCAGGGTTTGCTGGGTGGTTTGTAATGAGGGTGCAGCCGGCATGGAGAGGTTAAGGGCTTTGGCAAAGTCGCTGGAAAAAGATGTTTCGATCTGAGCCCAAATCAGTTCACTATTGCTGATGGTGTTTTCGTAGTCTCCATCGTCGTTGGGAGCCGTGCTGTGTCGATTGCTCAAACCGTCGAGGAAACTAATGTCAGGTAGGCTGGGTTCTACTAGCGAATTTTCCTCCGGGGAAACAGAGCCGGATAGCTGAACCGCCGCTGGCAAGATGGCCTGTGGTTCAAATAAGTTGTTAATTTCAATCGTTTCTAGGTTACGGGTTTGAATGACTGTTTGCGGGGCGGCTAGCGTATCAATACCCGTAGTGATGTTACCTGCGATGCCATGGACGGTGCTATCGCCCATGCTAAAAGGAATTGTGGGCTGATTGTAGGTCAAACGAATCTCTCCCCCCTCTGTTGTGAGTAGACTGGTGGGTTGATCGGTAGCAGGAACGGTTTCAACTATCCGCAGCGTCTGCTGTGTCGCAATGTCAATATCACCCCCTGTTCTTTCACCGCTGGCGTTGGCCGAATCGATGACGATGCCGCCATCGGCTGTCAGCTGAATATCTCCTCCGCGAGTAGCGGCGGCGTCAGGACTCACGGCTGTCGCGGTAATGGTTTGACTGAGAATTTCTCCTGCGATCGCATTTAGCGAAACTGTTCCCGCGTTGCCTACATTACTGCTATCTGCCCTAGTATTTGCGATGATTGAGCCTGTTGTCAGATCGCCAGTCAGACTTGTTAACGTAATGGCTCCGGCATCGCCTGCATTGTTGGTGATTGCCTCTGCAGCCGTCACAATGTCCCCGATCAAAAGATCGCTAGCTGCTGTGAGGCTAATCTCTCCGGCGATGCCAGTATTGTTGTTACCGCTGGTCGTCGTCTTTAGCGTCCCTGCTGTGATGGTGCCTGTTTGGGTGGCTAAAGTAATAGCTCCAGCATCGCCATTATTACTGAGTCCCGCCGTCGTCGTTCTGATATCGTCAACGGTGATAGTATCGGTTGCAGATAGCGCCACCGCGCCACCGTCACCGCTGTTGTTAAGCGTGCCCCGAGCGGTTGTTGTAAAACGACCACCACTGATAGATCCTTGGGTTGCTGTTAGACGAATATTGCCAGCATTATCGGTATTGTCAATGGCTGAAAATACGCTGGTCGTGATGTCACCCACGGCAATCTCAGCCGCCTGAATAGCAATGTTCTGTCCCGGAGCCGCTAAACGGTTGTCTGCGGCCATGGTAAAACGACCTGCACCATCGCCGTCGGCATCGGCTAGAAACCGAATACTGCTGCCGGGGCCTTGAGCAAAGGTCAAAGCCCCATCGCTTAGAGGTGCAATAGTGATATCGTTGTCTGCTTGCAAGACCAAATCAACCGGGCCAATAATGGCAGACTCTAGCGTATCTTCGTACAGGACGTGGGCATCGCTCGTATCGGCAATGTTGGGGTCGCTTCCGGCTCGAATGTCTAAGTTCTCTGGGTCTAGCAGTAGGGTGCCAGGAGCGGCATGCGATCGCAAATCCACTTGACCACCAAAGTACAGCTGCTCCTTTCCCGATACCTCAACAGTGCCTCCCGCTAAGAGCCCTTGAGCCCTGATAGAGCCGTGAAACTGAGTGATTCCGTCGGACCAAATAACAACCTGCCCCCCCCTCTCTCCATCGGCAACAATGTAGCTTGCCGCATCCACAAACGTTGATTGCGCGGTCGGTATTGTGCCCGCTCCCTGATAGTCTCCCCCAATTAAAATTTGTCCAGCCGCCTGCAGTTTGGCTCCTGTGATTGCCACATGGTCGCCCAAAATCCGAATATGCTCGGCAGCTGTGACGCTACCACCAACGACCGCTGTACCTGTTGCTGGCAAAGATGATCCCGTGAGCATTAAGGCGCCATCCTCAGCAACCTCTAGAGCAGCCGCATGCCCAGTATCTGTAGCAACCGGCCGGAGCAGGGTTTGTTCCGCCTGTACAGAAAACTGAATGCCGGGTGACAGTTGCACATTACTGTGAGCACCAACAGCAACGACGTTGACCGCAGCACCACCGCTTAATGTTCCCTGATTAACAACGGTATGCCCTAGCAGTGACAAAGACTGTTGTTCACCAACCTGAAGATCTCCCAGATTGACAATCGTGCCGGGGCGATCGGGATTAAAATCTAGCTGTAAAATATTGCCTTGCCCTCTGTCTAGAGGACCCGCTAAGGCAAAATGACCTAGCTCAAAGTCCAAACGATCGGTGGTCAACACCGTAAAATCACCGGCTAAATTAATGGAGGCTTCGGTCCCAAAGAGTATTCCAGCTGGATTCATGAGATACAGACTTGCGGGTGCGCCACTGACCTCAATGAGCCCATTAATATGGGACGCCAAACCATTTGTGATCCGACCAAAGACTGAGTCTATACCGGGAGCTATATGAAATTGAGCGCTATAGCCTGGTTCTAAGTCAAACTGCTCAAAACTGTGAAATAGACGGGTGTCATTATCCGCAATGGTGCCTCCCAAAATGTCAAACCGATTGTTCTCTTGAACGACTTGGGTTTGAATCGAGTCTTGAGCCGGTACAACTTGGGCCTCGACTCGCTGATGAGTTATGGCTCCCAAAGTTCCAATAGCTATTCCAACAGCACCTATTTTTTGAAAGCAACTATGCCATAACGTCTGAAAACTGTTCATGACCATTGCGACTGCTCAGGGAACGATTTGCCGGTTTAGGTTGGCGGCAACCGAGTGTTAATCAGCGTCTGTTTGTGCGGGTGAGGTAATCTCAACAGCATCAGCCGTTACAGACAAAGGAACAATTTGGTCAAGTCGGGCCGATGCCATCAAACTTTGCCACTGGTTCAGAGCCTCTTGGTTATCAGGCTGGTGCTGCAGTGTTTCAACCAATGTCCCCAGGCGGTCGTACCAAGGCCCAGTTTCGTTAGCGCCAGAGTTCTCTATTCGATCCACCCACCCTTCTACTGAGATATTTTCCGAATGATTGTTAGGATTGCAAACAATTGAAGCAGCCCAGCGATAGCGCTGATCGACTTCCAGCTTGGGTGCATTAGCCATCGCAGCCAGATCTAGTCCGACTAGATCAGCGGTGGGTTTAACCCAAAAACTGGTTTGATAAATAATCTCATCCTGGGTGTTGAACAAATAAAACTCCATCTGCTTAGTGACGGCCACATTGGGTACGCTTAGCCAGAGCGTCGGTTCAGCTACGGCGGTCGCTCCTAAATTTGTTTCGGGAACAATGGCGACCAGCGGCTCGGAATTTGGGGCACAGGCAGATGTAGGCAAGCGCGAAGCACCGCTAATTCGTCTGCCGGGTAGCCCCTGACGTACGGGCTCTTCTTCGGCATCCACAGCGATAGGAGCGCTAAGTACGCCTACGATGGCTAGACCTAGGGCAGCATATCGGCCCCACTGCCAAGAAACCTGCGGCCTGGCTACTTTTATAGCTTTGTTCAGTAGTATATGGAAAGGTAAATGTGACGTCTCATGATTAAGCGGCATATGCATCTTTGTCCTTTATTTGACGTTTATCAGGTCCTGGCTTAGAGAACCCCCATAGGAGACATGCTGACCAATAATCAATCGGTATTGATGATCCTTGAAAGGACTTAACCTAAAAAAATCAGATGTATGCCAATCTTGCTAGATCGATTCATTCCCTAAATCGACAACGACGATAAAACCGGACGCAGATAGAAACAAGATCGGTGACTGTATTCTGTCAGTGAAATGATGTTAGAAATTAGGATATTAAAGAGATCAAGAACATTACCATCTGTTTTTGATACGGGTCGACACCCCAAAAATCAGGCTGATTTCAGCGATTAGTACACGCTACAGCTATCACTTCACGCATGTCCCTATTTACTGTTTCTAAGACATTCAAGCATTGAACCAAAACCGTGCTTGTACTTACCCAATCATGTGTTTTATGCAAAAACTCGCACAGTAATTTAGACAAACGTCGAGAGATTTATATCCAGAGCAGCTGTTTAACTTATTCTGAAAGGCTTGTAAAACAAGGGTTGCACTACAAATCTAAAAACATTATTTTATCTAAACTTTCAATCTTTTCTGTCAAAAAGAGAGTTGAATATCGCCATTTGGCGTAGATAACAGCTTAAAAAATAAGCACATGCAGTGAATTTATTTCTCAGGCAATTTAATGTTAAGGCGTCTAACTACGTAGATATGACCTAGGCATGACTACATCAAAATAGTGATATGGCTGTCTAAATCTGTAGGACAAAGGGACTAAATAAAATGTAAGAGATTTTCTACCTTAAATAGCTGCTTAATGACACTGGCCATACGTCTAGGATTCGTACGCCTGCTTTAACTTTCAAGTTTTTGAATAGGCGCCTGACTCCTGTTGAAAGCCTGGATGAATATGCAAATTACAGAATAAAGTGTTGATGTAATTTATCATATAGCTTCTTTAAAGCTAGAAGGCCGTCTTAGAAAAATCCTAAGACGACCCTTTTATCAACCATTAGATGTTGCTAAGCTTTGAATTGTTAGTGCTTACAGAATGTCGGTGTTGGATATTTTTGGATAAGTGGGTTTGTTCTTTGAGTTAGCAATGACCAACAATGCGCGATCGCACCGCCGCTCTTATCGAAATGACTTACTACGTGTTTTCCCAGCCTTAGAGCGATTTTTACTACCTCGTTCAGTATCTGTCTTGTGCTTGGATTCACGCGCTATGTAATTGATCAGCGCCTGATTTAATAACTTTTCATCGTAGTCTTCAGACACAGGCCGTAGAGACTGGTGACTGCTGGGTTGAAGAAGTTTACTGGTGGCTAAGAAGAGACCAATGACGATAAATAAAGGTAGAAAAGGCATGATGACACCCTCTTAAATTTCAGTAGATGCTCTATATCAGGGAACTTGTTATAAGTTTATGATAGCTCTGTGAAATTACGGTGAAGATGATAAAGATCACACCAGATAGAGGATTTAAATGTTGCCGGTCAGTGACTGCGACGACCTGCAGCTGACTAAACTAGAGACCGCCGCAGGTTAAAGAATCGACGTAGTATGTTTTGCAAAAAATCGTTTTTGGCGTAGCTTTGCTTAGTCAGCTGCAGGGCCGCTTTGGCATTGATTTCTGACAGTGTGGGATAAACATGGATGATACTCTTGATGGCTCCGATTTTCATTTTGTAGCTCATGGCTAGCACCACCTCGTGAATTAGCTCACCGGCATGGGGCCCCACAATATGAGCGCCTAAGATCTCGCCATTTTTGCGGGTGATAAACTTGGCAAATCCATATCCTGCCGCTTCAGCTAGGGCTCGATCCACCTCTTTAAAATCGTGTTTGAGCACGGCGACATCATCGCCGTAGCGCTCCCGAGCCTGGGCTTCGGTTAACCCTACACGGGAAAGCTCAGGTTCTGTAAACGTAGCCCAGGGGATCACCCGATAGTCTGCTTTTTTGGTAGGCAGAAATAGGGCATTTTGAATGACAACAGCGGCTTCGTAACCGGCAACATGGGTAAACTGATAGCCGCCAATGACATCCCCTGCCCCATAAATATGTTTAACGCTGGTTTGAAGCTTTTCATTTACCTTAACGCCGGCTTTACCTACCTCGACACCGGCCGCTTCGAGTCCTAGAGACTCCACGTTGGGTATACGACCGGTGGATAGCAAAATTTCATCGACCACTACGACCTGATCGCCCACGTAAAGATGCTTTTTCCCATCGATCACCTCTACTTTTTGAGCACGGCTTTTGGTCAGCACTCGAATGCCTTCAGACTCTAGCTGCTTTTGTACAACGGCAGCGGCCTCGGGTTCTTCCTTGGGCATAATTTGAGCGCGGCTGGCAATAATGGTCACCTCTGCACCCAGACGAGCAAAAGACTGTCCTAGCTCGCAGCCAATGGGGCCTGCCCCCACAACCGCTAAGGAATCGGGGCGTTGCTTAAGGGAGAATACCTGCTCGTTGGTTAAAAAACCGGCTTCTTTTAACCCTTTAATAGGGGGTAAGGCAGGGCGAGAGCCCGTGGCGATTAGAAAATTTCGACCTTTGAGCCTCTGATCATTAATTTCAAACGTACGTGAGTCGAGAAACTGACCTGAGCCATAGAATACATCAACACCGAGCGCCTCAAATCGTTCGGTTGAATCGTGTTCTTGAATAACACCAATCACGTTTTGAACATGGTTGATAGCTTCTTCAAATTTGATGGTGGGTGCGGCTGTATGGATCCCAAACTTAGACCCTATACGCACATGGTGGGCCACTTGCCCTGCATGAATTAGGGATTTACTAGGGACACATCCGTAGTGTAGGCAGTCTCCCCCTAAAAGATGTTTTTCAACCAAGGCAACGCGAGCGTTGCGCTGGGCCCCAGCACTGGCGGCCACAAGTCCGGCAGAACCGCCGCCAATCACCACAAGATCGTACTCAACTGTCATCGTTATACTGCTCCTGGTTGGTTTCATATCTGAAGCTACAGGTCATTTCTGAACCCTGGCTGAGAACCTCTAGAAAAAATACTAAAGGCGCACATTTTAGTCAAAATGCCCCGAAGCACCACCGTTAGAACTATTAAGTTCTTATGGCTTAAGCGCTGTTTCGCTATCAAATATACGTCTTGACTTCAGTTTGGCTTTGCCTTGATATAAAACTTTGGCGTTGCTGCCGATCGGGGTAGGGCATCGGCAATCCGCCTTAAACCCTAACTGTCACGATAGGGACATAGCTGAATTTGCCGGTTGGATTAAAACAGTCTGAGAATGGTGCGATCGCACCTCGCTGATATCCCCCCGTGGGCATCCGCCGTCACACTGTGAGCTGTAAGCGGTTTGTCTGATTTATTACCGTTTGTTGAATCCATTCAAACCAGCCCGCTAGCCCCTCGCCAGTTTTGGCAGATACGCGAAATATGGCCACGTGAGGATTGATTTGTCGCACATTGGCTTCAATTTGATCCAGATCAGCCTCTAGATGAGGAGCCAAATCTGTTTTTGTAATCAACAAACAATCGGCTTCACGAAACATTACCGGATATTTTAGAGGCTTGTCCTCTCCTTCGGTAATGCTCAGTAAGGCAACTTTTGCATGTTCACCCACCTCAAATTCAGCGGGGCATACCAAGTTACCCACATTTTCAACCACCACTAGATCGAGCGCTGTTGGATCATGGTCATGCTGCAGCTGGTGGATTCCCCCCGCCACCATTTTAGAATCCAAATGACAGGAGCGTCCGGTATTAATGGCGATAACAGGCACCCCGTGCTGACGGAGTCGATCGGCATCTAGCTCAGTGGTCATGTCGCCTTCGATCACGGCTACATTGAGACCTTGCAGTCCTTTGAGAGTGGATTCTAGCAGCTGAGTTTTGCCAGCGCCGGGGCTACTCATCAGGTTGATGCAGGTAATCCCCCACTGGTCGAAGTGAGAACGGTTATGGTCCGCGCCACGCTGATTGGCATGGAGCAGGTTCATTTCTATGGCAGCGTCAAAGGTTTGGTGCATGAGATTTTAGAAGATTGTGGGCAATGGGGTCGTCGTAGAGGCGTTGCAGGCAACGCCTCTACAAGGGAATTTCCTCAAACGGCAACGTATTCTAGATGGTCAATTTTTAACTCTCGACCAGAGCGAATGTCTTCCATAGGGCTATTACACTCAGGGCAGGCGTATTGACTGCCAAACTCAGGGCGATAATCGGCACGACAGGTGTGACAGTAGGCCACCAGGGGAATATCTTTGATCACTAGCTGAGCACCGTCGAGAAACGTACCCTGGGTCTGAACCTCAAAGGCAAACTGTAAGCTAGCCGGTTCGACACAGGTAAACGCCCCTACAATCAGATGAATCTTTTGGATGGTGGGATGTTTAGGTTGAGAATCCCACCAGTCGTGGATGGTGCCAATTAAGGCTTTGGTCATATCGGTTTCGTGCATGGTCTTGTTGGCGATCGACAGGGGGACGGGGCGTTCCACGGAAGCCCCTACGATTTGGATTATTGCCAGCCGCTGCCGACATCCATGTTGGCTTCGGGATGAATATAGTCGGGAGTACCAGCACGAGGTAACTGTCCCGATTGCACCAGGTGGGCCATGGCATCACAGATAACACGGGTGGCCATCAACGAGGTCATATCGCTGACGTCGTAGGGTGGGGAGACTTCTACCACCTCTAGTCCGCACACGGGGGCACTGCGAATGATTTTACCTAGCAGGTAGAGAGCCTCGCGAGGCAACAGACCGCCGGGTTCGGGCCAGCCAGTACCGGGGACGAATCCGGCATCAATACAGTCAATGTCAAAACTAATGTAGACACAGTCGGTACCGTCCAAGGCTCGCTCCAGGGCAAAGTCAGCAGCGGCATCCAGCCCCATTTCGGTAATGTCGGTGACGGTGAGAATATTGGTGGCCCGCTCACGACAAACTTTCACCCCCTGGCGCGGTACCTGCCAGCCGCCAATCCCCAGCTGTACCAGGTTTTTGGCCGGGGCGTTTTTCATATTAGTGGCGTGGAACCAGGGACAGGTATGCATGCGCTCATCCAGGTCGGTTTCCTGGGTATCCACATGGCGGTCAAAGTGAATGATACCGACTTTTTTGTCCCCTAGATGACGGCACACGCCGCGCACGGTGGGAAAGCCAATGGAGTGATCGCCGCCAAGAATAATGGGAAACGCGCCAGAGCTAAAAACATGGGCAACGCCTTTGGAGATTTGGTCAAAGGACTTTTCATTGTTGGCAGGAATAGTAAACACATCGCCCACGTCGCAGAGGGTAATCTGTTCACGCAAGTCGATTCCCATCTCAAAGTTGTAGGGGGGGTAGAGGGCGGAAATACGCCGAATGCCCTGGGGCCCAAAGCGGGTGCCGGGACGGTAGGTAGTTCCAGAATCGTGGGGAACGCCAACAATGGCAATATCGTATTCGCCGACTTTGCGCACGTCTTCTATGTAGGGGGCCTTTAGAAAAGTATTAATCCCGGCGTAGTGGGGCAGCTCACCGCGAGAGAAGGTGGGAATGGTGCGATCGCGAACACTGTCTGCTGCTTCTAAGCCATATTCTAACCCCTGAGAAACTTCCTGTTGCCAGCCTGTTAGGGGGAGCTGAGCCTCACGCTCTAGAGCACGATTGGCTTCTGAATCAGCTGGACTACGAAACGTAGGGTTATCACTCATAGTGTGCGTAGATACAAAACTGCTGAAAGAGACAAAAATCAAAAGCCCGAGAGAAATTTTGGTACTCAAGACTACCAAGTAATTTCTCCCGGGCTTTTATCCCGCCGTGTACCAGAAAACTGGCGGCTTCTCTCGGTCCAGTCATTTGACCCTGAGACTTTCAGTGCATCAAATCGGAACCCTAGAAACCTATATATTGTCTGCTTTAGTATTTAGGCTCGCTACCATTAAAAGAGTGTCTGTTGTTACCAAACCTCTTATTGAAATGTGACGTATTATTTTCAATAAAAAGAGAAATTAAGTTATACGTCGATTGAAATTTGAAATTAAGGTGCTAGCCTACTACATTCCAGAAAGCTGTGTCATGGTTGATTGCATATACAGAGTGTGAAATAGTGTCAAATTCTCAGCCCGGCTCACTTCGCGATCGCATAGAGCAGCAGGCCATGGCGTTGGGGTTTCATCGCTTTGGCACGGTCGCGGTCCCGCCTGAAGCCACAGAGCCAGAGCAGATCATGCAGGTTCGTTTACAGCAGTGGCTGGCCGAAGGCTATCAGGCAGACATGGCCTGGATGGCTAATCCCAAACGACAGGACATCCGTCAGGTTATGCCTGAGGTGCGCTCGGTAATCTGCGTCGCCCTAAACTATTACACCCCCCATCAGCGACCGAACGACCCTGAGTATGGCAAGATTGCCCGCTACGGCTGGGGCCGTGACTACCACCGGGTCATGCATAAAAAACTTAAACAGCTTACTCTATGGCTGCAGTCCCAGGGCGAGGATATTACCGCCCGCTACTATGCCGATACCGGACCGGTTCAGGATAAATTTTGGGCTCAGGCTGCCGGGCTGGGCTGGGTAGCTAAGAACGGTAATCTGATCACCCGTGACTATGGCTCCTGGGTGTTTCTAGGAGAAATTCTCACCACCTTAGACCTGCCGCCATCTCAGCCCCACAGTCACCACTGTGGCACCTGCACCCGCTGTTTAGATGCCTGCCCTACCGATGCGATTCGGTCTGCGGGGGTGGTGGATGCTAGCCGCTGTATTGCCTATCACACCATTGAAAATCGCGAGCCGACACTGCCTACTACCGTTGCTAGCCGCCTGCATAACTGGGTGGCAGGCTGTGATATCTGTCAGGATGTGTGTCCTTGGAATCAGCGCTTTGCCCAGCCTACTGACGTGGCGGAGTTTGCCCCCTACCCAGACAATGTTGCCCCGTCGCTAGAGGAGCTAGCAAGCCTCAGTGAGGCCGACTGGAATCAGCGCTTTCCTGCCTCTGCTCTCAGGCGAATTAAACCTGCCATGTGGCGGCGCGACGCGGCGGCGGCACTTAAAGGACAGTCAGACGCATGAGGCTTTTGGGGGAGTCAGCATTGGTCGTTAGATCACTAGCTTTGCCGATGCCTCCGTTAGGGCATAGGCGTAGTCTGAATTTTCTAAGGCAGCATGCACTTCGTCGTAGTTGCTAATCAGGTCCGAAATTCTCTGATGCACTAACTTGATTGGATGTTGTACCTGCTGTTTGGGTTTTAGCTCCAAGCATCGGCTTAGCTGCTGGGCTGTTGTGCTGTAGACGTTTGGATCCAGCAGATCTGTCTCGTAGAAAAGGGTCAGGTGGGGCACCTGGGCAATGATCGCGGCTTCAGCAATGCGCTGATTGTCCAATTGTTTAAGGATAATGATAAGTGCCTGGGGGTCGATGTGGCGGCTGTTTTGTCGGGCTTTGAGAATTGCGATCGCATGACGCATCAAGTCGCGCCGCTGCAGATAGATCAGCTTATACCCTTGCTCATAAAGCAGCTCCATAAAGCGATGGGGCTCGCTCATACCGTGGGTAATCATCAAATCCACCGCCGATAGCTTAAACCCAAACAAATAGTCCGAACAGTCCAGCCAGTGTCGCTGGATGTGCCGCAGCGGAAAAAAATGACGACGCTCTAACAGGGGCTCCAATGTCCATGTAGCGGGTAAAGAACCGTAGCGAGCATCGGCTACTCGCCGTAGCAGGTCAACTACCAGGCAACCACCGCTAAATTCCGTACCAAAGAGAACAAAGCGATGGGATGGCATAGCGGGGCGCTGACGGTTGATAAACGTTTGGAACTGCTGGGTAACCCAAGAAGAATAGTCTGTAGATGGCATAAACTGTCACAATTCCTGACCCTGAGAGCCATCAGTGTTCCCGTTGAGTCGTGACTAATCAATTTCAGCAAAGCCAGTTTTAATCAAACGTCATGATTCACATTTCATAGATTAAGCCATCGCGAATCCTTTGCTATTTTCTTGGGAAGATAAATAAAAATCGGGCATTGCTGATCCTCGAGATGTCTCTGTAAAAGCTGTCAAATAGCAACGGCTGCAGATCGTTCCATCTTCAAAATCAGCGATCGCAAAAACTGCTTTAGCACCCTAGGGATAGCCATCGCCCTCACCATGGTTTAACCAGAGCAGCCAAGAGAGTAGGATTATTATGCCGTTTAGTCCTGTTGTCACCCATGAGTCTGCTTCGTACCCCGCTTTACGATGTGTGTGTTGCTAGCAAAGCCCGCATGACCGGATTTGCTGGCTGGGAAATGCCTGTGCAGTTTAGCGGTATCAAACAGGAGCATGCAGCCGTACGGACATCGGTGGGTATGTTTGATATTTCCCACATGGGAAAATTTGTTTTAACAGGGGGGAGCGCGCTGCGATCGCTACAGCAGCTAGTACCCTCGGACCTTGGCAAGCTCTCTCCCGGCAAGGCCCAGTACACCGTATTACTCAATCCCCAAGGCGGCATCATTGATGACCTGATTGTCTATGACGAAGGTGAACAGGTCACCCTGATCGTCAATGCCGCCACCACCACCAAAGACAAAACCTGGCTGCTGGAGCATCTGTCCGGTGTAGAGCTACAGGACAATTCCCAAGACCAGGCCCTGATAGCAGTACAAGGGCCAAAAGCTGTCGCCACCCTGCAGCTCATTACCGATATCGATCTCAGCGCTATTCGTCGCTACAACCATGCCTCCGGTCAGGTCCTGGGATATCCCGCGTTCTTAGCTCGCACCGGGTATACCGGTGAAGATGGGTTTGAAGTGATGGTAGAGGCTGATAGCGCTGCTGACATTTGGAACGCGCTCCAAGAGCAAGGTGCTCAACCCTGCGGCTTAGGAGCCAGAGATACCCTTCGTCTAGAAGCTGCTATGGCCCTTTACGGTCAAGACATTAGTGACGACACCACCCCCCTAGAAGGAGGGCTGAGCTGGCTGGTGCATCTAGACGGCGTGCCAGACTTTATCGGTCGTGATGTCCTAGTTACCCAAAAGAGCGAGGGAGTCTCCCGTCGTCTGGTGGGTTTGCAGCTTGAAGACCGCAACATTGCTCGCCATGACTACCCAATTATTCAAAGTGGTAAATCCGTCGGCATTGTCACTAGCGGCACCCTATCCCCCACACTGGGCTATCCGATTGCTCTGGCCTATGTCCCTGCCGAGCTAGCTAAGGTTGGCACCATAGTCAACGTACAGATTCGACAGAAAACCGTGCCGGCGACGGTGGTAAAACGACCATTTTACAAGGCGGCTTAGTCGTTACGGCTATCAGGCCGCTAGAGAGCGTTTACTTATCGGGTCTGGTGTTTTCTGAGACGAGGCAGCACACACTCAGTCAGCAACGGTGCTACCTCAATGTTGTAGGTCCTCGCCATTATCGGAATCCATAGCAGCTCAACGATTTCGTTAGAAGCAACAGGCTCTCCCATTAAGCCTCCTTGAAACACAGTGGCGACCAGCTGGGTGTCTGCTTCATTGGCAGCAGCGGTGACAAATTTTCCTAACGTTTTAAATGTAGTGAGATCGATATTACAGCTTAGTTCCTCTTTGACCTCCCGCTGAATGGCAGCTTCTGCATCTTCTCCAGGTTCAAATTTGCCTCCAGGAAACATAAAAATTTGAGTATTTTTCTTCCGGACGGTGAGTAACCGTTGATTATCAACAACAGCATAGGCAACAACATGAATGACTGCTTGAGACATCGTTAGAACCGATAAGGAACTTTTTATAGAGCAAATCAGACACTTACCCTTAAACCCCATTTTCCAAGCTTTCCTCACTGGTGTCTATATGTTAGAAAGCCTCCTTTCTTTTCTACTAAGTTGGACTACGGCTAGCCAGTGCACTACTGAACTATCTTCTAGCCAAACGTCAGGCGTTTTTGCAGCCGCAAAAGATACTGAAAAAGCAGTTCCAGTCACCCATGTCTACACCGTCAGTGAAAATATAGTGGCCTTACGGATAGAAACCGGTGAACTGGTGCGAGGAAAACAGGTTGCCTATGATGCAAGACCCAAAGATGTTTTCAAAAAAGACAACTGGGTCTCCCGTAACAACAAAATCATTGGCCAGCTGATCCCTAGTCAACCAGATCTCATTTGGCAAGTTGATCAAGTTATCGGTCCTAAACTCAAGCTTGAGTGCGCTGACGATCTAAACAATTACAAAATTATTGCCGGTGACGGTACCCGCCTCACTCCCGTTAACATCTATCGCAAAAGCAATATTAGCGGCATGGCCCGCACTGGGAGCTGGCAGTTTGACTGGCCTATGGTCCACACCGTATATCTGGAGATGCCCGAAGCGCTTACGCTTGGTCAGACATACAAATTTAGATTTCCGAGCAACGTTCTCCAAAATACTGAGTTTGTCTATCAGCCAGATCAAACTCGTAGCGAAGCGGTCCAAGTCTCTCATCTCGGGTTTGACCCTGACGATCCGGCAAAAGTGGCATTTCTCTCCACATGGATGGGAGAAGGAGGCGGGTTCACCTATGCCGAGGGTAAACCCTTTTGGTTAATCAACACCACAACAGGAGAAAGAGTTTATCAAGGTGAGACTGTCCTTTCCCAGGCAGCTACCGTCAAAGATAAAAGAGACAGAAATCATAATGACACCGATGTATTCATGATGGACTTTAGCGAGTTCTCTACACCGGGACAGTACCGAGTTTATGTTGACGGTGTTGGTACGTCCTATGATTTTGAAATTGGCGAAAATACCTGGCGAGATGCGTTCTATGTCTCTGCTAGAGGAATGTACCATCAGCGTAGCGGTATTGCCCTTGAGGCCCCCTATACCGATTACAAACGTCCCCGCTCGTTTCATCCGGATGATGGCGTAACGGTTTACCGTTCAACGGTGCCTTTGATGGATACAAATATGGGTGGTAGCAAAGTAAAAGCGTTTGACGCGCTTGTAGAAACTCGTACGGATGAGGTAATCTCCGACGCTTGGGGCGGCTGGATGGATGCAGGAGATTGGGACCGTCGGATTCAGCATCTTGAAGTTACCCAGTCTTTTCTAGAGCTTGTTGACCTGTATCCAGACTATTTCAAATCTGTTAACTTAAATCTGCCCGAATCGAACAACAATCTGCCCGATATTTTAGATGAAGCCCTCTGGGGTTTAGATGTATTTCGACGACTACAGACCGAAGATGGCGGTATCCCAGGCGGCATTGAGTCGGCGGGTCATCCCCTCGGTCACGAAGGTAGCTGGCAAGAGTCTCAGCTGATTATGGCCTACGGCCCCGGACTGTGGTCTAGCTATGTCTATGCCAATGTTGCTGCTAGAGCGGCCTATGTCTTAACCCGGTACGACAAAACTCTGGCCCAAACTTATCAAGCAAGCGCAATTCGAGCGATGAACTGGGCCAACGCCGAACTGGCCAAGCAGCCAGACGGTCTTGAAAGTCGAATTTATGACGAACGGAATCTGGCGGCGGCAGAACTTTACCGGCTGACTGGCGATGACCAATGGCATCAACTTTTTCTCGATACCACCGTGTTTAAGGACGCTAAAACGCCAGCCATGGTCTGGAAAGAACATGACCATCGCCATGCTGCCTTTGTCTATGCCCGTACGGAGCGGCCCGTCAATCAGACCATTCAGCAAAATGCAGCCAATGCCCTGGTCAAAGCAGCTAACAGCGACATCAGAAATGTAGAATTTGCTGGCTATAAATGGAATGTCAAACCGAGAATGCGCATTGGCTATGGGTTAATTGGAACGCCTCGAACCCGAACCCTCTTTCAGGCTCATGCGCTGACGGGTCAGCGTAAGTTTCTAAGGGCAGGAATTCTGGCCGCTCAATATTCGGCTGGGGCCAATCCTAACAACATGGTGTATACCACGGGCATTGGCTATAGAAATCCCAATATGATCCTGGTTAAAGATGCTCGGGTATCAGGTCAGGCCCCCCCTCCTGGAATCACGGCCTACGGACCCGTAGATATGCAATATCCTGATGGGTATGCCACTCAATGGGACTGGTCTGTGGAGCTATTTGCTGACTCGGTGACGCCAAACCCGTACGAATGGCCTACGTCTGAAGCCTACTTCGACTCTTATAACTTTATTCCTATGGTGGAGTTTACAGTCCAGCAGTCCATTGGACCTACGGCCTATGCCTGGGGCTATATTGCTGCTAGCGACGAGGAGTAGGCTCACTCATAGCTTCCTTAAATTACCCAGGCTCTAGAACAACAGTTTGCCAAGCGCGGAGACTTTGAAAGCGGTAAAATCCCAAGGGATAATCTCTCAGCCACAGTGCTGAATTTGTTGATTTTGTCCGGAGTGAAACTGGCCTGTACCAGTCGATGAAAGCGTCATCTTAACAACGTTAAGGGTTGCAGAACCCGATAGTGTAGAGATGTGCGATCGCTAAGCTAACAATACATTTCACTATCTAAGACAGAGGTACGCTTCACTGTCACAATCAGTTGACTATCCAAACGTACTCAGTTCCCAGGATAGTTGCTTAGCTCATTGTCTCTGTGTGTTCCTTAGGTATAGCCATGTTTACCTCAGCCTTTAAGTCAAACGCTTTCAAATTAATTGCTGTTGCCCTACCGCTAGCCATAGCGACTGCGGCCCAGGCCGCTGGTGAGATGAGACTAGCTCTGGGCTTTGCATCCACCCAGGCCAGTGGTGAAACGATTGGTTCCTACGGTCTGGCCAATATCGCCAGCCGGGACAGCAGCGGTGAATTTTGTCTCGGTTATGCTGACCGAACTCCAGACCATGTGGTGCTCCTAGAGCAGGACTTTTCAGAGCTCACCATTGCCGTCAATAGCGGTGGTGCAGACACGACGCTGCTGGTGCAGGGGCCCAACAATGGCACCGTACGCTGCAACGATAATGCCAGCCGTCAAAACCGAGATGCCAAAATCACCGATGCCTTTACCAAGGGCACCTATCAGCTTTGGGTGGGGTCCTATGACCAGGAAGGGCGCCATCGCTATAGCCTGACGGTCTCAGAGTAGGGAAACCCTCTGCGGCGTTGAGCATAGGTCTATGCTCAACGCCTGATGAATAGGGCTCGGTATACCGGTTTGTCTTGCTCCAGGGTGACTCGTTCGCGGTCGGTGATTGCGGCTAAAGGATTGCTTGTTAGCCAGGGATTGCTAATACTGTCTGATGCGTCTGGTGTATCCGGTGGCGACGACGGAGCAAATGAGCGGTCAAACTGAACATTGGCCGCAAAAGCGTCCACCATATCCTGGGCAACTGTTTCTACATCAGACTGCAGCCATACCCAGGCACCCGTCGGCATATGCTCCGCTAAATCGGTTACAAGCTGAGGCTGGACTACGCGTCGCTTTTGGTGGCGCTTTTTAAACCAAGGGTCGGGATACTGAATACTGACCCGCTGAGGCGGCTGGGGTAGGCTGGTTAGCAGCGGTTTTAGCGAGTTGTTGGCATTACAAAATAGGGCGTGCAGATTGTCTAAGCCTAGCCGGTCGCGCTGTCTTAGACACTGCTCTACCAAGGGTTCACGAATTTCTAATCCGAGAAAATTCCAGTCTGGGCAACGCTCGGCCATATCGAGAATGAAGTAGCCTTTGGCACAGCCAATATCAATATGTAGCGGCTGTGTTGGTCTGGCAAATACATCTGCCCAGCTGGGCGGTGTGACCGGCGTAGCATAGCGGATATTTAAGGGATTAACGTGCTGGCGCACACGGGACATGTCGAAAAAGGTGATGATAGAACTACAACGTCTGTCGGGGAAAACGGCTCGAACGCTCGCAACTAACCCGACGCGCAGCCGCCGAATGCATCGTCGGCTGGCCCATATACCCTACCAATTCCTATGACGCTTTTGGCTCGTTTTGCGGTGGTTAGCGACCTCCATATTGCTCTACCCCATACTGTATGGGACTCGCCTGACCGATTTCACCTGGTTGAGGTGAGTATTCCAGCCTTTGAGCAAATTTTGGATCACCTTGAGCAGGTAGGGATTGATTTTTTGCTGCTACCGGGCGATCTGGTGCAGCATGGCGAGCGGGAAAACCATCAGTGGCTGGTCAGTCGTCTGGCGCAGCTGCCCTTTCCGGTCTATGTGGTGCCGGGAAACCATGATGTGGTGCGGCGGGGCGGCTGCGATCGCACCGTGTCTCTCGATGAATTTGTCAACCTCTATCAGCCCTTTGGCTATACCGAGCCAGACCAGCCCTACTATCACCATCAGCTCCTAGACGGGCTACACCTGATTGGTCTCAATTCCAACGGCTTTGACTCAAAGGGAGACCCCTTTTACACCGGCTGGCTGGACCCAGATCAGCTTGACTGGCTAGACCAACAGCTAGACCAGCTCACCGACCAGCTGACGCTCGTGATGCTCCATCACAATGTCTTAGAGCATCTACCTCGCCAGTCTCTCGGTCGTATGGGTCAGCGCTACATGGTCAAAAATGCTGGCGATCTGATCCAGCGACTGGAGGCTGCCGGGGTTCCTCTAATGCTGACAGGACATTTGCATGTGCAAGACGTTGCCCAGACCGGCCAGCTCTACGAAATGACTACCGGATCGCTGGTGAGCTATCCCCATCCGTATCGCATCTGTGAGCTCACACAAACCGACGAGGCCCACCGTCTAGACGTTACCTCCCATCGCATCGAAGCTGTCCCCGACTGGCCCACATTGCAAGCCACCTCCCGTGAGTGGATGGCCGAGCGCTCCTTTCCCTTTATGATGAAGCTGCTCACCAGCAAACCCCTATATCTATCGCCGGATGAAGCCGAGCAATACGCCCCGATTATGCGTAACTTCTGGGCGACCATTGCTGAAGGAGATGCTCTGTTTGATTTTCCCGAACTTCCCCCCAAACTGCAACAATATTTTCAGAGCTTTGGTGCCGTTACTGCTAACGGACAGCCTCATCTTGTCGATAATAATGCCACCCTATGGCTGTCGGCTGGAGCGAAACCAGCTGGAGCTACAGCCATAAAATCTTCTGCGTCTGTCCATGGACATTAAAGCTATCCATCACGTCGCCATTATTTGCTCAGACTACGAGCGCTCAAAGCACTTTTATGTCCATATTTTAGGAGCCGATGTTATCCACGAAACCTGGCGCGAATCAAGAGACTCTTACAAGCTGGATTTACGACTAGGCGGAACTCAAATAGAGCTGTTTTCATTTCCTCAGCCGCCTGCTCGACCCACTCGCCCCGAAGCCTGTGGGCTAAGACACCTCGCCCTGGCAGTAGAAAATCTAGACTACAATGTCGACTATCTCAAAAATAATGATGTTTCGGTCGAGCCGGTACGCTTAGATCGGCTAACGGGTAAGCGGTTTACCTTTTTTCAAGACCCTGACGGTCTGCCACTGGAGCTTTATGAGATCTAGCGGATAAAGTTTTGGGCGCTGATGCTCCTCCCAAATAGGCATAACCTCGGTGATTTGACCCAGGTTTGAGCCAACACTGTGACCTGCCGCTCAAAAATGTGTGATTTCACGCACGGCTATAGGTCCTGCGTGGCAGTAAAGTTAGGACATATGAGAAAACACTATTTCTAAACCGCCTGACCTGGCGCTATTGTAGGCAACGCCGCTTAAAGGCAAAGCTTCAATTATGGCCAAGGGGCGATGATGGTTAACCGTCATCGCCCCTTGGCTGTTGTATGGCAGTTCTTCCGCTGGTATTTGACAGACCGGCCAAGCCGCGCCCGCTACTCTTCGGGGGCGGGCTCTGTCTGGGCTTCTAATTCGGCCTGGAGTGTGGCAGCTTGCGCGGCATACTCTTCGGCTTGTTCGGTATTGTTTTGTGCCTGGTGGACCTGAACCAGGAGGCTAAGTGATTCGAACTCACCAACGCGATCGTCAATAGACTGGGCAAGGTCCAATGCGGTTTCAAAATGGGTCTGGGCCTGAGAATAGTCTTGGAGCTGCACATTGGCAAAGCCTAAGCCGGACTGACTCCAGCGCTGAAAGGCTGGCTGGTTGCGCTCTTGGGCCAGGGCTGATAGTTCGTCAAAAGATGCGATCGCATCGCTGTAGCGACCGCTGTCTAGATAGGCAGATCCCAGCCACAGCAGCGACTGTAGCTCCGCCCCAACCGAGGCTGACTCACGACTCAAGGTTAAACGCTGCTGATAAAAATCAATGGCGGTGTCCACATCCTCTTGGTCGTAGTGGGCCAATGCCAGTACGTACAAGGCCGTAAACTGGACATCTAGGGCCTCTGATTTCTTCGCGATATCCAGCGCTTCTGTCTGTAGCTCAATCGCCTTTTCTAAATTAGAGAGACGATAGTAAGCCACTCCCTGATTACTCAGCGCTAAAGCTTTACCCCGGTCGCTTTCTATCCCATCAGCCACAGTCAAGGCATCTTCAGCGACAGCCAAAGCAGTCTCGTAGTCGCCTAGATCCAATAGTGACGAACTAGCCACATTCAGAGAACTCAGCAAAATCTGGCCGTCTCGTTGGGACTGAGCCAGCGGCACCGCTAGCTGGGCCGCGTTCAGCGCCAGAGGATACTGACCAACGGCGGCGTAGGTCGTAGCCAGTACATGCAAGGCATTTAATTTGCCTGTATCAAACTCAATGCTTTCAGCCAGCTGCAGCGATTGCTGACTGTAGTCGATGGCATCAGGCAGATTTCCCTGGAGCTGAGCCGAGCGTCCTAATACATTGAGCGCCACAACCTGAGACTGAGGATCCTCAACGTTCTCTAAAACAGATAGTGCCTGCTGCGCATAGCTAGAGGCGCTTTCATACTCCCCCTGATTGATGGTAACCACCCCCAGCACCGTCAGAGCAAACGACTCTTGAGCCTGATTTTCGGTGTCGCGAGCGGCGCTTAGGGCCTGTTCTAAGGTGGTTTTTGCCTCTGCTAAGCTGCGGTTTTCATACTGTCGCAGCCCGTTCAAAATTAGCTCGTCAACTTCGTTTAGCGGTGGCTGAGCCTCCAAGTCAGAGGCAGCGCCTTCACCTTCGATGTCCGAAGTTTCGGCGCTATCGTCTTCGATGTCTGAAGTTTCGGCGCTATCGTCAGCCTGGGCGATCAGACTAGGGGCGTTTGCCCAAACAGGCCGAGCTGGCACAGTAAGCAGTAGTGCAGCAGTCCCCAGTGTCAGCAAGCGAAGCAGCATAGTGTAGAGCTAATTGAGTAAACCCATTGCCAATGTAAGTCGTTTTTATACCGCTTATCGCCAATAATCTAGGCAATTGGCACGACAAATCGTTAGCAATGCTAGAACTCATATACCCTAGCAGCAAATTTTAGAGACGTCGTCACAGAGGTGGCCGATTTCTTAGCCCAGCCACTGCAGCGTCGTTTGTTTTAACTGTCCTAGATCTCGATAAAACTCTTGCTTTACAAACTGACCCAACGCATCAAACGGGGTAAACGACTTCCCCGGCTGCCAGCGAACATCTTGGGCAATAGGAGTTGTATGGGTCCCCTGAAGAATTTGGATTGCCGTCATCTGGGGAAAGCGCTGATAGAGGACATCGCTGAGGTCATAGGTTTGGTCGATGGTATCGCGACGAAACTTGATCAGCAGGTTGCGACCCACGGTATAGCGATCGCGAATCAGGTCTAGAGTTTGCCCTGGGCTGGGGGTAAATTCGATATCAAAATCAGGAGCAAATTGGACAAACTGCTCAAGTAATGGAATCGACCTGCGGGCCGGATAGTTATTAAATGAAATCAGAATATTGCCAGCGCGCTCAACTCGGTAAAGACTGGCAATCAGCAGGTGGACTTTGCAACCCATGCTGTGTCCCATGCCATAGATGGGCAAGTTGAGATCGCCGATGACCTGACGACGCAGATAGATCATGGCCTGGTCAAAGGTAGTGAGAACTTCAGCTGAGATCGCGCCGTGGTCAAACGTATTAATAAATGGCGTCGCTACAATGGCATAGCCGTGCGCATACAGATTTTCCAGCAGCCAACCGTAGGTAACATTTGGAGCAGCCGCCACAAAAGCACCCCCTAGAAAGTGGATAATTCCCACTGGATTGGGTGGTATTAGTAGCCAATTACCCGCCACCTCTTGCCATTGCATAGGCTAGTCATTCTTTACATCCTGATTCATCGTAAATGAATTTAGCTTGCCTGACCGTTGCAGGCTGATTCGACAGTTTTACAAAATTCATTGCCCTAGTAGAGTCACTATGTTAGGCTTAAAAACCGTTGAGGACGTATAGCTCAGTTGGTTAGAGCGCATCGTTGACATCGATGAGGTCACTGGTTCGAATCCAGTTACGTCCATTGGGTTTCACCCCCCGCTCTCGAATTCTGTAATAGACTTGCTCTAAAAGGTAAGCGATGCGGCTTATTCTAGTCAGGAGCTGCTATCAGAACGGTTCCCACTCAAGTAGCTACAGGCCAGTCCAGACCTACTTTCGGGCACTTCAGCTAGGTTTTTATTAGAGTTCCTTTTACTCGTGTAGCTCTGAAATCGTAGTGGGTATAGTTGCTTTGGACTAAGCCCTTGACCAAGCGCACGCGCTCTGTAAGTCTTTTTTAGTTTGTTGTATGAGGCATTAAACAACTGGATGTTATAGGTGTCTTTTTGTTTTTTAACAACTTTACATGTCTTTATTGCCAATGATTTGAGCATTCATTTCTTTCTGGACTCTCATAACTAAACCAATAACTTGTTTTTTGAGATTTAGTTGTTCTTCGCTCAAAACCTGCTGGTAAGATTTCTAGAGTCTCATTATTCTCGATAGTCTCATTAAGCTATAGCGTATAGACCAAATTGTTGTTTCTTATGGCCTATGTGGTTAGATTGGGGTCTATGAATGTTCGTACGATTATGACATTGGTTTTTGTGTTTGGTCAGCCAAAATCTGGCAGACTCTACTGAACATAAATGTGAGTGGGGTAGCCTCGTGCCAGCTAAATCGCTGCTATTTGTTCATCGGAGACTTTGGCTTTGGTGATCTTTAGGTCAAGAGATAGCGCTTTATGTTTTTTGAATAAAGGTAACTACTTAGGCTGAGGAACGAGAGCAACAGGCTGACCAGAGAATAGTCCAATCAACGCATCCAAAATAGTCCGGTCTTGTTTGCGTAGGGTGGATAAGTATCCCCGAATCCGGCAGAACATACGCGCCCCGCTC
>JBHJIL010000055.1:0-19490 GCA_050043465.1 Leptolyngbyaceae cyanobacterium
CCGTTGACTATCAAAGCTCACGGGCGATTAGCCAAGAGCATTTTTCGGTATGGCTTTGATCATCTCAGACATATCTTCCTAAAATTGACTCAACCCCAGCAGCAGAAAGGCTTTCAGGAGGTTGCTATTTTTTTGTCCTGTACATAGCTGAATATTACCAAACGGTCAATGTTGTCAGGTAGTGGGCCTACTAGAGTAAACTCTCCACGCTAGTAGGTCCGCTTAAACCTCAAATTATCGGTAAGAATTCACCGACTTCAGACAGATATTATTGAAGGTTCTCAATTTTTTGCCCTCACGCTAGAAATAGTCATGACCCCTAATAAAAAGAGGGCACTGCTAAGGGAGGAAAACCAAGGTCCTGGATTAGATATGTTGCTTTCTTGAGATATCTGTGGGGAGATTGTTTCAATCGTATAAGTGGTGGTTGTTCCACTAATCTCGTTGGCAACAACTAATAGGGGCTGACCGTTGGGGCTATCTTCTGATGAAAGAAAGACAAGATCTTCTGGTCCCAAATCCCCCGCTGCGGCATTGGAAGAACCGTCTGACAACTGGGCATCGACGTTAAAGTTACGATTATTGATGTACTGCACAAACTCTGCTGCATGGGGAGTGGTGATATCGTAAACCATGATGCCACCATCTCTTTCTAATCCAATAAAGGCATAGGTTTGTCCATCTATTTGCCCAATTGTAATAGCTTCAGGTTCAGGACCTTTGTCATCACTACGGTTATCAAAGGAACCATTTTCATCATTGGTAGAGTTTAAATTCTCTGGATTGAGTTGTGCAATAATGCGTTCAAAGTCATTGCCGCTGTCAAAGACTAAGTTGCCCTCTGTATCTCGAATTGAGAATGATCGCCCCCCAAAGGCAAACAGTGCATCATAATCACCGTCGTTATCAAGATCTCCAAGGGTATTTGTGACTTTGAGGCGCCCTAAATTATTTTCGGCTTGTAAGTATTCTGCGTTGGGAAATGCAGTGGGGTCTAGAGGTAAATCACTCACTCTGGCTTCTTCATTAAAGCCGGGATAGTCTGCACGACTGTCTCCTTCATTGGCAGTCAGGATATAGGTCTGACCGTCATTGGCTGTGTAGGTTGCGATCGCATCGGGTTGATACATCCCATATAGAGGAATGTCCTCCCAGTGATGAATATTAATCGCACCATCCTTATCGCTCGCATCAATGGCATTACCCTGCAAGCTAAGCTTTTTATAATCAAGGGGGAGAAGTTCTGTTATGTTCCCCTCATTGAGATCGACAACAGCGAGGGCATTATTCTCCTGCAAACTTACCCACGCGGTGGAACTATCACCCGAAACAGCGATATATTCCGGTTCTAGATCTTGAGCGATATTCGCATCAGGTCCAAATATACGTATCCCAGAAGCCTGTACGGTTTCGCTATAAAAATTAAATTTCCTAAAATCAACCGTCTTAACCTGGGCGGTATTAATTCCAGTGGAAATATCGATGATGCTAACGGAGCCGTAGGGATCGATGGAATCAGCTTCGTGATAGCTGTTCGGTTCTCCTTCGTTGGCGACAACAACTTTTGTGCCATCAGGAGTGAAAGTCACCATATCGGGCAATGCGCCAACGGTAACAGAATTCAAATAGGTACCCTGGGCATCAAAAAACACAACCTGTCCTACATCTTGTTTGGAGTCTGCTTCAACTGCGATCGCAATAACTCCATTATGGGCCGCTACGCTATTGACGCCTGCACCATAGGCATCAAGCGGTATCCGATCTATAAAATTCAGGTTGCTAGGATTACTAATATCAACAATGTCAACGGTATTTTGTTCAGCGTTAGTTATAAACAGTTGTTGTACTTGAGGATCGTAAGCCACAATCTCTGCAGCGCCTTCATCGAAAGAACCACTGGCATAGGTGCTAAGAGGTTTGAGTTGAATTGGCATAGAAAACTAACAATTAGTAATAAACAGTCAAGCAGGGCTTCCCCAGAAAAGAGAGACCACCCCACGTCAGCCAACACCCTTGATAAAACTTCAGTTTTGAAAATCGTTTCAGTATAGATTAACGATTACATCAGTAAAATTGTTTCTTTAACTATTAGCTTTTACATGAATGTTAACAAAAGCAAGAGGAACCTTACTCAGACTCTCACGTCTTGCCATGTATAAGGGGTCTTGCATCTAGATCATAAGACTTAGCATTGTGTACCTAGAAGGCAAATGAGTAAAGAAATATATCATCATGAGCACCTCATTTCACCCAATTAATTGGGCCAAATAGGGACGTTTTCAATTTGCTAAAGTGCGGCGCGTGTTGTTGGCGGATACGATGCTTTCATGTTTTCCTAAAAGATCTCTTCGGAAAGTCAAGAACTTTAAGTGTCCATACTTCAAGACTCTAAGTTCTGTATTTAATCGACATACAGTAATCAAATCCAATCCTCTAATTTATCTGGCCATCAGCCTGATAAAGACGGTAGAAAATTCCATTCAATTTGCTTGCTCCGAGCAGGCAAGCCTCTCTTATGAAACTGCAAACTAAAACCATTTATTGTAGTGTGCGACATAAGTTGCTGCCCGTTATTTTACTAACTAGCCATATCTTTTGGCTTGGAAGCTGTGGAGCAAGTCAGCCTATCTCTAACGATCCGTCAGGAGGTAGCGCTATTATTCTGACAGATGTGGATTTTGATCCAGAATCTTTAATTCCTGAAACTCAGCCTGTTGCTGATTATCTTGCTGCTAACCTCAAGAAATCAGGCATCACAAAAGGAGAAGTCAAAATCGCTCCAGATGTGAACACTGTTGCTGAATGGATGACATCAGGAGATGTCAATCTTTATTTTGATAGTGTTTTTCCAGCGATGCTAGTGATGGAGAAATCAGGTGCTACGCCGATTTTACGTCGATGGAAAGATGGTGTTCCGGAGTACAACACCTTTTTTATTACTCGCAAAAACGGGGTTTTAGACGATTTAGCATCCCTGCAGGGCACCATGATGGCAATGCAGAAACCCAGTTCCAGCTCGGGTTTTATGTTTCCTTTGATTGAATTAATGGACGCAGGACTCAATCCTGTTGCTAAAGCAGAAGCCAACCATTCTGTAGAAGAGGACGAAATTGGTTATATCTTTTCGGGAGAAGATGAAACAACCGTGGAATGGGTCTTGAATGGTAAGGTCCAGGCTGGGGCGGTGGACAGTGAAACTTGGGCAGAAGTTTCTGATACAGATCGCAAAGAACTAAGGGTGTTAGCCGAAACCAAAAAATATCCTCGACACATGGTAGTTGTAGGTCCAAGCTTAAGTTCTACACAAGTGGAAGCTGTCAAAGCTGTTTTGTTGGATATGGAAGATTCAAGGAAAGGGCGCGAGGCTCTTGTGGAATTTAGTGAGACAGCTGAGTTTGATGAATTTCCCAATGGTGCAGATGAAGCTGTCCTAGAGCTACAGGATGCCTACAACCGAGTGAAAGAGCATCTTGCTACTCAGAAAATTGCTAACTAACCACTGATTTATTAATGCGTTCATTACTCCATTGCCTCCTAGCTGCTGTGCAGCAGCATAAAACAGAAGCTAAGAGCCAATGATCAAGCTTACTTTAATTTCTGTTCTTTAATATCTACTGTTAGCCATGACACAATACAACGCGACCTCACGTCAGTCTAACAACAATACAACAGCTCAAAGAGGCCCAAATTGGTTGGTAAAACAGCTATCACCCCAGGGAAAAAGTTTGCGGGATCAGCTACTGTTTACCATCCTACCCGTGGTTGTGGCACCACTGCTGATTGCAAGTATCGTGGGATATCGAGTCGTTCAACAAAGAACAGAGTCCCGTATGCAAACTCAGTTAGCGAACCAGGCCTTATTGACCAGTGGTAGCACCCGCGCCGTTCTCGATGAAATATTAACGTTGCCACGAACCATTGCGAATAGTCCCTTAGTGATCAATGAAGCTTTGGCCGGTAGTAATGAATCCGAAAAAGCAGGCTTAGATCAATTGTCGATTGCTGACTTGGAAGCCAAATTTTCAGAGACGAAATTGGTGCGTTCCCATAAAACTCTAAACAACTATCTTCAGGAAACGGTCAAAACCGCTGAGATTTCTGAAATTTCAGTCACTAACCGGTATGGCTTTAATGTGGCTTACAGCCGTCCCACCAGTGACTTTGTTCAAAGTGATGAGGAATGGTGGCAACGAGGTAAGGAAGATGGCGTATGGATTAGCCCTCCTGATTTTGACTTTACCTCTAAAGCACGCACTATAGAACTTGTTCAGGCTATCGTTAGCCCTCAGGATGAGACATTCGTAGGGGTCATTCGGGCAATTCTACCGGCTCGAAAGTTTAGTCTTTTGGCAGACTATCTAAAGCGTACAGGAATTAGCGGCAGCCAACGCGTTCAGCTCATTGACGGTGACACCCTAGGAATAATTGATACATTTTCTCCTCAGGGATTTCGCAAAGAGGAAAAAATTATTGGAGCTGAGACTGTTGAATCTGTGATTACAGAGATGAGTAAAATCGAGTTTTCAACAGAGACCTCATCCATAGATACCTACGTTAATCAAATCACTCAAGCTCTCAATACCAATAAGAAAATTAAACAACTATCGGTCATTCCGTCTGAGGATGACACAGTGCTCTTATCGTTTACCCATAGAGGAAAGATCTATAAGATTGCCACGATTCCAGAGACGCAATGGGTTGCGGTGGCCTCTATGACAAACAGAGAGATTACGTCAGCAGGTCAGCAAATGCTCTTATTATTTGCCGTAACTGCTCTGATACTAGGTGGACTAACCTCTGCGTTGTTAGTGGTTCTTGCTCGACAACTTTCTTTACCACTATCTCATCTGTCATCGTACAGTAAACGGGTAGCTAGTGGCGATCTTACGGTGCAGGCAACTCCGGAGGGTACTCAAGAAACCTACATGCTGGCCCAAACATTTAATCAGCTGGTGGCAAGCACTCAATCACTACTCACGGCACAAGCGTCAGAAACTGAAAAAGCTAGTTTGTTTGCCCAAATTGCAAGTACTCCCGTTAATAATCTGCGCGATATTCGAACAATTATTGAACAGTCTCTACCCGATGTTCAAGAGATCTTACAGTTAAATCGTGTATTCTTTTATCGATTAAATCCTAACGGTGGTGGAACTGTTGAGTCAGAAGTAGTAACCGATGGCTGTCAGCGTGCTACCAGTTACCCTGATCCCAAAGCCATTATTCCTCCAGATTTGCTGACAGAAACAGCTAAACATAAAACAACTGTAATCAACAATGTAGCCGCAGTGACTGACAATCCAACGATATATCATCAATGTATGGATTTACTAGATGTCAAATCTAGTGTCGTTGTACCGATGTTTGTAGATCAAGAACTTTATGGTTTTTGGATTGCCCATCACTGCAAAGCTTTTCACAAATGGCAGCCTGTTGAAATAGCATTTTTAGAACAATTAGCAGCACAATTTCAGCTAGTGTTTGAACGATTGAATTCCCTTAATGAGGCCAGAGCTGCACGTCAGGTCAGTGATGCACTTTCGAATAAGCTAAAGCAGCAGAGATCGGGTCTCCAGAAACAGGTGGCTGAGCTAACCCAGCTGCTGCAACAAACTCAAACGCCATCGGCAGCCTCAGACTTTATTGTCTCAGCGGCTACATCGACTGCGCATATTTCTAATCTCTTTCGCAATACATTTACCCGCTTACTGCAGCTGACGGCAAATGTGGAACATCTTAATAGTCAGCTGAAGACATCTCTAACCCAAACTGAGGAAACGGCAATTCAGGTGGTTGAGCCTATGAACTACCAAACCCAGGCAGCTCTGGCAATGTTAGAGACGTTGCAGCCAATTATTCAGGGTATTCCTGACCTCATTAGTTTGGCTCAAAAATCACTGCAACGATGTCGGAGCTTTTCAGGAATTAAAAACAATCTAGCAAAACTGAATACACTGGACTCACAGGATATATCAGCGGATGGAGAAGGCGCATCTGAGAGTGCTCAAAACACAGCTGTGTATCTTGATTTGATGAATCAAGAAATTGATAGCGTCAGTGATGCGCTGACTAAGATGGAACAAAAGATTGATGGTGGGTTTGAACACTTGAAAGATACGCAGCTGCACATGGAAGCGGTATTTAAAGGGGGCCAACAGCTTGATCAGCTGCTTCAGGGGCTGTCATTTATTAGTGTAAATCAGCTACAAATGACTCAGACAGTGGATGATTTGACTAAGCTGATGACTCTTTCCTCTGAACGTACGGCCAATTTGACCCAGGAAATCAATGATAATCTTGACCAAGATATAAACATCAATGGTCGCCTCTATTAATTTAAATAATCTAGATGCTCAAGAGGGTATTTCGGGGCGATTCTGGCAAAGACACTGCACTGCGATCAGGTGTTGAAAGCGGCGGGTTAGTACAACGGCGGCCACCAGCTGTCCTATGGTTAAACACCACCACAGGCCGATGCCCTGCCAGCCGAAGCCATGGCCTATGACATAGCCTAGGCCAATACCAATTCCCCAATGGACAAAGACATCAACGGTGGCCAGTAGGTGGGTGTCTTTTAGCCCTTGTAAGGTACCGGCACTGATCAACCGAACACCTTGGGCAATTTGAAAGACTACGCCTATCTTAAACAGGGCGGCAGCCGTGGTGACTGTTGTAGTATTTTCTGGCAAATTCACATTGAGGTAGAAGCCGGCAATGGTCTTGGGTGCCAACCACAGGGGGATGGCGAGAATGATAACCAGGACCAGATTCATGAGGAGATTGACCTGGGCCACTCTACGGGCAGCGCGAGGGGCTCCTGCACCAATTTTGTGACCTGTGCGCATGGCGGCGGCGTAGGCAAACCCCCAGGAAAACATTAGCAATAGTTCGGTAGTCGTGATAACGATGCGGTGAGCGGCCAGAAGGTCTGTACTCCATAGCCCCATGAGCAACGCCGCGGCGGTGAGGGCTCCGTATTCGGTACCGTAGTCGATACAAAGCGGCAGACCTAGATGGATAATTTCTTGGAGGATGGTGCGATCGCACTTCCACCACTGTTTGAGCAACCGTAGCCGTGCCAGCCCTGGCAAGATCCTTAGCATCCACACTGCGATGGCAAAGCTCAACCAAAATACCAGCGTGCTGGCCCAGCCAATGCCAGCTAGCCCGAGTCTGGGCAGTCCCCATCGGCCATAGATAAATCCGTAGTTAAGACCAATATTTAGCGGAATGCTTAATAGCATTAGCACCATTACCAGGCGCGGTCGCATCAGTGCCGTCAGGATTTCTTTAAACACAAACAGCCCCAGCGCTGCGGGCAACCCCCACACAATGGCGTGTAAATAGGCCGTGGCTCCCGCGATAATGGCTGGCTGCTGACCGAACAGACGAAAAATCGTGTCCAGGTGCCAGATCAGTACCATCATGGGTAAAGAAATGCCGATGCCCAGCCACAGACCCTGGATATGAATGCGGCTGACGCGATGGGGGTCGCTGGCACCGTGGGCTTCGGCTGCGATCGCGCCCGTCATTTCCAATAGCCCCGTACACAGCGATAGCAGCATCCAAAACGCCGTTGCCCCCAGACCGCCTGCGGCCAGAGCCGATGTGCCCAGACCCCCCATCATCAAACTATCGACAAAGCTAACGGCTCCCTCCGACAGCTGAATCAATACCAGCGGCACTGCCAGCTGTAGCGAAGCTTTCGCTTCGGTCCATATAGCCTGTTGGGATAGGGCAGATAAGCACCGCATGATACGCTTTGCTATAGTCTCTCGCTAGCATTTAGCATGACTGTATCAGCAATCGTTGAAGGCTTTTGAAGCGCATCTCACCCCCGTCTCATAATCTGGTCGCCTCAATTTGATAAGTTAAAGTCGCTGTACGTCCTTATCAGGTTATGGAAAACTTGCCTGTTGCTGAGCGCTATCTCTATGAGCTATTTAGCTCCATCACCGATGGTTATCTGATGGTCACTAACCCTAGCGGCCAGGTGTTTAACTTTGGTTCACCCGATACCCAGCCTCAGCTGCATCTTCAGGTTCACGATCAGCGTACCTACAGCAGCATTATTACCTTTGCCTCATTGGGCTTTGGTGAAGCCTACATGGACGGCTGGTGGGATGAAGCCGAAGACCGACTGACAGAGCTGATTAGTATGCTCTATCGCAATAAAGTCTATTCAAAAGCCAGCCAAAAATTAACCGTACCCCTGGCGCTGCAGATTATCTCCCAACGGCTAAAAACGCTGCCGCTGCTGCTGCAAAACAGTCGTAAAAATGTGCAGAATCACTACGACCTTGGTAACGACTTTTATCAGCTTTTTCTAGACCCAACGCTCACCTATTCCTGTGGCTATCAGGTACAGCCAACCGATAGTTTGGAAACCATGCAGCGTCAAAAATATGAGGTGATTTGTAGAAAGCTAGATCTCAAACCAGGCGAATCGCTGGTCGACATTGGCTGTGGCTGGGGCGGTATGCTGATCTATGCGGCTGCAAACTATGGCATCAACGGTACCGGCGTAACCCTCAGTGATGAACAAGCTGCCCTAGCTAAAAAGCGAATTGCCGAAAAAGGGCTAACGGACAAAATTACCATCAAGATACAAGACTATCGAGAGATAACGGGAGAGTTCGACAAATTTGTCAGCATTGGCATGTTTGAACACGTAGGTAAAAACAACTTTTCCACCTTTATGGAAAAAGCCAGAGCCCTGCTGAAACCCCACGGCGTCGGTATGCTGCATACGATTACGACCGAAAGCTCTGAACGCAACGGCCCCTGGATCGACAAGTATATCTTTCCCGGCGGCTATGCTCCTCAGCTATCTGAAATCTGTCGCGATCTGCGAGCCGCTAAGCTAACGGTCGCCCACTGCGAGAATTTCAAACCCCACTACGCTGAAACCTTTAGACGCTGGGGCGAAAACTTTACCAAGAATCGCGAGATCATTGCCGGTCTTTCTCCTGCCTACGACGAAAAGTTTCAACGGATGTGGTATCTCTATCTGCAATCATTTGAAGCCTCTTTTAGAGACGGCAGCATGCATATCTATCAGGTGCTGTTCTATGGTGATAAACAGTGGCGGCTAGACGTTCCTTTGCCTGGATTTCTTGATAGAAATGCGTAGAAATGAGGATTTGATAGGTTCTAGAATTGGATCTATAGCTCGGTGCAGGTGGTTTACAGCATAGTGATTTATAACGGTCGTGGTCAGCGGCTGCAAGTAGCTCCGAACTCAGCACCAACGGCTTGGATCAGTCCGCTGCACCACGGTTGTTATGCTAAATTTCTGACTTGCAAATATTCTCGGGCTTCATATCCTGAAAACAGCAATTAATCAGGAAGCCTGACAATCAACTCCATCTCGACCTGCAGTTCGGGCGCAGCAAGCGCCTCGACACCAACACCAGTAACACAGGGTTGAGCCCCCTCAAAGATGGCTAGAAACGGTGGCATAACTTCTTCTAATCTTTCAGGGGTGAGATTGGTCATGTAAATGCGTGCAATCACAACATCATGTGGTGCAGCCCCAATAGCATCCAGCGCGGCCTTTGTGTTGATCGAGACAATACTCATTTGCTCAGGCAAGCTTTCAGGTACTGCCTCACCGTTTGGCCGCCACGCGACTTGGCCAGATATATAAGCCATACGGCCCGGTTCGACTATCGATATCTGCGAATACCCCATTTCGCTAGCATTCGGCAATGCCGGCGGATTTAGGCGAGTGATTGATTTTGTCATGTTTCCTCCAAAGCTAAATTTTTCATAGAGAGCCCAGAGGGCTAACTGCTGGCCCTCATCGGACACAGACTCTCCTCACAACTCAGTAAAAAAGCAAGTATGTTCTAGATGAATGACCAGTGTCGGACGGGTGATCGCCTCAAGATCTGCGTCATCTTCATTTTGAGATCTCCTTTCAATTTGGATGGCTTGGGCTGAGCCCAGTTTTGAGAAGAGCGCTAGGGTGCGGAACACTAATCCAAGCAGTAAGCCTCTAACCAGCAGTGTCATAACAGACCAGGCCACGATGAAGAACTTCCAGGCAGCAAGGTCAACGAGCTGTGTCAAGCCACCTAACTTGTAATTCAGTGTCAGATCTGCTGGATAAGATCCAATCTTCCAGATCTTATCCAGCAGATTTGTGTGATAACGCTTCTATTCATAGAACTTATACCGAAATTTTCGCTGTATAACTCCGGGAATCTGGGGTGTTGTTCAGCACTTTTGACGGTTAAGTATGGGAAATAGGGATCTTATCCAGCAGCTTTGACAGATAAGCACCCCTATAAGGGAGTTATACGGCATTTACCATGACGCCACCCAAGCCGCCGCGCTTGCTAGATCAAGTTAGGGAAATTGCTCGTTTAAAGCATTTCAGCCTTTCAACTAAAAAGTCCTATGTTCACCACATTCGGGATTTCATCCTGTTTCACGATAAGCAACATCCAGACGATATTGAACGAGCTAGACGACCTCAGCGCTTACTGGTTGTATTTACTCGCTCAGAAGTAAAGCGCATTTTAACTAACTTAGATGGCATCCAACATCTAATAGTCAGCCTGCTCTACAGCACCGGCATGCGCTTGATGGAGGGGCTACGTCTGCGTATCAAGAATTTAGATTTGAGTATCACCAGATTACAGCGCGAGATGGCAAAGGCCAAACAGATCGCCGCACTATGTTACCTAATTCATTAGTCGCTCCACTGCAACAACAGCTGCAAAAAGCTAAAAGCTTCCATTTTTTACCACTACGGCAAGCTTCAGGTTCTAGGCGCGGCAAAGGTTCAATAACGATAGTTTGGAGACCAAAGCTAATGATTCTCGATATAACTCAGGGCGCTATTGCGTCTGCGCTTGGCACCGATCCGCTACCTGACTATGAGTACGAAACAGTACGTCACCTTTTGTTTGGCACACTGACCGGTGTACGGCTGACGATTCAAGACCTGCATAAGAAACGCTACGCTGAGCCGAACGATTGGAGTAAGCCTATTTCTACTGGAAGCCCCAATGAGGTGATGGCAATCTTGACGAAACGGATCGCACTTAGAGAATAAAAGATGAGGGTGGGCATTGTCCGCCCGGCTTCTATCCGCTGTTGGGCGACACAGTTTTAGTTTTGTCGTAGTCTGACAGCGGAAGCCGAATAGCCCCTCTCCGACTTGCCCCCAAGCTATCGTTATGCCTAGCGCCTAAGCCCTAGGGTGTGACTATGGACGCCAATCTTTGGGGGCATCGGATAAAATCGCATCGACGTCATCGGGGGTGAGCGGCTGGGCAAACAGATATCCTTGCCCCAGCTCACAGCCTAGCTGCTGAAGCTGTTGTAGCTGCTGGTCAGTTTCAATACCTTCGGCTACCACTGTAAACCCCAGCTGGTTACTCAACGCTAGGATAGTGTTCACTACCTGATAGTTACGCTTGTCTAAATGCATATTCCCCACAAAGGTGCGATCAATTTTTAGATTGTGCACAGGTAGGCGATGCAAGTAGCCCAGGGAAGAATACCCCGTGCCAAAATCATCAATACTGATCTGGATCTGTCGTGAGGCCAGCTGAGTCAGTAGCTCAATGGTTTGCTCCACATCTTCAATCAGCATGCGCTCTGTAATTTCTAAGATGATTGATTCTCCAGTTAACCGAGTCGAACTGAGAATACGATCGATGTCGTGCAATAAAGTACTCTTATGCAGCTGCTGTGCAGAGAGATTAATGCTGATTTTCAGTGGGCACTGCTGAGGAAATTGTTGTTGCCAATGCAGGATTTGCTCACATGCCTGATAGATCATCCAGCTATCTAAGGCCATGACTAGGCCAGTTTCTTCTGCAATGGGAATAAACTCACTCGGTGCAATCAGACCTAGCGTTGGGTGCTGCCAGCGAATCAATGCTTCAAACCCCATCAGATGGCCCTCAAGCAAATTCACAACGGGCTGATAGCAAATAACAAGCTCTTGTTGCGCGAGAGCCTTGCGCAAATCGTTTTCTAATGTCAGACGACTCATGGCTTCGGCATACATCGTAGCGTCAAAGAATCTATAGGAATTGCGCTCTTGGGCCTTAGCTCGATACATGGCAATATCAGCATCTCGAATGAGATTGGCTGCGTTGTGATAGTTCTTGCTACCCATCACAATTCCAATGCTGGTGCTGGTAAAAATTTTGTGATCGTCAATCAAAACTGGTGTCTGACAGTCGGCCAGTATGCGCTCAGAAATTTGGATAATGATTTCAACTGCTGCTACATCTTCTAAGAGAATGACAAACTCATCTCCCCCTAAACGAGCCACCATGTCAGTATTGCGGAGATGCTGTTTTAGTCTTTTAGAAACTTCGACTAGCAGTTTGTCACCGACTAAATGTCCTAAACTGTCGTTGATGATCTTAAATCGATCCAAGTCCAGAAATAATATAGCGTAATGGTAGCTCTCTAGCCTTTGGGCTCGGTGTAATGCTAGCTCAATGCGTTCTAGCAGCAATCGCCGATTGGGTAAACCCGTGAGCGGGTCGTGCAGGGCATTGTAGCTAATCTGCGCCTGAGCCTGTTTGAGTTCGCTAATATCACGACAGACGCAGATTAGCAGCCCATCCTCCATTAGCGTAAGTGAAAGACCTTGGGCAAAGGTGGAGCCGTCTTTACGAGTGGCGACGTTTTCTCCTTGCCAGGCGCGATCGCACTCTAACACTGGCCAGATATCTTGCTCTAACCGCTGAATCTCTTCTGGCGAGTAAGAAACCTGCCAGGACTGTCCCAGCAGTTCTTCGAGCTGGGTGTAGCCAAAGAGATTCAAATGAGCCTGATTTGCATAGATGTAGGCGTCATTTTGTAAAATGCTAATGCCGTCGATAGCGGCTTCCATCGCGGCTAGCTGCTGCTTGATGACGGCTTGAGCTGCCTTGCGCTCGGTAATATCTTGGTAGGTTCCCAATACTCCAATAATGTCTCCTTCTAGATTATGGAGCGGAAATTTGTTGACTTCTGTCCAGATTCGACGACCGTCGGCTGTGTGCTGAGTTTCTACCAGACCTAATATGGCCTGGTTGGTCTCTATAACCTGACGATCGCCTGATCGATAGACGGCAGCTTCAGCTGTGGTCCAGGGCAAATCGTAGTCCGACTTACCCTGAAGGTCTGCCAAAGAGTTCATACCGGCATTGGCCAAAAATTTCTTGTTACCGCCTAAGTAGACAGAGTTTAGGTCTTTCCAAAAGACATGCAGTGGAAACGTATCTAAAACAGTTTGTAAAAACTGTTTTCTTTCCTGTAGCTCAGCCGTACGTTCGATAACTTTGGTTTCTAATGCCTGATTCAGCTGTTCGAGGGCCGTATTGGCTCTTTGACGCTCTAGTTCGGCAGCTGCTCTAGCTGCAAATACTTGCAAGATTTGCAGAGCGCGCTGTTTATCCTCTAGGGGTTTATTGTGAAAAATACATAGGACGCCCACAGGATTCCCTTTAAGATCTCGTAGAGCAATGCCTAAATAGCTCTCTGCATCCATTTCACGTAAGGTGTGATAGTCAGGAAATTGTTCCTGAATAGCCTGGCGACAGTAAAACTGACCCTCTTGCATTGTCAGCGTGCAAGGCGTGTTCTCTAAAGGATGTAGAACATTTGACTCTAGCTCACCATTAATCCAGCCGGCTAGACTTAGCAATGCGTTCTCATGATACTCGGTCACAAATACATGGGATACATTGAGTGCCTGGGCGATATGACTCACGAGGACAGGAAAAAAATCGGGTCCGGTGATAGCAGCGGTGCCGGTGATGAGATTTTGCAGCTGTGATTCTGCCTTTTTGCGATCGCTAATATCCGTATCTACAATGGTCATCTGCCAGCAGGTTTGATCCCACCTGGCCGAGCAATTAGCTAAAATCCAACAGATAGACTCATCTTTACGATGAAATCGATACTCCATGACATGGGTGGAACATCCACGGTGGTCTAAGATTGCCTGCAGCGTTGGTTTGACGATATCGGTCCAATCTTCAGGATGAATTCGTGACTGCCACAGGCGTGCATTTGGAGACAGTTCATCCACGCTGTAGCCAAAGTTTTGCTCACAGTAGGGAGATATGTAGTCATAGTGAATGGACATATCTGGGTACAGCCGTAGTCGTACAATTCCTGCGATCGCGCTGTCTAACACCTCACGAAGCTGCTGCTGCGAGGTCTGCAAATCTAGCTCTAGCTGTTTTCGCGCCGTGATGTTCTGGTAGGACCCCAATATTCCGACGATTTCCCCCGATAGGTCATGAAGCGGTAATTTATTGGTTTCTATCCAAATCTTCTGACCGTCTGCTCTGACTAAAGTTTGCTCGATCCCTGACTCTGCGGTGTCAGACTGCATCACGTGACGATCGTCGGTCTGGATTTGGGCGCTATTGTTTGCGCCCCAGGGCATGTCATTATCTGTTTTGCCAACTATGTCGGCCATAGTCTGCAAACCTGCATCCATGAGAAAGTTACGATTGCAGCCTAAATAAACAGACTGTAAATCTTTCCAAAAAACGGATATTGAGAATGTGTCTAATACGGTCTGGAGAAACTGCTCTCGCTCTTGTAGGGCGGCTGTGCGCTCGGCAACTTTAGCTTCTAATTTGGAATTAAGATGCTCTAAAGAGGCTTGAGCTTGCTGTCGCTCTAATTCGGCTGTTGCTCGTGCTGCAAAGGCTCGTAAAATTTGTTCAGTTCGTTGAGACTTTTGGATGGGTTGAGAATCTAGAATGCAGAGGTCGCCAATGGCGCTGCCCTGGCCGTCGTATAGAGCGATGCCCAAGTAGCTGACGGCCTCCATTTCAGCCAATATGTAATCCTCAGGAAAACGCTGTTGCACACAGTCTTCGCAGTAGAAAATACCCTCTTGTAAGGTGATTTCACAGGGTGTTTCTGCTATGGTATAGGACATCGCATCCTGTAAAGCGCCCTGAGCCCACAGCGCTAGTGTATGTAGCTTACCGCCTCTAAACTCGGTGACAAGCGCGATGTTGACTCCTAAGGCAGTGGCCATATGGCGCACTAAGGCTGGGAAAAAGTCTTGACCGGTGGTGGCGGCTGTTCCTTCGATTAGGCTTTGTAGCTGTCGTTCTGAGCGTTTGCGATCGCTAATATCACGAATCATAAATAGGGCTTCGTCCTCGCCACTTTTGACGACCCTGACCTCTTCGTCGCGCAGCCGTTCTCTAACCTGTATTTGCTGTTCGTAGGTTCTAATTTGACCGGTTCGTAAAGCCTCTTTTAAATATGAGAGCTGTCGAGACGCGATGTCTGTCGGCAGGACTGTTAGCATTGATAGCCCGACAGGATCTAAGTCTTTGGGAAATAGGGTAAGCTCTGGCTTGTAGGCGATCACTTCTCGGTAGATCCCATGGGCATCTATGCGAAAGAGATAGTCGGGAATTGCTGATAAAACTGCCCGTCTGTTGACTTCGCTTTGGATTAATTCGGTCTCGGCGCGTTTGCGATCGCTAATGTCTGTAAGCGCACTAACATAGGTAGCCGCTTGACTACCACAGCTCTCCTCAGCTACACATTGCTCATAGACCCAAGTTACCTGGTCACGGTGCTGCAAGCGATACTCTAGCTGAAAAGGCAGCCCTGCTTGGACGAGCTGATGCCAGGCGCTCAGCACGCGTTCTCGATCATCAGGGTGTAATCTTTGCTGCCAGCCGTTGCCCATGGCCATATCCTCAGGGCAGTCTAAAATCTCACAATAGCGTTGGTTAACGTAGCTATTGTGTCTGCTAGCATTGGTACGACAGATGCCAACGAGAGTCGACTGCAACAGACGGTCATAGCTCTGTGCTCGTTTGCTTAACTGCAGATAGCGACAATGCTGCAATGTTGTCTGAGTAATCAGACCTGTTAGGTGATTGTTCTCGTCTACTAGTAGCAAATGATGGGTACGATGCTGCTGTAAATAGGAAAGAACAGTCTCTACATCATGACAGCTGGTCTCGGGCAATATTAATGCAGGGGATGTTGCTACTTCACTGATCTTCACCCCTGAAATCGTTAGCTGCTGCGCCATAAAGCGGACCACATCCTTTTCGGTCAGTAGCCCCACGACCTGGCCCGCGTCTACAATCGCGACACAGGTCGAGCGCTCGTCTAACCAGTTATGCTCCTGAGGCTCAGCTAACCTCTCTTGGCTGCGGCTAATCTGCTGCTGCTCAGCCATTTTTCTGGCAGCATCCCTTAGCAGGGTATCTGGGGTAGCTACTAAAGAATTTCGAATAATTGCAGAGTCTAGAGCTAGCGAGCTAGAGACCGTGACGTCAGGAGTCATATGTTTTCAGGAGCGCGACAGGGACCAAACTGCAGAGCCCGTCTATGAGGTACCCTGCGACAGACATCAACCCCTAACATCGAAGTCGGGGGAATCGTATTGCTATATTATTTTGCCAAGCTTCTCAGTATTTTCTAATATCCGCAGGATGATCTCCGGTTAAACACAGGCTTTACCTTTCACTCCTGTATACAGTGAGCCTGGTACATTATTTTTTTGTGGTATAAATTTGTCACGCCTAACTGAATTAAATCCCTGATTACACTAGTATAAGTCTACTCCGTAGCCCCGGACTGCTTTTGCATTTTTCTGCGGCCCATAATCTCTGCTTTGGTTGAGCAGGGAGGCCCAGTTGGTGAGAATGGGATGGGCCGATCTGAAGCTGTTGCTACTGACAGCTCTCTCTAAATCAGAAACGGCATAAAAAAGAGTTGGAGACTGCACAGTCTCCAACTCTATAACAACTTGTCCTTATTCCTACGACCGGTGGCGCTATTTAATAAATAGCATCTCTTGATAGGTTGGCAACGGCCAAAAGCTATTGGCAATGCTCCCTTCTAGCTCATCGGCGTACTTGCGTACATCATCCATTAGGGGTCGTAGCGTTTTGGCACAATACTGGAGCTTGTCTTCAGGGCTATCGAAGTCATGTTTCTCCAGGGCTGAGCTAAGCTTGGTCGTTGCTGCCATCATAGCGGTTGTCATCTCGGCAATGCTCTTTGCACTGTCTTTTTCAAAATCAACGCCCAAATCGCTTAAGCTCGCAATCGTCGACGAGAGCTGGGAGAGATATTCAACAGCAGCTGGATAAATCATCGTTTTAGCCATGTCGATGACCAGCTTGGCCTCTACCTCGATGGAAAGAATATATTGCTCAGCATAGACCTCAAAGCGGCTTTCTAGTTCAACCGGAGTCAAAACATCAGTTTTCTTAAACAGATCTTCGATGTATTCCTCTTTGAGGACGGGTAAAGCATCGGCGGTCGTGCGTAGGTTGGCTAAGCCACGCTCATCGACAGCCATTTTGTGCCACTCTTCAGAGTAACCATCGCCGCCAAAGACTACGGCACCATGCTCTTCCATGACTTCCTTGAGCACGGTAATAATGGCGCTATTTAAATCGGTGCCATTTCCGATCTCGGTTTCCAGGCGATTGCCCACCCAATCTAAGGAATCAGCCAGCATTGTATTGAGCACAATCAGCGGTCCAGAGACAGACTGATTGGAGCCCACTGCTCGAAATTCAAAGCGATTGCCCGTAAAGGCAAAGGGGGATGTCCGGTTGCGATCGCCCGCATCTTTACTCAAGGGCGGCGCGACATTTAGCCCCAAATCCATCACGCCTTTGTGCTTAGAGTCCGATACAGAACCGCTCTTGATCTGCTCGAATACATCTTCTAACTGAGTACCCAGATAGACCGACATGATCGCCGGTGGTGCTTCGTTAGCCCCTAAGCGATGATCGTTGCTGGCAGTTGCGATCGCAGCGCGCATCAGCGGCCCATATTTGTGGACGCCGCGAATCACCGCTCCACAGAACACAAGGAACTGGGCATTCTCATGGGGAGAATCGCCTGGATCAAGCAGGTTGCCTTGGGTGGCGTTACCCACCGACCAGTTGACGTGCTTACCGGAGCCGTTGATACCGGCGAAGGGCTTCTCATGGAGCAAGCAAACAAAGCCGTGCTTTTTAGCTGTATGCTTCAAAACCGTCATTATCAGCTGCTGGTGGTCGCTCGCTACGTTGGCTGCTTCAAAGAAGGGCGCAATTTCAAACTGACCAGGAGCGACTTCGTTGTGGCGAGTTTTAGCCGGAATTCCAAGCTTGTACAGGGTTTCTTCAACGTCCTGCATAAAGACCTGAACCCGTTCTGGAATGGCACCAAAATAGTGGTCATCAAACTCCTGACCTTTGGCCGGGGCTTTGCCAAACAGCGTTCGTCCAGCCAACAAAAGATCGGGGCGCAAACTAGCAAAATTAGCATCTACTAGAAAATATTCTTGCTCTGCGCCGCAGCTTGAGTTTACTTGCGCCACGTCCTCGTTGCCCAAGAGTTTGAGCACTTTGTTGGCCGCTTTGTCCATTGCAGCGATGGAGCGTAGCAGCGGTACTTTCTTGTCTAGGGCTTCCCCTGTCCAGGAAACAAACACGGTGGGAATACACAGCGTGGCACCGTTGTCCGTTTCCATAATGTAGGCTGGGCTGGTGACGTCCCAAGCCGTATAGCCCCGCGCCTCAAAGGTGCCGCGAATGCCGCCATTAGGAAAAGAAGAACCGTCGGGTTCCCCCTGTACCAGCAACTTGCCTGAAAACTCCGAAATTACGGTGCCATCCCCCTGTATTGAAATAAAACCATCGTGCTTTTCAGCGGTCAGGTTAGTCATGGGGTAAAAAACGTGAGCATAGTAGAGTGCCCCTTTTGCTATAGCCCAGTCGCGCATGGCATTGGCAACAGCGTCAGCGATAGAGGGGTCGAGCTTCTTGCCGGTAACAATTGTTTTTTTGATTGATTTAAAAACAGCTTTAGGCAGGCTTGCCTGCATCTTTTGGAGGTTGAAGACGTTTTCTGCCCAGATTTCTTCTAGCTTGGCTGGAGTTTTGGGAGGTACCATTGGCCGATTGGTAATCTGATGAATCGCTTGCACTCGGGCTGTACTTCCACTCATTATTGGGGGTCCTAAAAAAGCTGACTGACCGATATTACTTAAAGTGTGTCACTGAAATAGATAGCAGATATACAAAAGAGTCTTGACTTGGGGATCGCTCTTAAGGAAGCGGGGACTCAACAAATAGCGAATCGCTGCTAATCGGTCCCTACGCCTGACCTATTTTTGGCCTGAAAATGGAGCACTGGAATTACTAAAAAATAGGCGTTACTAAACTCTAGAAAATCTAGCCATTACCGGACATTCCGCAGGTTAGTCAGCACATCAAATAATATTTCTGGCAGTGAGCGCCAAGAAATTTCAGTATCTTCAGTCGTTCAGGCGAGAGGTTAGAGACCTGAGGATGCTCATCGAGCCAGACCAGATGAACCGCCTGAAACCTTTGGAAAATCCACCGTAAGGAGGGCGGTTGAGTCGGTCGCTTACGTTGGGCAAGGAGTGTTTCATTGGCCTGGTCTAAGGCGTGCCTCACCTGTCGTTGAGCTAGTGTGTACACCATCAGGGACAATCCCATAATGATGGCCAAGGC
>JBHJIL010000056.1:0-111957 GCA_050043465.1 Leptolyngbyaceae cyanobacterium
TGAGCCTTGGCGGGTAGTGCCTGGAGGCCATTGTTCACCGAATCCTGGCGCGTATCCCCACCCCGGATAAAAACTATCGGTTTGGTGATGCCAAGCTCAGTCACCATTGCTTGAAACGCGGGTTCATCGATTGCTTGGCAGATAATGCCGATCCATTCAACTGAGCTAGCGGCAGCCGCGGTCTTTAGTGTCCAGCCCATAATTGAGTGCTCGAGCAGCGGCAAAAGTAGCTTGTTGCCGTCGGCTCCCATGCGTTTGCCAACGCCCGCCGCCGGTATGAGTAGGTGCATGCTGTCTCCTAAAGCTCATCAGAATTTGATCCACAAAGCGTTTTAACGCTTGTTCAGCCACTTATACCAAATCTGAATTCAGTAAACCCGATTACAAATGAGCAATCCTGTAGGAACAATCCCTTAGGGGGCTGTGCCATATCCGGGAGCAGGCAACCAGGATGTCGGACGAGTGCCCCTCAAAACCCCTAACCAACTGATGGTTGTGAGGTGTGGTTAGCCATCAAAGATGTCAGTTCTGATAAAAGGGCACCGGCTTCTAGGGCGATGTTAATTTTGAAGCTCGCCGCGACAATTTTGGCAATTTTTGTCGTTTACTCATCTTTCCACAGCGTTAGCGCTGCCAGCTTCCTCTAGAATGAGTAGCGAAGTATAATCCAAAGCCCATGCGCGTCCTGGCTTTAGTCCCTGGTGGAATCAGCGATCAGCTTCAGTTTTTTCCAACCTTAACAACCATCAAAGAAACCTACCCCAACGCGAATATCGCGATGGTGGTCGAACCCTTAGCAAAATCGGCCTATCGGATCTCTAAGGCTGTCAGTGAGGTCATTCCCTTTGATTATCGGGGGCAAAATAGTCCGTCTGACTGGGCCAACCTGCTTGGGCTGATTCGCGATCGCGAATTTGAGCTAGCTCTGTGTGCCAGTGACCGTTGGGAAGAGGGCGTGTTGCTCTGGCTCAGCGGCATTCCCACCCGTATTGGCTATGACAGTACCCAAGCCCCGTGGCTATACACCAGCACGGTCAGCGCTGACCGTAAGCAGTATCCAGCCAGTCAATATCAGGCACTTTTGCAAGGGCTGGCTACCCCTTCTACCCCGGCACCCATCGAACTAAACGTGCCCGAAGGGGATCTGGCTTGGTCGGAGGCCCAGCGAAAATCTTTGGGTGTGGCAGAGAGCGGCTACGTCCTTCTATATCCCGGCCTCAATGGGCAAGCAGAGGGATATCCGGTTAATAGCTGGATCAAGATTATTGATGATTTTCAAGAGAAGCAGCCTCAGCTTCCTGTTGTTGTACTAGAAACCGTAGATAGCGAAGACACAGTGGCCTTGATTGCCCGCCAGCGTAATCTTAAAACCCTGAGCGCCATAAATCTGGGACAGGTGGCAGCCATTTTAGCAGGCGCTAATTTGGTCATTAGTCCCGACAGCTATGTCAGCCAAGTTGCGGTGGCACTGCAGGTGTTTATCTTGGTATTGCAGACCAAACTGAGTCAGGCTTTACCCCCCGCTGCTGGTGAAATACGGGCCTTGAGTGTGCCCTCTGCCACCGATAAGCTGGCCGACTTGCAACCAGGGGATGTGTTGCAAAAGGTTTGGGGCGGCTAAGCCGTTGGGTATACTCTAAAACGTTTAAGCAAAAGCTTAAGACTATACACGGTGTCCTGGGGCAGACCACCTATCTTTCGGTAGGATGACTCTGCTATAGGATGTCAACTTCAATAATTTCATCAAGTTTTTTATTAAGTTTTAGATGAGGTCAAACCATGGATCGCGTTAAGTCTCAGGCTGCTGTGGTGTCTCAGTTACTTTTTGATCCCAAAACAGCAGATGCTTATAAAAACGTTCTGACCTTGACGGGAAAAATTATCAAAGAAGTCGCGTTGCTAGCGTGGTTGATAATTTGTTCTGTCTTTGTATTTGGTGCTTGGTTTAGCGATACGGCAATTAGTTCTGGGCGCAGTGCACGTGACTGGTGGCAGGCCCAGCAAATGGGTTCGGCAGACGGAAATCAGACGGCAGCAGCGACGGGGCAGGCATTGCTCGATGTGAGTCAAAATGGCGCTAACTTTCTGTTAGACAAAGCTCGTGAGCAGCTGGGTTTAGAGAAATTGGACCGACCTGCAAAAACCGAAACTACGGAAGCTGTTAAGGCTGCGGCTACCAAAGTCGCGCAAAAATCTAAAGCGGCGGCTACCGTTGCTGTGGATAAGGTGACGGCCGTTGCTCAAGAAGCAAAATCTGTTGTTGAGAAGGAACCGTCTGATACTAAGGGATCCCCCGCTGCCGAAAAGCATTAGGGGATGATGGCTCCTATCGTTTGATTGGCGTAGGGTTTAGTCTATATCCAGCAAAAAAGGCGCGCTCCAAGAGCGCGCCTTTTTTGCTGGATATGGGTGGCGTTGTCAAAAGCACTATCTTGATGCAACTAAATTTTTCCTGGTTAGTCTGTTTCTTCTGGTGTGGGGGCTTCTCGTGCAGGGGGAGCTACATCTAGGGTTTTGATATCGGTGGGTAAGTAGCTGAGGGACTCGACCACAGCAATCGCTTCTTTGACCGTAATGTTGCTACAGTCCCCTTGACCATAGTCCTGGGCATTGACCAGGCCGGAACCCACCAAGCGATAAAACCCATCATCGCCTTCTAGCCAATCGGTAAAGAGATCGCTCTCTGGCAGTTCTCCGTCGCCACCGTTGGGAAATTTGCCATGGTACAGGCTATATCCGTCACCAAATAGAGCGCTGTCCAAGGGCTCTTGATTTTCTAAGGAAATACCACCGATACCACCGGATGCATATTCAATGGCGAAGCAACGGTTTTGGTCATCACGATAAACCAACCAGTAATAGGGACCACCGCCTGCTCCCTCGGGTGTTTCGCCCGCGCCATAGTTTGCCAGGGACATAGCTTGGGGCAAATATGTGGGAATGGCAATGTTGATGTTGAGAGCGATTAGCTGGTTTGTGGTTTCGGGTGGTAGCTGGGCTAAGTAGGAATTGGGTGGTGGCGGCGGCGGCGCATTGTCTGGGGCTGCCGCTGCACTGTTTGAATCGGGTGCATTAGCCGCTGGTGCCGCCGTGCCGGTGGCACCAGCGGGTGGTTCGGTAGGGGGCGTTGCTCGACAGCTGGCTAAGAGCAGAACTGCCGCACCCACTAACCAACTTTTGCAGAGCGTCTTCCAATAGTTAATAGCAAGGGCTCCCTGGGTGAATGTCATGACTTTTTTGACCGGTGTTTTTTGTCTGCTCTGTCTAGTAAGTCTGGCCGTTGCGATGGGTAAAGTAATGCCCCCCTTCCGTTTTGGGTAGGGCCAGTAAATCATCATCGGGATATTCAGCGCGGTCGCCTGGGGTGCGATCGCCAATTTCCAGATAGGTTGCGATCGCACTAGACCGATTGATCAAATGATGTCCATTGGCCACGCCAGCGGCGAATCCTGCCATCATGCCAGGGGTCAGTAGCGTTTCTCCCTCATCAGTTACCAATACCAGCTCCCCCGAGATCAGATAAATAAACTCATCCTGGTGACTGTGCCAGTGTCTGAGGGCCGATTGGGCCCCTGGGGCCAACGTTGTCAGATTTACCCCAAAGTTTGTGAGCCCGGCGGCGTTGCCTAAGCGTTGCCTAGATCGCCCGGCCACAGCATCTCGAAAAGGGGGCGGATACCCAGTACCCTGACTGACGGGCACCGTCGAAAGGTCAATTACCATAGCGTTTCTGCTCAAAACATTAGTAGGCAGAATAGCTCACTTTGTTCGACACTATTGGCGACCCATGCCTCCGCGGGGGCAGCTCGACTCCGGCCTATTTGTGAGGGCTAATTAGCGACTTCCGCCATCTCAATCACTTCACCGTCGTAGTCCTTAACTAGAAAATTAAGTGGCCGTTCGCGACGAATTTTATGGCGTACGCCGTTAGTTTGCACCTGCATTAACAGCAGCTCTAGGCAGTCTCGGTCAAAACAAACGTGGCGTTGACGGTCTTTGTGTCCTCGGCTAGCGCCTGAAATCACATGTAGCTGGGTATTTTTCTTGAGTTGATACCAAAGACCATCTGGGCTGCCAGTATTTGGTTCCATCGGGCGCGACATGGTGCCCATGCCCATCATTGGATCGACACTGGCACCCAAGGTTTGCTCGTAGTTGTAATAGTAGTGAAGTGGCACATCGGCTGCCGCAAGACCCAGCATGCCTTCATAAAACTGCCGAGCAATGTTTAGATCTGAGACCATCACCGTGTGAACCTTTGGGGCACTGGTCAAAAACATCCACATGGCCCCCGCGTAAGCCACCAGCAACATCACCATGATGCCTTGGGTCGAAACCAGGCTATCTAGGGGAAGCCCTTGCCAGATAGACGCCAAAGAGGTGGAAAAAACAGTGGGGCAAAAGTTCATGGCTGTCTTGAAAAATACGATGCCCTTTGATGACAGAGCAGTGCGGTTTCTCTTAGTGTATCAAGGGGAAAACCACCTGGCTGGTGGGGACATACCGGGTTAACCGATCCTTTACTGTGGCGTAACCTGGTGTTCTGGTTGCCCCTAAGTATTAAGAGCTGTCCCATCCTAAAGCTAGGATTTCCAACCGAATCTTTAAGATTCGATAGATCCTGGGTATAGTAGTGGCTATTTATAAGGTAGTCTCAGTCTGGTAAATGCCGGTCTGTTCAGGCTACCGGTCATTGGCGAAGTTCCGTTCGCAGTGCTGTGGATATTCCTAATTTTCCTGAATGTGATCATGCCATCGTCAAGTCGCTTTTTGAATATAGCGACTACGACTTGGTGCAGCGATTAAAGCAGCATCCTGATGAGGGCAAGTACTTTACGGCGTTATTTTGCCGTTATAGTCCGGTGGTCTATACGCTAATTCGTCATTCGGCTCGCTCTACGGTGCAGTCAGAGTATTTGTTTGCACTGACGTGGCGACATATTTTGTATGAGCTCAGTGGCCTGGATTTGCCATCTGAGCCCCCCGAAGACTTCTCTCTCCAGGCTTGGTTAGTCAATTTGACGGCAGCCTGTATTAATCAGGCTGCCCTGCCAGATGTCGAAGAGATTCACTACAACCTTCAAGAGGCGTCTCCCCCCCTGTGGTGCTATGTGACCCAGGCCCTTGAGCGACTTCAACCTCTGCATCGTTTGGTGATTGTTATGGCCCAAACGTTTCGATGGAGCAACACGCGGATTGCTGCGTATTTGCAGGCTGAGGGGCAGCGCATCTCCCCGAAATCTGTGACTGTGTTGTTGACCGATGCCCAGAAATCTTTGAATGCCGCTTTGCCAAGTGATATTCAGGCAATTTACTTTGGGGATACTGATACTGCTGCTGAGGAAAGTTTGGCCGGGGAGCTAGCTGACCTATTGGATGTGTCCAATCTTGAGTTAGATCAGCCCAATCTGGCCCCGGAAGCTTAATTGTTTGAGTTTTTTAGATAGGGAGAGACCCGATCGTGCACCGCACAATTCGGTTTGGTTATGGGGTAGTCGTGCTGATGGCGTTGGCGGGTGTGCCAGCTGCCTATGCCCAAGATAATCTGGATGAACAGTTACGGCAGCCGGTTAACCGTGAGGTGGTTAATCAGCAGCGAGATGTGGCCGATCAGCTGTTGCGCCTAGGGGAGCGTCAGGCTGATCAGGGTGATTATCAGTCAGCGCTCCGGGCCTGGGGCCGAGCGGTTGAAATTTACTATGAGATCGGCGATGCCGCTTCCATGGAGCGGGGCTATGGCAATCTTGCCAGTGTCTATGCCCAGCTTGGTGACTAAGGTCAAGCCGAAACAGCGGTGCGTCGTCAGCTTGCGATCGCACGGGATAACCGAAATTTCAGCAGCCAAATTTTTGCCTGGAATACCCTAGGCACCCTAAGGCTACAGCGCGGGGCCGTAGACTCAGCGGCCAATGCCTATGAAGCAGCCCTCAGTATTGCCTACAGCATTGAAAATTTTGAGGGTATCGGCCTATCCCTAAGCAACCTGGGGCTGCTGGCGGCGGCGCGTGGGGATTATGCCGCCGCCATTGATTATTACGAAGTTGCCGGCAGCTATCGCGTTCGAGCCGGTAATTTAGTCGGTCGTGCCAATACCAGCAATAACCTGGGCGATGCTTATTTTGCCCAAGGTCAGCAGGGGAAAGCGTTGGGAGCCTATCGCCTAGCCCTGGCCTATGGTCGAGATAGCAGCGATGTGACCTCCCAGCTCCAGGCCATTGATGGTCTCATCGATATCTACAGCGATCGCAGCGACTGGACCCAGGTCCGCGACTACCTTGACGAACGCATTGCCCTCACCCTAAACACTGACAACGACTGGGGGCGTTTGATCACCTTTAAACGTCTGGGCGAATTTTATGAAGCGACTGGTGAACTGACCTTGGCCCAACAGCAGTATGAGCAAGCCTATGCCCTAGCCCGTACCCTAGAACAGACCAGTCTGGAAGCCGAGCTATTTAATCGGCTGTTAAGTTTTCAGGGCCACCAAGGCAGTAGCAATTAATGCGGTTTGATCTGATCAGTTTATTTCCCGACTTTTTTACATCGCCGCTGCAATCGGGACTGATTGGTAAAGCCCTGCAGCGGGATATTGCCCAGGTGCACATTACCAACCCCCGCGATTTCACCACCGATAAGCACCACAAAGTCGATGATGAGCCCTATGGCGGTGGTGTCGGCATGGTGATGAAAATTGACCCAATCGTCGCAGCGCTTGAAAGCTTGCCCCAGCAGCCCCGTCGGGAAGTTGTGCTGATGACTCCCCAGGGTGAGCCCATGGCTCAATCCCTCTTTTGGCAATGGTCAACCAGCCTAGACCAGCTCATCGTTATCTGTGGTCATTACGAAGGTATTGATGAACGTATTCTCAACGTGGTGACGCGGGAAGTGTCCCTCGGTGATTTTGTGCTCACCTGTGGTGAGATTCCTGCCCTGGCCTTACTCAATGGCGTAATTCGTTTGCTGCCGGGTACCGTGGCAAAACGAGATTCGCTACACTACGACAGTTTTGAGTCTGGCTTATTAGACTATCCGCACTACACCCGCCCTGCGGAATTTCGAGGCTGGCCTGTGCCCGACGTACTGCGCTCAGGCAACCATGCCGCCATTGACCAATGGCGGCGGCAGCAACAGATTGAGCGCACCCGCGAACGTCGTCCGGATCTTTATGAGCGCTGGCGGCAGCAGGAATGGGAAAATAAGAATGAGCATGGGTAACGCCCCTTTGCTCGAGTATTAACCCGACCTGAGGATTGCCCCATGAGTATTCGCATTGGCAATGGCTATGACATTCATCGTCTAGGGCCCGATCGGCCTCTGATTTTAGGTGGGGTTACTATTCCCCATACCCTGGGGTTATTGGGGCATAGCGATGCCGATGTCCTGACCCATGCCATTATGGATGCCCTATTGGGAGCTTTGAGTCTGGGGGATATTGGTCGCTACTTTCCACCTACTGACGATAAATGGAAGGGGGCCGATAGCCTTGAACTGCTGGACCAGGTGCATCAAATGGTGAATGCGAAGGGATGGTCCATTGGTAATTTGGACACGGTGGTTGTGGCCGAGCAACCCAAGCTCAAACCCCACATTGCCACTATGCAGGCTCGACTGGCCGAGCGACTGACGATCTCTACTGAGCAAATTGGTATTAAAGCAACCACTAATGAAAAATTAGGCCCAACTGGCCGTGAGGAAGGGATTTCAGCCTATGCCGTAGTGCTACTAGTGCAGTAGCAGCATTAATTAGTCGTTAATTGTGTTAAAAAGTTTCTAAGAATACATAATTCTTGCAGGGTGTTTCTTAAGGTTTATAGTAAGCGTAGACTTTCCGGATGTTTCAAAAACGTTACGTAGTGGTGCGTTTTTTTAGTTCTCTGAAGCAGCAGTGCGCTTATTTAGGTTGCCTACGGACCTTGTAGTTAACATCTGAGTATTAGGGGCATAGGGTGTCGAGGTATTTTATGGATGGCTCAACTATTTCAACTGCTCTAAAGCAAGCGTATAAGCCCCGTCGGTTGGCTGATGGCTCACTGTGCCGGAGTCAGTTATTTTCTACTATTCCTCCAGAGCGTATCGGACTGGATGGAGAGTTTGATTACCACGGTTTGTCCAAACGTGTGTCCCATTGTTTAACCACCAATGTGGACGGTGCAAGATGTTTGAAAGTACGGCAGCGCGGACGTGTGGTGGTGTTAAGCGGTCAGCTAGGATCCCCCTACCAGCTACGTGAGATTGTGGATCTTGCCCTGTCGGTGGATGGGGTGGATGAGGTAGAAACCCTCGGTATTGCTGTTGTTGATGCTTGCTAAGCCGGCTTCAAACTTTTTCGTTTGGTCCATCTCCTACTCCTAAATAGCCAACTGCTTTCTCGGGCGTAGGCTTGCTCTAAGCTGGGGCTCAAAGAGAGGGTGCTGCTTGGGGGTTATGAAAAAGTGTCTGAAACCTGATCAGGCGCGATGCGTAGCCTAACGAGTGATAGGGCCAAGATAATAATGAACAGGACTAGCCCAATGGTGCAGGCATAGCTCATTTCCAGGTCCACAAAGGCCTGCTCATAAACGTAGTAGACCACAGTCTTAGAGCTGCTGCGTGGTCCGCCCTGGGTCATGATATAGATCTCTTCAAAAACTTTGGTGGCTGATATGGCGGAAATGACGGCCACGAGAAACATATAGGGGCGCATTAGCGGTAGGGTGATGTCCCAATGTTTGCGCCATCGGTCAGAGCCATCAATAGCAGCGGCTTCGTATAGGTCTGCTGGTATGCCCTGTAGCCCAGCTAGATAGATCACCATGTAGTAGCCCAGACCTTTCCAGATGGTGACCGCCATGACGCTTAACAGGGCTAGGTTTGGGCTGGTGAGCCAGGGAATCCGAATAGTTTGTCCGGTGATGCTGCTAAAGAGTTGGTTGAGCAGACCGGTCTCGGCATATAGCCATCGCCAGGCAATGCCTGCCACCACCATGGAAATGACGACAGGGGTATAGTAGGCCACTCGGAACCAGGAAATGCCCTTGAGTTTTTGGTTGACCAGGATGGCGAGCATGAGGGGTGCGATCGCAAGTACCGGTACCACCCCAATAAGATAAACCAGCGTATTACCTAGCGTTTGCCAAAACGTCTCGTCCTGCCATAGCCGTACAAAATTACCCCACCCTACCCACAGGGGCGGTTGAGTAATGTCATAGCCATACTCAGTAAAGCTCAAATAAAACGCCTGTAGCGCTGGCCAAAATACCGTAAGACCCAGTATCAGCAGCGCTGGTGCCAAAAACGCATAAGGAACTAACCAACGGGGGAACGTTCGTTGCATCTAAAAATCTGCTTAATACTGCTCAACCCCTTTCAGCATAGGGGATGACATGACGCAGACTCACAAATGGTCACCCTTACGTTGATCTGAGCTGTACTAACCTATAGAAAACGTCGATAATCCTGCCCTAAAAACAGTGCCCTCTCGGCATTGCGTCGTCGGGTAAGACCCGCTAAGATTCGCCCACCCGCTCGATTCCAACGGGGAAATTCATTAGCAGCCCCGTTAATATCGCGGCGATTGAGCTTCCTGAGGAGGGTGGAGCTACGCATGGCACCAGAGCCAACGTTATAGGTAAATGAAACCAGCGCTGCAAACTGATTATCATTAATCGAGATCCGAACCGCTTGACTGACATCCCGCTCAAATCGAGTCAGATCTGTCTTAATGAGGGCCTCAGCCTGAGCCTCAGTAATTTCTTGACCAGGTTTAACGCCCCGCGTCGTGCCATAGCCAATTGTCCACACGCCAACGGCATCCTGATACGCCTTTAACCGCAGACCTTCAAAGGACTTAATCAAATTCACACCGCTAGAATTTGTCTGTCTTGTCCCAGGTTTAGTGGGTTCTACGATCTGCCTCGGAATCGGTTTAGGCTGGGGACCGCTTTGGGAAACCGTCATGCCACGGGGCGAATCCGCACGACTAAACCAGGACTTCATGCCACTGACATTGAGCACTTTCTCATTAGGGTTTGACTTAGAAGGATACTTAGAAATTTTGGAAATATAGTACCCTCCCTGCATCAGATAGATTGCCTTATCCGTTTCCTTAATCCAAGTGCCCATAGATCTCTCTCGTGCTCTCTTAGTTGTTTTTACCCAGACTTTACTGTATCTAGATGACTAGAATAAGAAATAGAATGATCACGAAATTTTAGTTTGCCCATGGTTGTGACCTCAGTACCCTCCGAAATCACTAACCAACCCGTTGTAAAACGGTTGGCTAATGGTCTAACCATTATTGCGGAACAAATGCCGACAGCCGCTGTTAACCTCAATATTTGGCTACGGGTAGGCTCTCGGGTTGAGTCCGATGCCATCAATGGGATGGCGCATTTCTTAGAGCATATGATCTTTAAGGGCACCCCTCAACTTCAGTGTGGTGAGTTTGAGCGCCTCATCGAAGAGCGGGGAGCCATTACAAATGCAGCCACTAGCCAAGACTATACCCACTACTACATCACAACAGCGCCTCAAGATTTTGACAAACTTGCCCCGCTACAAGTAGAACTCCTGCTGAATGCCAAGCTACATGATGGTGACTTTGAGCGAGAACGACCGGTGATTCTAGAAGAAATCCGTCGCTCAGAAGACAATCCGCGGCGGCGAGTATTTCAACATTCCATGACCTTAAATTTTGAGCAGCTGCCCTATCGGCGAACTGTACTGGGTCCTACATCGGTGATTGAACAGCTGTCTGCCAAGCAAATGCGAGACTTCCATCGTCGCTGGTACCAGCCTCAAAATATGACCGCCGTCGTCGTGGGTGATTTGCCGGTAGAGCAACTGATTGCCACCGTTGAGCAAAGCTTTGACCAGGCCCTGGCTAAGCGCCGTCAGAAGAGTGTTACGGGGCCTCTAGAAGGGGTGCCAGTGAGTACCCCTGAAGAACCATTCGAAGCTATTTCCCGAGTTGACTACACCGATGGCACGTTGCAGCAGGCTCGGTTGGTGATGAGCTGGCGCGTGCCGGGGCTGAGACAGCTATCGGAAACCTACGCCCTAGACGTGGTAGCTTCGATTTTGGGTCAGGGACGCACAGCCCGTATGGTGCAAGATCTGCGGGAAACCCGTGCCCTGGTGAATAGTATTTCCACCAGTAACATCACCTACGGTGAGCAGGGGGTGTTCTATATTTCAGCAAATTTGGCAACAGAGCAGCTAGAGACAGTTGAAACTGAGGTTCTAGCGCATATTCAGCGCCTCCACGATGAGTTAGTCAGTGAGGCTGAGCTGAGCCGAGTGCGGACCCAGGTTGCCAATCGTTATGTTTTTGGTAATGAAACCTCCAGTGACCGCGCCAGCATGTATGGCTACTATCACGCCCTGACCGGTGATATTGAGAACGCCCTAAATTACCCAACGGCTATCAGGACCGTCGATGCGGAGATGATCCAATCAGCGGTGCGTCGCTATTTGCCCATCACGGCCTATGGTGCATTGAGGCTACATCCTGAAGCTATTTAGCCGCAGGCGATGCCTTGGGTTTGGAGCCTGAGCAGCAGTTCTTTGTCTTTGGCAGCACGGCCATTGGCCGTGCTGCCAAAGATAGGGCGTTGGTAGGAGACTGGGTGGTTTTTTGAGGAGTCAAAAGTATGGCGGACGTTTGGACTGAGATTGCCGCGCAGATTGCTCAAGTGAGCCAGCAGCCTTTTTGGGTGGAGCGAACCCACTCAGTGGGGGGAGGATGTATTAATCAGGCCTATGGATTGAGCAATGGCCAAACCACATTTTTTGTGAAGCTCAATCAGGCTAGCAAGTTAGCTATGTTTGAGGCTGAGCTGGCTGGTCTCAAAGAAATGTATAACAGTCAAACTATTCGGGTACCACAGCCTTTGTGCTGTGGCCGCTCAGGGAATAGCTCCTACATTGTGATGGAGTGGTTGGACCTTGGCGGGGGCAGGGGCGCCTGGGCTAACCTGGGGCAAAATTTGGCGGCCATGCATCGCACCTCCAGTGATTTGGGTTTTGGTTGGCATCGCTCCAACACCATCGGCGAAACCCATCAGCCCAATGACTGGCAGGAAAGCTGGCTGACCTTCTGGCGGGACCAGCGTTTAGCTTACCAATTTCGTCTGGCTAAGCGACGGGGTGGGTCCTTCCCCCAGCAGGAGGATTTACTAGCCGCGTTACCTGACCTGTTGGCTGGTCATGACCCCATTCCTGCATTGGTCCATGGGGATTTGTGGTCTGGTAATGCGGCTATTACAACGGCAGGTGAGCCCGTTATTTTTGATCCGGCCACTTACTATGGCGATCGCGAAGTTGATTTGGCCATGACCGAGCTGTTTGGTCGGTTTCCAGCAGCGTTTTACGATGCCTATGAGTCGGTTTATCCTCTATCACTGGGCTATTCCACCCGAAAAATACTTTATAACCTCTATCACATTCTTAATCACTTCAACCTGTTTGGCGGTGGTTACGGCGCTCAAGCCAATCGCATGATTCAACAGCTGCTGGCGAAAGTGAGAGCATGATCCGATGTCCGTTTTCTGATCAAAGAAAGTAAACCGGGCACTTAGCAGTGAATCTGAGTTAGAACGCGACGAGAATTTGATATATTGAAGTTCTGCAATTCGGCGGCATGGCCAAGTGGTAAGGCAGAGGATTGCAAATCCTTTATCCCCAGTTCGAATCTGGGTGCCGCCTTTTTTGTTTATATAGCTTTTTTAATCTACGTCGTAATAGGTGGCATTAGCTCGCTTGTGGCGTACCGGCGGCGGGGGCAAAAATTCTTGCTCGTAGTACCGATAGCCACTGGGGGGCACGGGCATCTGAAATGGATATACCACCGGTACGGAGCGTTCTTCACGGCGGCGACCCGACACCAAAACCATGCAGAGGATAATCAGGCCCCCACCCAAGATCATGACGAGTACTAAACCACCACCAATCCATAGCAGTGTGGTTTGTATGCTGGAGGTGTCCTGTTCAGACTGGGCGGCAACCAGCTGGCCGTTTTGCAGGGAAAGGGTATCAACCGAACGCTGGTACTCCCTAAGCTGAGAGAGGACGGCGCGGGTTTCTTCCTGCTGCTGCTTAAGTTGATTTTCTAAGTTGCGAGCCAGCATTTCCTGCTGCACCAGCTGATTTTCAAGCTTTGCCGTCAGCTCTCGTTGCCGATCTAAATCTTGCTTGATGTCATCGCTAATGTCATTTTCGATGGTCTGTACCGGAGATTGCGGCACGGGCACGACGGTTTCTAAGGTTGCAGCGCTTGATTCGGTATCGGGGGATGATGTGTGAAACCCAACTCGCGCCAATAGCAATACCAAAACGGCTACACCAGTCGTGGCACACCCAGCCACGAACGCAGTGGTATCAGTCATTGACGATTTGGGTGACATTAATTAATTAACTGCCCCTAACAGTTCACTACTCATATGGCTGTCTGTCACGACCTGCGGCATCTATTTAAGATTACTCATGTGTGATGGCTGATTCCGTACTTAGCCGTCATTCAGAATGACTCTATATCGATACGTTGCATCGACAAGGTAGATGGGCTGTGGCATCAAAGTTTATTCATGTTACTGCAGGTACTATAAGGGAAACCATCGATTAAGAATTAGATTTCCTAAGTGCACTGGGGCTTTGAAAGACTTCTGCCAGCGGCTCAATCAAGATGTACGTCTTAATGTACACAACTGCATTGCACAGTATACCCCAAGTTTCTGGCTGAAAATGTGATAGGTGGTCAATATCTACTGCCTAAACACAGGCCAGAGATCGGTGAATTGGATTGCAGACTGAAAAATTGCACAAAACAAACTGTTCATGCCTATTTCCGCTACAGTATGTCACGATTTTAGAAAAATCCTCAGATTTTTATGTGAAGAGCCTGACATTGTGCGACTGTCTTTGAAATCAATAGATTGAAATCTACTATTTTTATATTATTTATTTATGATTTCAATCTTGACAACCAAAGGTTAAATCAATAAGTAATAAGGCCTCTCCATTGGTTGGGCGTTCTTAGGATGTAGGGGTTATATAAGGATCTACTAGCCAATGGATATTGCTCCAGAAAAGGTAGCGCACTTATCAACTCGGGTAGATACCCTACATCAGCTCCTAGAGCAGATAGATGGCAAGGTGTCTGACTTACTAGTGCGTCAAGATACGAGTGACGGTGGTCGGCCCAAGTTTGGTGTCAGTCCCCCTGAGAGGATGGTGGCTAATGGCTTGGAAGAGGCCTTTGATCACAAGGACATCTTGAATGATGAGCCTCATTTTGGTCTGGATCAGCTGACTGGGAATCAGACGCTCTCCCCTGAAATTCAGGTTCAGAGGTTGACGGCCCAGCTGACGGCTGCTTATAACCGGATCGCCGCTTTGGAGGAGCAGCTGCTTGCCTACCGTCATTAAAGGATGGTGATGAAACGCTGTGGGGGCTTAGCTATTGCTAGATTGAGCGCAAGTGTGCCGTCATCATGACTTTCGTGGTGGTTTTGAATAGTTGAGGCAACTTTCTAGTATTGCTTCCATGGCTTGTAGGGTTTTGGTTTGTGACCAGTTTTGGTAAAGATGCCCTGCTATTAGGCACCCGCCTGCTCCGACGCCTTCTTTTACATATCCCTTGTCAAAAATAGTGAGCTGCGGGTAGCGGGACGCTTTGAAGGAAAAATGGCTGCTCATGATGGGGGGGGTGGGAACGGTGTGGGCTAATCTTAGAAACTGACTAGTGGCATCGTTTATAATCCATCGAGTTGTGCCGATGATGACGTTGTTTGAGTTCCATGGGTATTGGGTGCCCAGTTGCTGAAGCATTGTATAGATAGCAATCATTTGACTGCCGCCAGCGAGAAGAACGCCGCTGTGGTTGCTGGCGGCTAAGGTCAGGCCTAGGACAAAAGGCTGCATGGGATCGCCGACGGTTGCGATCGCATCCCATACCCGTAGTCTATCTTTATCGTTAGACCAAGCCGTTAGCCACGTTTCAATTAAGGCTGCTTTTTGCCCATGGTTACAGGTAGGATGGCTGCTACCCATCAGTCCGCCCACGTCAAACCCTAACGCCGTTAGCACAGCTTGGGCTGTGGTTGTGCCGGCAACGACACATTCGCCAACGATCAAGTAGCTGTGGGCAAATCGACGACCCAGAGTTTCGCCCCACTGAAGCCCTGCTTTGAATAGCTGCTCAACTACGCTGGGGGCCAGGGACTGCCCAGAGCTGACACAGCGGGCCACTGTCCCAGATAGATCTAGGTGGGGAACGCTGGGGCGGCGGGGCAGTCCGGCATTAAATAAATAAACCGGTAAATTGAGACCGGTAGTGAGGGCCCGTGTAAGCAGAGCCGGTGACACCCCTGCCTCTAGGGGGGGTAAGGGGTACTGGGGGGCACTGGTCGGACCGTCATAAATAAATTCAGCATCAGCTACCGCTGTCATCATGCGTGCTTCAGGGGTGTTGCCCGCCGCCGAAATTCCCGGGACAAGCGCTGTTTCAGTAAACCCTAAAACACATATATAGGCAGGGCGCTGCCCCTGATGCTGCTGTTGCCATCGTTGGGTGATGGCAGGGGCAGTGTGGTGGGCAACGGGTGAGCTAAGTGGCATGTTGGCTATGCCTACTCATCGAGAATTTGCTGCACCCATCGGGGCGGTGGTGGCATGGTGATTCCCATGCGCGCTAAAAGGATCCACGCTGTCAAATGCACGGTGAATAAATAGACAATGCTGCTAAAAAACACCATGGAGACAGCTGCGATTTGAATGACACCAGGGCTCACCTGGCCAATGACCCCAAAACCCAACAGTCCAAAATCCAGAAGTCGATTGGTCACCCAGTCGGTCAGCTGCACGACCTGGGCAACTAAATAACCCCACAGGTCTTCGCCGGCCATCCAGGACAGCAGCCAAATGCGGAAAAAGATACCCAAGGTGACAATTAAGGCCCCAATCGGTAGCGAAATCAGCCAGGAGGTTTGGCGTCGCCAGTGATAGCCCAGCTGTACCCCCAGTAAGCCGTAGGGAATGACATAGAGAAGGCTGCGGGGCGGCCCAATCAAAATAGCCAGGAGTAAACCAGACACAAGGGTGGTCATCCAGGCAGAGCGATGATTCCAACGCAGGTACACAAGCGCAACGGGCACTGGAAATAAAATCCGTAGCAGAGGCCCCGGTGGAAAATACAAATTAATCAGCCACATTAGGCTAGCGGCACTGGCTAGAAATGCTGTTTCCACCATTGCCACCGGGCCTTTGTCGCTAGGTGAGGTTGTTTTACCTCCTAGCGGTGACCTAGGGGGAGAGGGCGTCTCATCCTCGTCGTCCTCTATCCAGGGGCGGTCTAGATCCATGTCGTCAAAACTATCGGAGTCGCTGCTGCCAGCAAAACCTGACGACGGTGTCTCTGCCTGATACTCGTCTGGCTGCCCCATGGTGCTAAGAAATACTCCTAACCAACGTTTAAGTTTGACCCGACAGTCCCGACAGTAGAGTTAGACCAGTAATTTATCTAGGGCATCGATGGATGGAATCCGAATGACATCCCGTTCTCGATTGATCAGCCCTTTCTTTTCAAGTTTGCTTAAAACGCGGGTAACGGTTTCCCTAGCTAGCCCACTCAGGCTGCTGAGTTCACGGTGGGGTAGGTTAGGAATCTCGACACCTTGGGCGGCCATAGTGCCTTGACCGTCGGCCAAAAACAACAAAACATCGGCGACCCTAGACTGGCTGTCTGACTCACGCAGGCGCAGGCGACGGTTTACCTGTCGCAGCCGTCGTGCCATCAGCTTTGCCAGTCTGATACCCGCTTGAGGTTCACTATTGAGCAAGCTGACAAAATCTTGGGCTGGCATACTCCCAATCATAGTCGTTGCCAGCGTAATCACATCTGTAGACCGGGGGACTGCCTCAAGGGGGGCCATCTCACCAAATAATTCGCCCTTGCCCAAAATATTTAGGGTGACTTCCTTGCCATCCAGATTGTAGGTGCGGATTTTAACCCATCCTTCCAAGATGAAGTAGACCGAATTACCCCAGTCATTTTCCAATAGCAGAACCTGGCCAGCAGGATGTCGGCGTGTGACAATTTGAGCGGTTGCTTGTTGAACCGTAGCTTCAGGTAATTCCTGAAAAAAGGGGGCCGCTGCAATTAGGCTTTCACCCGCTGAATTATCTCGGGCACCGTATCTGCTATCCATAGGTTAGGGAAGCCACGGTTGGGTGGACTCAGTTAAACAATATGATTGAACAGTAGAGGCCCGTCTGCTAACTAAAAAAATAGTTCAGTTCAGGCATTAAGGGAGTGGCAGACGCTAGAACGAAGCCAAGACTTTATGATAGCTAAGGCCATCTAGTAACTGCGAGAGATCAAGGATAGATTCGGGCGCTAAAGCTTAACCCATAGCTTAATCGTTAAAGAAGCCGCTTACTGAAACATGAAGGATTAGTTTGTCTTTAGTTTGCGTCTAGTTTGCCTAGAACAGGTTACAGCACGATTGGATCATCCCCCTAACCCCCCACCCCCGTTAACTTAACTTCACATCTGTCGCGTTAGGTTTAGGTGCATCGATTAGGATGGCACCCATTAGCCAGCGATACACCTAATTTCATCGCCATGGACCGAGCTGGCGCTGTCAGGATTTTTCTCTGAATGCTTGTAGATAGGAGGAAATTGTGATTTTTTAGCCAGCCTGCTTTACACTTTGGGCATTCCGTTGGTAGGAGCTGGTATGCCCCTGATCGGGCTGGGTATCCTCCGCTTTGCAGAGTTTGTTGTTGAAAGGCCGCACTGTGACTTCTCAAAAGGATCAAATCCAACGCCTCATTGCTGAAATTGATGCCACCTTGGCCAAGCCAGCTTCCCGCTTCCCGTTGGGTTCGTCGGGAGAAGCCGAGCGTCAGCGTCAGCTTTTAGGTAAGCTATTTAGCTATTTACAGTCCCTGGAGCAGACGTTTGATTCTCCGGGGGGCTGGGGACCGATTGACCCAGGCACAGGGGAATTTGTGGTCTCTTCTCAGTCGGCGGCTCCCAATATGGAGCAGGAAGCATCGCAGGTTTTGCAAGGGTTGCTCCAGGAAATGCGCTACCTGCGAGAAAATTCCCTAAAGCCGATGCGTCAGGAATTGGAGGTTCTCCAACAGCGGCGCGACAGCTTGCAGGCAGAGGTGCATGTTTTAGAGGCTCAACGCAGCCCTGACCCGCTACAGTCTGAGCAGCAGATCAATGACTTTTTGGAAACGTTGATGCAGCAGCTCCAGGAGAAGCTGTCGGCTCAAATGGTGCAAAATTTTGCGGCAATGGAGGCGGCAACTATAGAACAGCTCTCTGCTGCGGATAATCCGGCACCCCTGCTGACGGGGCAGCGGTTAGAGCAGGTGCGGTTACTGCAGGCGCAGTCAGATCAGCTGCTGTTGAAGTTAGATAGCACCCTGACTGCGGTCTTTAACTCGTTGCAAAAAAGCGTTGATAGTTACCGCGAGTCTCTAGAAGAGGGGCTGGATCAAATGCATGGTTTGGGACGTCAAGGGGAAGTGATTTTCCATGCGTTTGTAAATCATTTGGCTCAACAGTTAGGGGAAGATGCGTCGTCCTATTTAAGTGGAGAGCTGGGAGAGGCGGTTCAGCAGGCGGCGCTACAGGAGCCAGATCAAGTAACAGCTGATGTGGATTTGGGGACTGTTCAGCTAGATGAGCTAGATCAGGCCTTGGGTGATTTGGTCTTGGAGGAGGATGCTAGCGATCCGGCGGCCGATCCGGCAGACGATCCAGCGTTTGACATTGCACCTGACTTGAGTCTTTTAGACGATGAAATCGCATCTGATGACATTGACTCTGGTGCGTTCCAAGGGCTTGATCTTGATGATATTGAGGTGGATGAGGACAGTACCATCATCCAATCCGATGGCCTATCTGATATGGATGCTGAACTGGCGTTGTTGGAAGATGCGATCGCATCGGGGCCAGATGACGAAGACATTACGATCATCCAAAATGACGGCGGCGTTGATCCAGCGGTGGATCTAGATGAGGAAATTACCGCTATTCAACCCGATGACATGCCCGATTTGGAGGCTGAGCTGGCCTTACTAGAGGATGCGATCGCACCCATTAATCTAGATGGAGCCATTGACCTAGACGAAGTCTCCGCAGGGCTTGGTAAGGGTACTGCCCTGGGCGAGCCTTTTCTGCCCGATGTTGAGGATCTATCTTTAGAGGGTGAGCGTCCAGAGGATCTGTCCCCAGAGGAGCTATTTTCATCAGAGGATGGGCCTTTAGAAGACGCACCCCCAAAAGATATCTCCCCAGAAAATATTTCCCCAGAAGACCTATCCCCGGATGATGAGTCTTCATCCCCAACGTTAGAGCTATCTCTAGGCGATATAGACGAGAGTCTGGGGCTGCTGGCCATCGGTGCAGACGGTGGTAGTGCAGACAGTGAGGACCTGCAGAGTCTGACAGACGATGTATCAGAGCAGGACGCGCTGCCCCAGATAGAGGCTGAAGGTGAGCTATTTAACTTTGATGCAGATTTTGATCTGGGTCTAGAGCCACGGACGCCGACCGACGAATCCATAGATTTATTTGAGGGGCCCATATTTTTAGACGATCCATCAGACCCCATCACCTCTGATGCATTGAACCCGGCAGACACGATGGCAGCAGACGCCCCACCGTCCGATGTTGATGGCGCATCGCTGGCTGAATCAGATGTATCCGATGCCGATCAAATTGCCGATAGTTGGTTATTTGATCTGGGCTCTGCTGCTGAGCAGTCTGACCCAGCAACGTCCTTGGGCCTCACCCAAGAAGAGCTCACGGACCCGTCAGATAGCTCTGGGGATGCAAGCGCTGTGGCTACTGTGGAAACTCTTTTTGGCGATGGTACATCCGCCCAAACAGATCCCACTGAAGCGGCTATCGACAGTGGCGATACCGTGACGTCACTGTCAGAGCTGTTGCCCGATGAGCAAGCCTCCGAAGCGGGCGAAGATTTTCCAGAGAATGTGCCAGACGATATCTACATCGCTGCTTCAGCTGATGAGGATTTGATCAACTTAGTGGAGCCGAGGGCAGAGCAGCGGCTGCTAATCGATTTTGACGATGGGCAGCTAGTGGAGCAGCTAGATGAGGATTTGCAGAAGCTTGCCGGCGATACCTTCTCTGCTGATTACGGTGTGGAGGAAGATGATGCCCTCGAGCCCTTAGACCAAGACACCTTAGAAAATATTGTCAGCGATCTAAATCTGGAGGATTTAAGCCTTGAGGATGGCCCAGTGTCGGCACCTGCCGCTCCTGAAGAGGGCGCCCCTGTGGAGGCGGAGGAAAATTTGGATGGGGACGTTGCTGAGGCAGTGCCGCCAGCCGATGACGACGACTTTGACCTGTTTGAGGGCTTTGCCAGCGATTCTGTTGATGTGGATGACCCATCAGCCAATGACATAGACCTAGCGGCCATCGCTCCACCTCCCATAGCCGACCCGGGCTCCCAGGAGCTAGATCTAATAGGGCTGATAACCGAGCCATTGGCGGACGAATTTGACGATGGTTTGCCAGACTCCCTGGCCAATGAGCTGGGTGGATTGAGTGAGCAATCGAATGCCCTGTCTCAACAGCCGACAGAAGAGGTCATTGGTCAAATTTTGTCTGATTTAGAAGAATCTGTGACGGGTGAGGATGACGCTTTCTCGGTTCCTGCCATAGAAGCGACAGAGCCTGGATTGGACTCAGCTTCAACCCCCGATTTGCCCCCCGATTTGCTGGCCGCCGAGCTAAACGCAGACTCCCCTGCCTCAGATGACTTTTTGCAGGCTGAGCAAGAGGCATTTTGGCAAACCATGGCGGCAGACGATGCTGTTGCGCCCATGACGGCAGATACTGCTGCCCCATCCGAAGACCTGTCCTTCGCTGATATGTCTGGCGCTGAGGCGTTTGATCTTGAGGAAGTTGATCTTGATCTGTCTGATGCTGGCGATTCTGCTGGCGATGAGCCTGAAGAAGACAACGGGGAAGATGAGCCGTTAGGCATCGTTGCTGACGATATGTCTTTAGAAGCCGTCTCAGAGGATTTGGCGGATGATTTGGACGATCTGCTGATCGTCGATGATTTACCCAGCTCCGACATGGTAGAAGGAGAAGCGCTGGGCTTAGATGAGCTGGATGAGCTTTTTGGCCAGTCGCCCCTAGCCGATTTAGACGCCCTGGCTCAAGCTGACTTCAGCCAGCCTGATGCGGCGCAACCATCGGACCCATTGGCAGAACTGGGTCTAGATATGACCACCTCCCCAGAGGCCCTGATTCCCCTCATTCCCGATGAGCCTGGGGACAGTGGGGCTACGGTACCTGTGGTCCCGCTTGATAAGGAGAGTGATAGCAGCGATGGTGATCGGGCGGATTCGGATGCAGCATTATTTGTTACTCCCGAGGCTCCTCCTCCCGTTATTGAGCCAGACACCCCTGCTGTAAATCTGGACGGCGACTGGTTCCTGGGCCTCGATGTGGGAGCAACGGGGCTATCGGCTGTGTTGATGAATCGTCGCACGGGTCAGGTGTATCCCCTCTATTGGCAAACGCCCGCTGACGATAGCAAGCATTTTCGGTTGCCTGCGGTGGCAGTCATGACCTCAGCCCAGGACACGGTGGCTGTGGGGTATGACGCCCTGGGAGACCTGAGCGATCTCTTGGATACGTCTGGCTCCACGGAGCTAATTGGGGTAAATCGCCTTAAACCGCTGCTAAAGGTGGCTGTGGGGCATGGTCAAACCCTGCCTAACTCGGATCCTTGGGTGCGTTGGTCAGATACTGTGGAGCTGCCAATGTTGCAGATGTTGCAGGCTATGGTGGCGTTGCTGAAATATTCGGTCAATCAGGGTCAGGCGGTGGGCTTAGAAGGTACTGACCTGGGTCAGGTGTTGGCAAGTCTGCAGGGTGTGATTGTTGGCTACCCCACCAACTGGCCAGATACCTATAGTTTTAACCTGCGTGAAGCGGTGCTGGCGTCGGGTTTGATTGCCCAGCCAGAGCAAATTGTATTTGTGGAAGATGCGATCGCATCCGTTTTATCCGGTCTTCCCGATCCTAGGGATAGTGCTTTAGCCGAGACCGTATCCCTATCGCGTCAGCCCAGCCTATATAACTGTCAGTGGCAAGACGGCACGGTGATTATTAGTGGTGGGGCCGTAATGACCGAGCTGGGCATAGTCAACTTACCCAAGGATTTGGCTAGCCTCAACTATGCCGACTTTGCCCTGCGTGGCTTTGCCTATGCTGGGGATGCCCTGGACCAAGATATTGTCTGTCAGCTGCTCCTTCCCCAAGAGCGGCGTCAGTCCCTGTCAGACATAGACGCGGCCGAATCGACTCGCTGGGATTGGCAGGGGCATTTGGCGGCTGAAGATGCGGACTGGTCGCTGCTGAATTTGGATGATCTGACATTGCCCAATGTAGGTCATGTTGACTGGGCCCAGCGCTATAGTCTGCAGCACCGATTGCTGGGGTCTAATCTGGGGCAGAGTTTGCTGGCGGCGGCCCGCCATTTAAAGCTGGCGTTGCAGCAACAAAGTCAAATGCAGATCACCCTGGCGGGGCAATGTTGGCTGATTAAGCGACGACACCTGGAAAATCTGATTTTCTTGCCCTACATCCAGCGGATCAATCGTTATCTAAATGTGCTGCTGAGTAATAACACCGTCGATGCTCAATCGATTAAGCAGGTGCTGTGTACCGGCGGTTCAGCCTCCTTACCCGCCATTGCTCGCTGGCTGCGGCAAAAATTTCCCAATGCCACAATTATTCAAGATACCTACGCTAGCGAGCTGCCCCAAAGCTGTAGCCGCGTTGCCTATGGCTTAGTTAATTTGGCGCGCTATCCCCAGGTACTCAACGTCACCCGTCAGCAGTACAGTGACTACTTTTTATTGATGGAGCTATTACGGGTCTTTCCCCAACAGCCGTTACCTGTGGGCGCCATTTTGCACCTGCTGGAGCAGCGGGGAATCAATACCCAGGCCTGTCATTTACATATTTTGGCCCTATTGGAGGGTCATCTGCCGCCAGGGCTAGTGCCGACGGCGGCGGATCGTGGGCTGATTTGCGATCGCACCACCGATTTACCCACCTATCGAGCGTTGTTGCAAACCCCGCTGTTTAGCAAAACCATCACCGAGTCAGGGGGGCATATGTATATTCCCAACGAGGGTCAAGCTGTCCAACTGCGCGCCTATCTCAGTCGCTTACTGCTTGATAAGGTGCAAACCTTAGACGAGCCCTTGATTGCCCAATTAGAGGTTGTGGCGTAGCCGCAGTTGTGGAAATAAGATAGTAATGCATAAAAGAAGGGCCAGAGAAATATTCTCTGGCCCTTCTTTTATGCATGCTAGGTGACTTATGTAATCGGTCCACGATGGCTGATTTGTAAGCTAATCTAAAAGCCTATGTAACATTGCATAACACTTAAATTAGAGCCCTAAACTTGAACCTAATCATCTTCATCCGCTTCTTTATTTTCACCCAACTGAATTAAGTGTATGTGCTTATAGCCAAGCTTAATTTCAAACTCATCACCTGGCTTTAACCCCATTTCTTGAGTGTAGGTAGAACCAATAACAATTTGCCCATTTTTGTGGACACTAACGCGATAAGTCGGTTCACGTCCGCGCCCATCTTTAGTACTCTCTGGCCCCAGAGGGATCCCTCTGGCGGCTAGCAGGGCGTCATAAAAATCAGTCAGATTAACTCTGACCTGCTTGTCTTTAGTAATGCTGAAATAACCACATTCCTTAGCTTTTTCCCGCTTCGGTAGATGGGTTATTTCCTTCATTTTCTGAAGTAATGCTTTTCCTGTAAGTGGCGTAGTTTTAGTATCAGCCATCAGATTTGAAGATTTAATGATTAGGTCTAGAAAGAGGCGATGGAAGTAAGCTGTCGGAATTAGGGCTACAAAGCTCTTGATTGCTGCTTTGTGCAGAACACATTTCTAATGAGAGTCCTGATTATAACAGACAAAAAACCTGTTTATCTATGGGTATCGAAGCCTCAAAATCCCTCTTAGTTAAAACTATGAGTTTCTCCTATCAAAAACATAGTTATGAAAATAGAGGGCAATGAATATACAAACTTTAGTGATAGTAACAAATTATTGTCATTGAATATTTTTGGTGAACTAACTCGGTTAGAGGGTAAGTATAAAATACTGAACTCGATAGGTTTAAGAAATGTTGGTTTAGACAGAAAAAATCTATTTTTGAAGCATATGAATAGTCTTTGGAAAGCCTGGAGCTATCCGTTGCTAAGGCTTTAAGAAGGCCAGTCAACAGGTTTAATCTATGCAATGGTGGCTGGCTGAGAGCCATAGCAATCTGTTGACTGCCTATTTCTAAAGGAAAGGCTATGGCAACAGCAGATTGCGTCTTATATAGCTGTTGCTATTTAAAGCATCTAGCTACCACGGGTCTGGTGAACTGTGGGCGTAACGTTACAGTATTGACTTTTAGACAAAGCAATTTGTTTGAAAGTGTGTCGATGATGCGTGATCAATAGTATAAAATTAGCCAAAGTTTCGCCCAGATAACGAAACTTTTAGCTCAGTAGTTCTGAGTATTTAGTCTGTAAGACTCTATTTGTTTTTTAGTGTTCTGATTGTGGTATGTCTAACTCTAATCCTGTAGAATCCGATACGTCACAATCTCCAGGGGCTGATGACCCCGGCTTTGGATGGACCACCTACGCGGAACGCATCAACGGTCGTTTTGCCATGGTGGGGTTTTTGGCCCTACTACTGCTTGAATTTTTTACGCGCCAGGATTTTTTCACATGGCTAGGGCTGGCCTAACCATGTGAGCAGAGGTCCGACTGCTATCGAACGCTCATCTGATATTGCCCTTGACCTGTTTGGTCATAGGCATTGACGATGACTCGATAGTCACCGGTGTAGGGTAAAGATATGCGAATGGAGGCATTGCTGTTGTTTTGACTGATGTCATCATTTTCAGCAATTTTGTTGCCCTGGTTATCGATTAGCAACAGATAGGCATCGAAGTCTTGACTGGTTAGAGTAATCGTGACGTCTTGTCCTTGTTGGGCGCTAAATGAGTATTCGTCATAGAAGCTGTTGTCTGTCAGACGATCGTCTTGAGCGTTGAGAACACCGCTTTGATTGACCAAGTAGCCGTTAGCGTCACTATAGCCGCTAGTATCATTCAGGCTGTTAACGTTCAGTTCGTATTGGCCCTGCTCGCTGGCTCCGTAGGAATTGGCAAATATAAAGTAGGTGCCGTTGGTGGGTAGGGTAACGTCTAGACGAGCGTTCTGGCTGTTGCTGCTGTCATCGTTTTCGCCTAGATATTCTTGATTTGGACCATAGAGCAATAGATAGGAGTCCACCTGATTGCTCGTCATAGTGATGCTGATACGCTGACCGGCTCTACCTTCAAAGGTGTGGGCATTGAAATAGCTATTGTCTGGTAATACATTGCTGTTGCTATCGAGGCGAGCCTGGATAGTGCTGCCGTCAATGATTACTGGTGAGGGAGCCTGGGTTGCTTGGCGTTGGCGGGAGGCGGTTGTAGTTGCTGTGCCATTTTGTACGGCGGTGATAAAGGGGCGGACTTGGGGGGTTGCGATCGCAAAGCCAATACCGATATTGCCTGCACGTTCACCCGTTGTAAAAATTGACGTATTAACCCCGATTAGCTCACCATTCCGATTTAACAAGGGACCGCCCGAGTTGCCTGGGTTGATAGCTGCGTCCGTTTGAATTAACCCGCGTTCTGAATCGATCCGACTGACGATGCCGACGGTAAAGGTACCCTGTAGACCAAATGGATTGCCAATGGCAAACGCCTGCTGCCCCACCTGAGCAGTGCTGTTCGCCAGCGGCACAACGGGGAATTTACTATCTCCTCCGTCAATTTGTACCGCAGCTAGATCCAAATTCTCATCGGCATATCCAATGACCCGACCAGAAAACTCGCGACCATCCGCCAGTCGCACCGTTACTTGGCTAGCCCCACCGACGACATGGGCATTGGTTAAGACCAGTCCCTCCGGCGTGATGATGCTTCCACTACCCGTGCTATCACCTGCATCAATAGCCACGACTGCCGGACTAGCCTGTTGATATACGCGTACGTTTGTATCTTCATTAATCCCCTGGGCCTGGGCCGTGGCTACGGCGACTCCATGATCTACGTCAAACTGCGTTCCAATCACACCCAAACCAAGGGCACATGCTAACAGACCCGTACAGGATTTCAGAAAGATGGATGTCATTGCTTTGTCAGCGAAGTGTGTGTCCCTACACGATACTTTTAACCCCAAAACCATTCCGGCAACCTAGACAATATTTCATAGAATTTTTTCCCTTGGCCTAGGAGCTTCATAGAGGCTGAATGGTATATGGGCCTGACGCACATCGTTTAGACCCTGCATAATCCTTGCAAGCAGATGCTGACGGCTACGGCAATACGTTTGCAAAACGCCTGAGGATGCCAAAAAAAGAAGGAGCAGCTTACCTAGCTGCTCCTTCTTTTTTATCAGTTTTTACAGAGACTTAGGCGAGTCCAGTATTAGCTCCAGGTCTACCAGTAGCCAACTCTACCTTGACAATTTTGCCGCCCATCTTTTGAATCCGCTGCTGTTCGCGAAACCAGCTGTCGTAGGGAACGAGCTTAGTAAAAAAAGTATTCTGTAGCTCGCGCTGGGTGCGAATGCGAGATTGACTCGGCACACAGGCAGTAATCCGAAACATACGCATAGCAGAGATGTCTCCTACTCTCAAACAAAAATTATTTTGCAAATCGATTGCGAAAAGCCTATTTACATCAGCGGCTGTATCTGAGCCTGGGTTCAATAGGATTAGTTGTTAGCCAGATCCTGATAAAACTGGTTTCTTCTAAACCAGCTAGTCATCAGGTCGCAAGCATATATAAAATCTGCCATGACTTATGCTACGAAGCAACTGTCATGCCGCTCTGCACAGTAAATACAGAACTAAAAGCTCGGAAGTCTGATAACCAATGGCAAGCCGTCATAATCTCTCATCGTAGACAGATTTCAACCAACCAACACTCGCTTCAGACTTCCGAAACAGAGGCTAGATCGGGTTAGCCGATCTAAACCACATTAACTTGACCTAGCTAAGGCCAGAGCAAATGTAGTCGAAGTAAACGCCCATTTCCTTGCCAGCATCAGCACCAACTAGGCTAGCGGTGACTTCTTTCATGGCCTGAATGGCTTGTACAGTAGCACCTACAGGTACACCCAAAGAATTGTAGGTCTCCTTCAGTCCGTTGAGCACGCGCTCATCAAGGATGGAAGGATCGCCAGCCAACATAGCGTAGGTGGAATAGCGTAGATAGTAGTCCAAGTCACGAATGCAAGCAGCATAGCGACGAGTGGTGTACATGTTGCCACCAGGACGAGTGATATCGGAGTACAGCAGCGCTTTAGCTACAGCATCCTTAACGATTTCGGAAGCGTTAGCACCGATGGCAGTAGCCGCGCGAACACGCAGCTCACCAGTCTGGAAGTAAGCAGCTAGCTTATCCATGGAAGACTGATCAAGGTACTTACCCTGAACGTCAGAAGAATTAATTACAGAAGTAATCGCGTCTTGCATGATTTGAATTCCTTAGTGAGATTTTACGATGTGGCTTAATAACGCAAGGGGAAAATCAGATGACTTAACCCAACATCGCACCAACAACGTAATCGAAGTAAGAAGCGGCTTCAGCAGCATCATCACCAGACAGTAGAGAAGATGCAACACCCTTCATAAAGCGAATTGAATCAGCTACAGCAGGGATAGATGTGCCGAGAGAGTTGTACATCTCTTTAGCACCGACTAGACCAATCTCCTCAATGGGAGTAACGTCACCAGCAACAATGCCGTAAGTAACGAGACGTAGATAGTAGTCCATGTCGCGCAAGCAGGTTGCAGTCATCTCTTCACCGTAGGCGTTACCACCGGGAGAAACAACGTCAGGACGCTTTTGGAAAAGCTGGTCGCCAGCTTGCTTAATGATGCGCTCGCGAGACTCAGTCAAAACCTGAGCAATGCGAAGACGACGCTCACCCGAGCTAACAAAGCCCTTAATGCGATCTAGCTCACCAGGGCTCAAGTAGCGAGCCTCAGCATCAGCATTCACGATAGATTTCGTGACAATACTCATTTATGGATTCCTCCGAAAGAATATAACCAGATGAATGGTCTGGCTTTCACCTTCAAGAAGCTGCTCACAATCACTCACTTCGTAGAGAGTAATTAAAGTAGCCCCTGTTTACTTTAACCCCGAATCAAGCAGGCATCCTAGTCACTGATGCATTACCTGACCCGACCAGTGAAGCATGCCAATATTTATCAGATTCTGCGAATCTTCAATGTCAGCTCATCTGCCTTCCAATGGTATTTTCCGGCATTCAGTTAACCTTCTAAGGGGATGTGCAATATTTCGTAACAACAATCCTCAGAATCGTTATTTTGCACCGTTGTTTCTAAGCCACCGTGACCTGTTTGAGCCCTACCAGGGAAAAACAGCTGAGAACTGGATAAAAACTCAATGGGTGCCAAGCGTGTGAGGTCTTAGCACCCATTGAACAGAGCTTATTTAAGTCAATATATGACCAACTATGCCTATTGGCCTTAGGTATCAATTGACGCCTGGGTCGATACCGATGGCGCAAAACTGGGAATCACGACATCGTCAGTTTGACGCGTGAGCTGTTGATAGAGACGCTCTGTGTTGGGGAAATTGGCAGCCGGCAGCGTCGGGAAGCGACGATACGGTACCGTATCTTCTCCAAAGAACTCGGCGTACTCGGGGGTTTCAACCATGGTTTGAATAAAGCCACGGATGCCCTTAGTTGCCAGGATTTGGTTGTATTTCCGAATTTCTCCCTGGTTTTGGGGCGCGCGTCCCAAGAAGTGTTTTGTACCCAGCTCAATCACCTTGGTGTTGGGATAAGGGGCATAGAACTCCTTCTGATAGAGATCAGAGCAACCTAAGGCTTCAATAAACTCTTTCATGTTGATCTCGCCATTGCCAAGCTGACTTTCGAGTGACGTAAACTCAGCTTTAACGACATAAGGAGCAATATCGCGCTCAAATATCTGTCGGTAGGCGGCTTGAGTCACCAGCTTGAGATTGGCTTTATCAAAGAGGCTGGTAAGCTTAAAAACTTTGGACTGCACACGTCGTGTGTTAACGCCTTGCTTAATGCGCTTATTCAGCTCAATTTCACCCGGTTGACCGCCGCTGGCGACACCCAACTCGACAAAGCGAGGCACGCTGGGTATAGCGACTGGTTTGAGACCGGTAGCCTCTACAGTCCCAGCTCGGAAGTTCCGTAAAGACTGGCCAGCTGGTGTCACATAGCGCTCATAGGGGACAGTATCCTCACCAAAAGCACTGTTGTACTCAGGGCTATCTAGCAAGGTATCGACTAGCGCGTAGAATCCTTTCTTGGCGCAGATGTCGAAGTACTGGTTGGTTTCTTGACGTCCGTAGGTGGGACGCCCTAACAAACGACGATGAATATATTCCACCGCCTTCATGACATACAGAGAACTCCAGTAGGTCTTGCGGAACGCCTCTGACTTAGCTAAGGCCCGGATAAAGTCGCGCACGCAGATATCACCATTTTCCAGGCGGTTCTCAGCGCGCTTGAGTGCTTGTCCTGCGTAAACGTCTCGGCCAAATACCTGACGGTAGGCGGCACGAATTACCTTTTGGGTAGAAACTTCAGCAAATTTGACACTGGCACCGTTGCCCGAGGGAATTTGGTCAAGCTTAAAGACTTTGGGCCCAAGGCTGCCAGGTGCTTTGGGGCGAGCTGCAGGATTGCTTAGCTGGTTGTCTATGCCAGCACCGCGACGAATGAGTATCCGACGAGTGTCTTTACTAAAGGGAGCCGGGCTGCTGCTAGGATTGCGGGTTTCTTTGGGGAAGATCGCTCCAAACTGGATTTCGAGCGGATCGTTGCCTGAACCATAGGGATGCTGGTCGGGCAGCGGCTGCTCGTAAGAGGCAAACGTGGTTAAAAACTGAGGGATTTTGCGGAACGGCGCACTGTAGTTTAGTAAGTTCTGCTGAGGACCCCAGTTGCGACATTCTTGAGCTTCTTGGCCAAGACCGCGCAAATAGGGGACGGTCTCTTCGCCAAAGTAATCGCCATATTCGTTGGAATCTATCAGGGCGTCTACTAGAGCGGATAAGCCGCCGCTGGATACGATCGAGAAATACTTCTGTACTTCTTCGCGAGAGCTAGGGCCACGGCCTAGAATATGACGAAATGCTAGCTCTAGAGCGCGACTATTGATGTAAGGCTCAAAGAAATTCCGACGGTAGAGAGGCGATTTGGCGAGCCGGCGAATAAATTCTTTCATGGCAATCTCGCCATTTTTGACCTTAGATTCTAGATCTGACAGGTCCAAAGAATAGGCTCGCTTGATGTCACGCTCAAATACCTGGCGATAGGCAGCCTTGACAACAGTATTTTTCTCTAAGGCTGACAGACCCGGTATCATGACGAACTTGGGGCGAAGCTCAGAGGCGTTGAAATAGATTTGAGGCAGCTCAAGCCCTTGCTGGTCTTTAGATGGACGCTGGCGCAGCTTGTTGGACGGGGCGGGCGCTTTAAACTCGTCTACTAAAACGTTGAAGTAAGACCGGACCAGTTCTTGAGCTTCGTCGTCGCCTCGAAAATAACCAATACTAGCGGCTCTCATCGTTTGCAGGGCGACGGTGGTGGCTGCCGAGGAACAGGCGTCTTCGATAATCTCTCGCAGACCACGGACGTTGACGGAAATAATGTTTGGGTCGCCTGCAACGATGGCATAGGTCAAGTAGCGCAAGAACCAGCTCATGTCTCGTAAAGACTTTTGCATGTTGCTGGGGCCGTAGCGTCCGACGTTAATGGGACGAAATCCTGGAGGAATCCGTCCGAGATCGCCGCTGTTGCTGACAAGACCTCTGAGTCCTGAAAAGAGACCACCGCCTTTGCCGCTTTCAATAAAGCTTTCTGAGCCTGAACCATTCTGACCCGCTTCAACAGTTTGAGGCTCTGGATCTGCTGGTCTCTCTAAGTACGAAAGAGGAGACCCCCCCGTAAAGATCCGGTTAGCTGCTTGGGAAACGATTAACTCAGAATACTGAGTGATTACCTGCGCGATCGCAATTCGTTTCCGCCCCGACTTGAAAAAGCCGGCCATCTCTTCTAGCTCGCCCCGCTCCATGTAGCGGTCCTGCTGCTCGGCCTGGGTAATCGTGGTAACCGGCAAGGTTTGATAAAGTTGTGGCCGCACTAAGGAGCTTCCACCACTAGCAGTTACAGTCATTCCTTTTCAAAGGCTCCCTTCTAATAGTTGATTGCAATAGGTGATTGCATCAGACCCCTCCCTCAGCGCCGGACAGCTTAGATCAGTAACGATCTAAAGCAGTGATTACACCAGCATGCAATGCGATGGGCCTATCGGCTCTTACGACAGTTCCAGATTAAAACGATTACGGAACACCAAGATAGTTGTCTAAAGACTGTGTAACATCTTGTTATTAGCCTACTGAGCCATCATAAAAGACGACGTCATCTCAATGAGAATAAAGATAAGTTTTGTAACCTGAGTTTACGAAATCTGTTCCGGCGAATGGCAGGCTAAGAGAGTAGAATTCAGTCCTTTAGCAAGCCGCAATACCTGCCTGAACCCCCAGTAACGGTCGCGAAATAAGGGCTTGCCATCTTTGGGAGTCGCGCCTGTTGATCGACAAAAAGGCGTCGCTCACCAACCCTGTCTAGAGGCATACTCAACACTTCAACTAAGAATTCAGCACTATATGACTTCCCCAGACGAAGCTGCTGTGAGCGCAGCGGTTGCCAAACTCTATGACACTTATCCCTTCCCGCCAGAGCCGCTGATTGATGAGCCCCCTCCTGGCTACAACTGGCGCTGGCATTGGCCGTCTGCCTACAGCTTTTGCACCGGCCAGGCTCCTGCTAGCAACGCTGTCAGAATTCTGGATGCGGGCTGTGGTTCGGGCGTGGGAAGTGAATACTTAGTTCATCTAAACCCGGATGCTCACGTCACCGGTATTGACCTGAGCGCGGGCACTCTTGACGTCGCTAGAGAACGTTGCCAGCGTTCAGGAGCGGATCGAGCAACGTTTCATCAGTTAAGCATCTACGATGTGGACCGCCTAGACGGTCAGTTTGACTTAATCAACTGTGTCGGGGTACTGCACCATATGCCCGATCCAATCCGTGGCATTCAGGCATTGGCCACCAAGCTGGCTCCTGGAGGGCTGCTACATGTCTTTGTCTATGCAGCTCTAGGGCGTTGGGAAATATCGCTGATGCAGCAGGCGATATCAATGCTGCAAGGAGAGCGTCAGGGAGACTATCGCGATGGGGTCCATGTGGGCCGACAGCTGTTTGATGCTTTGCCGGAAAACAATCGGATCGTCAAGCGAGACAAGGAACGCTGGGCGCTGGAAAATCATCAAGATGAATGTTTTGCCGACATGTACGTCCATCCCCAGGAGGTGGACTACACCATTGATACGCTGTTTGATCTAATTGACGCGTCAGCACTAGATTTTGTTGGTTTCTCCAATCCACGCTATTGGAATCTGGAGCGATTGGTCGGCAAATCTGATGATGTGATGGCTCGAGCAAGAACTCTAGAAGAACGACAGCGGTATCGTCTAATTGAGCTGCTTGACCCAGAGCTGACTCACTATGAATTTTTTCTCAGCCGCCCACCGCTGCCCCAGGCCGACTGGAGCCAAGATGAAAAATTGCTAGCGGCTGTTCCTCATCGTCATGCCTGTATGTCGGGCTGGCCATCAAAAAGCTTTTTTGATTATGACTACCAGCTGGTGCAGGTAACCGATAGTGAATATGACTTTCTAAGTCGATGTGCAGACCCTGATCCTAGCGAGGCCCAGAAAGATATTCAGACGGTAGCAGACCTGATAGAAGGCACAGATTTATCTCTAGACGAGGTGCGATCGCTCCAGCGCAGGCAGCTGATTGTGCTGTCACCTACGATACCTGGTGGTACATAAACCGCTAAAGAGCTGATGAAATCCCACTAATAGGTATTAATGCCGTGATATGATCGGCCATGGTTTAGGCGCTGGCCCAAGCAATTGACGTCGGTGTATTTAGCCATGGCTTCTACATATTTGGATCACCTGTGACTTCTCCTGAAGAAGCCGTTGAGGCCCAAACAAATGAAGAATCGGCAAATGTTGCCACAGACCTACCTCCCGCCTCTGACCAGGCAATGGGAGAGTATTTTCGCCTGCAGCAAAACTTGCTGCTGGTAACCCTGGGGTTGACAGCCTTTATTTTCGTCTCTGTTTGGATCGCTTACTCCCGCCACATCGCCCTGAATTATTTGATAGGGGCGTGCGTCGGTGTGGTTTACTTAAGAATGCTAGCGAAGAGTGTTGCTGAGATAGGTCGCGAACGCAGAAAGTTAGGCAGTGGTCGTCTAGCAATTTTTATTGGGCTGATTGTTTTTGCAACTCAGTACCAGCAGCTAGAGATAGTGCCTGTTTTTCTTGGCTTCCTTACCTATAAGGCCGCGCTGATCGCTTACACGCTGTGGACATCGGTTTTGCCTGAGTCAATGGCTCAAGGATAAGGGCAATTTCGTGTTTCCGTGAGCATCTGCGAAAAAAATTAAGATTCTGGACGGAGATGTTGAACGCATTTAATTTCCCATTTTCTCTATTGGCTGAGCTGGAAGTCGGTCAGCACTGGTACTGGCACATCGGTGGGCTAAAGGTTCACGGTCAGGTATTTTTAACTACCTGGTTTGTAACGGCTGTACTGGTTCTGGTTTCGGTTTTGGCCACTAGCAAGGTTGAACGCATTCCTTCTGGGTTGCAGAACCTAATGGAATTTGCTCTCGAATACATTCGAGACCTAGCAAAGGACCAAATCGGAGAGAAAGAGTACCGGCCTTGGGTTCCTTTCGTGGGAACGCTGTTTTTATTCATCTTCGTCTCCAACTGGTCAGGGGCTTTAATGCCCTGGAAGCTAATTCACATTCCGGCGAGTGAGTTGGCAGCACCGACAAATGACATTAATACGACTGTTGCACTGGCACTGCTTACTTCTTTGGCCTACTTCTATGCGGGTTTTAAGGAGCGAGGGCTAGGTTATTTTGCTAAGTACATTGAACCTACGCCGATTCTGTTGCCAATCAACATTCTAGAAGATTTCACTAAGCCCCTTTCGCTCAGCTTCCGTCTGTTTGGGAATATTCTCGCAGACGAGCTGGTGGTAGCGGTGCTTGTCTTGCTGGTGCCCTTGTTTGTCCCACTGCCCGTTATGTTGTTGGGGCTGTTTACAAGCGCAATTCAGGCATTGATCTTTGCCACATTAGCGGCTGCCTACATTGGCGAAGCTATTGAGGGGCATGGTGGAGAAGAGCATGGATAGCCTCTCTTGAGGCATCCAGTTGGGATTTGACGTTGGGTCATCTCCTGCTTGGTTAGGGCTAGAAATTTTCACTAGCTTCTGACGGTTAATAAGGGGAATTTATTTCCTCGTTTGGGCGACTTGCTTAGTTTGTTGATATCTATCTAAAGATAAGGAAGAACATCATGGATCCAATTATTGCTGCTGCTTCTGTACTGGCTGCTGCGTTCGCCGTTGGTTTGGCAGCTATTGGCCCTGGTATTGGTCAAGGTAATGCCGCTGGTCAGGCCGTTGAAGGTATTGCTCGTCAGCCCGAAGCAGAAGGTAAGATCCGCGGCACACTGTTGCTGAGTTTGGCATTTATGGAAGCGCTGACTATCTATGGTCTGGTAGTTGCACTTGTGCTTCTGTTTGCTAACCCCTTTGCTTAAGGGATTGTTGATGTGGGGAGATGGTTAAGTTTGTCTCCCTGCCCTTTTGTCTAGCGTGCCCATATCAGGTTTGCTTGAGTCTTCTTTTGTATCCATTAGTAGCGGATATAGAGAGGTCAATATAGGAGCAGTATTGGTTTGGGTGAGTGCATGATTTCTGTTATGGCAGTCCCAGAGTAATTGGGCAATAGGACGTGATGATAACCGGTGTAATGCTATTTGCGGTCGAAGCTGCAGCTGAAGAAGCGGGTGGTTTATTCGACCTAGATGCAACGCTGCCCCTGATGGCTGTGCAGTTTGCTCTGTTGGCCATCATTTTGAATGTGGTTTTCTACAAGCCTCTAGGTAATGCTATTGATGAGCGTGACGGCTATGTTCGCTCAACTACGGCGGATGCCGAAGAGCGGCTTGCTAAAGCTGAAAAGCTCGCTCAGGATTATGAGCAGGCTCTTGCGGGTGCTCGGCGGGAAGCCAAGCAGCTAATTGAGAGTGCTCAAGCTGAGGCTGAAGAGACGGGTGCTAAGGCAATGGCATCTGCCCAAGCCGAGGCTCAGGCACAGCGAGAGTCTGTGCAGCAAGAGCTTGAGGCTCAAAAGCAGTCGGCTATGGCTGCTCTAGAGCAGCAGGTTGATGCCTTGAGCCAGCAGATATTGAGCAAGCTTTTAGGGGCTGCTGCATAGGATTTTGGGCGCGCTGTTAGGCGCGTCTTAGACGGGAGTTATATTGCCACTGGTAACTACTAGTCGGCAGGCGCAGTTTGGGATGGAGCATATGGAGACAGTCTGGTTGCTTGCTTCGGAAGAAGGTGGCTTTGGTCTCAACTTCGATATTCTGGAGACAAATTTAATTAATCTCGTCATAATTATTGGCGTACTTGTTTACTTTGGCAGTAGCTTTCTCGGCAACATTTTGTCGGAGCGTCGTAGCAATATTGAATCTGCAATCAAGGGTGCTGAGGATCGCCAGAAAAAGGCGGCAGCCTCTTTAATTGAACAGCAGAAAAACTTAAAGAAAGCGCAGGCACAGGCGGAGCAGATTAAGGCTGACGCTCAAGAGAATGCGCAGAAAGCTCGTGCAGCAGTCTTGGCTCAGGCGGACAAGGACGTTGAGCGGATGAAAGCTTCGGCTCAACAGGATCTGACCAGTCAGCAAGAGCGTGTTTTGCAAGAGCTTAGACAGCGTGTAGCAGCGCTGGCGCTGGCCAAGGTGGAGGCTGATTTGCCCAACGCTTTGACTGACGAGGTGCAGACTAAGTTAGTAGATCAAAGCATTGCTTTGCTTGGAGGTGAGTCGTGAGTACCAGCATTGTTACCAGTGAAGTTGCAGAGCCTTATGCTCGTGCACTTTTGTCCCTGACTCAAGATAGTGGGACTACTGATGCTGTTAATGGTACGGCTGGCGAGCTGCTAGAGCTGCTGTCTGGGTCTGAGGAACTGACAGACTTTCTGGCTAACCCTCTAACGTCTGCCGATGCTAAAAAAGGCGTTATCAAGCAGCTTTTGGGTGATTCTGCCAATCATAGCTTCCTAAACTTTCTGCAGCTTTTGGTCGATCGAGGTCGAGCCGCCGTTATGGTGCCGATTTTGAACCAGTATCGGGCGCTGGTGCGGGACCTCAACCAGACGGTTCTAGCCGAAGTGTCTTCTGCAGTTGAACTTTCTGATGCTCAGAAAGATTCAATTCGCCAGAGAGTCGTCAGCATGACTGATGCAAAGGCCGTTGAGCTCAGCACTGAGATTGATAAAAGCCTGCTGGGTGGAGTCATTATTAAGGTTGGTTCCCAGGTCGTTGATGCAAGTCTACGCGGGCAGCTACGGCGTATTGGCATTCAGCTGGGCAGTGCTTAGCAGGTGTATCCGACGCAAGGTTGAGACTAACTTTTGAAGCGTTTCAGCCGACATGATTGGTTTAATTTGATTTTTTGTTGATATCTGAGTTAGTAGAGCAACTCCAATGGTAAGCATCAGACCTGACGAAATCAGTAGCATTATTAAGCAGCAGATTGAGCAGTATGACCAAGACGTCAAGGTATCCAATGTAGGTACCGTGCTGCAGGTAGGTGACGGTATTGCCCGCATCTACGGTCTAGACCAGGCTATGGCCAGTGAGCTGCTTGAGTTTGAAGACGGCACGATTGGTATTGCCCTTAACCTAGAAGAGGACAATGTCGGTGCGGTACTCATGGGAGATGGCCGCAAGCTTAAAGAAGGTAGCTCTGTGAAGTCTACTGGTAAGATTGCCGAGGTTCCCGTTGGTGAGGCCATGCGTGGTCGCGTTGTGGATGCTCTGGCCCGACCTATTGACGGTAAGGGCGATATTGCCACTACTGACAGTCGTCTGTTGGAAGCCCCGGCTCCTGGCATTATTGCGCGTAAGTCCGTATATGAGCCTCTACAGACGGGTATTACCGCAATCGACGCTATGATTCCTGTCGGCCGGGGTCAGCGTGAGTTGATTATTGGTGACCGTCAGACGGGTAAAACTGCGATCGCAATTGACACTATTCTCAACCAGGCTGACCAAGACGTTGTTTGCGTATACGTCGCCGTTGGTCAAAAAGCAGCGTCTGTAGCCCAAGTTGTGGGTGTGCTAGAAGAGCGCGGCGCTATGGACTACACCGTTGTTGTCGCTGCTAACGCCAACGAGCCTGCTCCTCTACAGTTCCTAGCTCCGTACACTGGGGCAGCTATTGCCGAGTACTTTATGTACCAGGGCAAAGCCACACTGGTGATCTACGATGACCTGACCAAACAGGCCCAGGCATCTCGTCAGATGTCCTTGCTGCTGCGTCGCCCACCCGGACGTGAGGCCTATCCTGGTGATGTGTTCTTTATTCACTCCCGTCTACTAGAGCGTGCAGCTAAGCTGAGTCCTGAACTAGGCGAAGGCAGCATGACTGCGCTACCCATCATTGAAACTCAGGCGGGTGACGTTTCGGCCTACATTCCCACCAATGTAATTTCTATTACCGATGGTCAGATCTTCTTGTCCTCTGACTTGTTCAACTCCGGTCTACGTCCTGCTATTAACGCAGGTATCTCCGTATCCCGTGTAGGGGGCGCAGCCCAGACTAAGGTGATGAAGAAAGTAGCCGGTAAGCTAAAGCTGGAGCTGGCCCAGTTTGACGAGCTGCAGGCGTTTGCCCAGTTTGCCTCTGACTTGGACGCTGCTACCCAGGCTCAGTTGGCTCGCGGCGAGCGGCTGCGTGAGCTACTAAAGCAGGCCCAGTATTCTCCTCGAGCACTGCACGAACAGGTAACGCTCGTATACGGTGGTATCAACGGTCTGTTTGATGAGGTGCCTGTTGATAAAGTTGCTCCTTTGGCAGTCGAGCTTTGCAACTACATCAACACCAGCAAGCCTGAGCTGGTCAAAGAGATCAATGAAGGTAAGAAGCTGACTGACAAAGTTAAGGAACTCGCTAGTGAAGCGATTGCTGAGTGCAAGCAGTCCTTCCTGGCTGCATAGGAGGAGATTGGTCTAGCCCCAGCGGTTACCTACTGGGGCATTAGGCTAAACACAACACGTATGCCAAATCTCAAATTGATTCGCGACCGGATTAAGTCGGTCAAAAATACTCGAAAGATCACCGAAGCCATGCGTCTGGTGGCGGCTGCTAAGGTACGCCGTGCCCAAGAGCAGGTAGAGGCTACCCGCCCCTTTGCGGATCGTCTTGCTCAGGTGTTTTATAGCCTACAAACTCGCCTGCGGTTTGAGGATGCCAATCTTCCTCTGCTACAGCAGCGAGATGTTAAAAGTGTCGCTTTAGTTGTTGTCTCTGCAGATCGCGGTCTGTGTGGCGGTTACAACTCCAACATCATTCGTCGAGCCGAGAACCGTGCTAAGGAACTTGACGCTTCTGGAGTGGGCTATCAGATGATTCTGATCGGTCGTAAAGCGGTGCAGTACTTCAGTCGCCGAGACTATCCCATTGATGCAAAGTTTCAGGGATTAGAGCAGATTCCGACAGCAGATGAAGCCTCTCAAATTGCGGATCAGGCGCTGTCGCTTTTCTTGTCGGAAGAAGTTGATCGAGTAGAGCTGATCTATACAAAGTTTGTATCTTTGGTGAGTTCTCGCCCGGTCACCCAAACGCTGCTTCCTTTGGACTCTGAAGGCTTGAGCAAAGAAGATGAAGTATTCCGTCTGACCAGCCGCGGCGGCCGTCTCGATGTTGAACGCTCCCCTGTAGATACGTTAGAGAAGCAGCTACCTCAGGACATGATTTTTGAGCAGGATCCTGTTCAAATTTTGGATGCCCTGTTGCCGCTGTATCTAAACAACCAGGTTTTGCGTGCCTTACAAGAAGCGGCAGCTAGCGAACTTGCGGCTCGAATGACCGCTATGAACAACGCCAGTGACAATGCTAGTGAGCTAGTCAAGACGCTGACGCTGGATTACAACAAGGCTCGTCAGGCCGCTATTACCCAGGAAATTCTGGAGGTTGTTGGTGGGGCTGCCGCCTTGGGCTAGTTTGCTAGCTGAGTTGCTCTAAGTTTTTAACCCCATTTATTATTGAGGCAGTGTGATGATCACACTGCCTTTTTTATTGGGTAGCCCTGGGGAAGCATGCTGTTAGCAGTGGCGGTGTAACGTCTCTGTACATTTCTCGGAAAAAGGATATATCCTGAACGGTAATCAACTGTCAATCCACTGTTGCAGAGCGCGCCCATGGTCAATGAAGTCTCCCAATGGCTAGCAGAAATTAAAACTCTACAGCAGCAGCTGCAAACCCTGGGTCAAGAACGTGACCAGGCTTATGCTAGTGCGGCCAACTGGCGTAGGCTATACGAGTCTGAGTCTGAGCAGCGCCGAAATGATTCGGAACGAAGTCAACGCCGAATTCGAGCGTTAGCAAATGAACTAGAGCTGTTGAAGCAATCTGAGCAAAACGGTGAACCGTCTCGTGATTTAGAGCAGGTGTTGGCCCAGATAAATCAGGTGGAAACAGCAGACGAGTTGCGATCTCAGTTAGTCAACGCTCTGACCCGATGCGACCGGCTAGCCAATGCCCTTAAAGCTGAGCAAACTTCTCATGCTGAAACCCGGCAGAACCTGACCACGGCCTTGGGAGATGCTGTTGACCTAATCGCCCATAAATCCCCACCTAACGACTCTTTAGAGCCTCACCAATTATCAGAATAGCTAGGGTGTTGATGTCAGTCTTAAGGCCATTTCAGTCGCTGCTGAAGCCTAGTGTGACCTCAAGGAATCAAGGAAAATCTGATGCCAGCATCGCTGATGGCCTTAGGAATCTGCGAGATGGCTCTAATGGAGTCACCGGCTTCTCTGCCCCGACGCTCTCAACTGCGATGACTGGACCCTGGGGCGGTGAATTTGTTGCCCTGATTTTGGCGATGTATTCAATGATGGCGATGGTCGCCTGTGTGCCACTCTTCCTCTGGGTATACTTCGAGCCAGTGCCTTTACATACATACATTCCTTGCCCATGTCCGACGCAACCCGTTCAAAGTCCTATAATTGCTGGGTTTTGACTTTAACCTAAGACCTAGAAAATTCGTCCCATATCGGAAAATACAGAGGACAGATTAAATATTGGTATCTTTTGATAAAGATATGGGGGGAGCTTTTAAGCTAATATTTCGATGCTGCTTGTAATGAGTAGTTATTACTAGAACGTTACCGCTCTTAGAACAAAAGTACCTATCTTTGGCTACTTAAGTGCGATCTCTGTAGCTACAGCGATTGTTTGAGCCGGTAATGACATTGCTAGAACCATAAAATATGAAAACTATTTCCCAAACTAAGACAACTTCTGAGTCCGTTGTGAGCGCTCCTAGCCACGAGACTCAGCCAGCGTCTGACGATAAAAAAATCTATTTGGCTGAGCTTAAGCGCTATCCCTATCAGCCTGATCTTCAAGTAGAGATTTTGCATCTACAGGCTGAGGCGGATGCTTTATTGCTGCAGCTGAAAGCTATGGGCTGCCAATAGCCGCGGCTGTTCAGCTCCACAGGGTGCGCTGCTGCTTGATGGTCAGATTGTTTGGAAGGAGTTTGGTATGTTGCATTCTGTTACCTGACTCCCAATCTGTATTAAGAAAAGCGGCATATTCGATTCTTCTGTATCTAAAACCAAATAACTTAGGGAGCAACACTTAAGTTATTTGGTTTCATGAGTCACCAGCGCCACTCTCTGTCGGCTCCAGGATTGTCCTCGCTGCCTACGCTAAGCTATCACGACACGTATACCTGTCCCGTATGTGCCCATGGTGAGCTATCTGTGCTGCCCTTGATGGACGCGTTTGCCTGTAGCTTTTGTCGTCACATATTTACGGCTAATCTAGAGGCTCAGTCGCTGCAGATGGCGGATAGCGTCCAGCCGATGGTTTGGTTCTGGACGGGAGAGCGCTGGCGAGCCAATCGTCGACCTGACGGGCGTGTGACCGCCGTTGTCTGGAGCTTTGCCCTTGCGATCGCATGTCTACCTGCTCTACTGGTCGTGCTGTCTAACTATATGTTTCCTCCCATTGACGGCGATGGGGTAAATCAGTTTGCCGTTATTTGGACAGCGGCTACGCTGCTGGCCCACGTGGGTATTGTGCTGTGGCTAATTGCTGAACATTATCAGTGGCCCTGGTACGTCACTGCCAAAATCAAGCTGCGCTACTAGACAGTAAGTACGACCTACAGATCAAACATGCGCTTGAGCCGGTTGCGAGCCCAAATAACCGGATTAGCATCGTCTTCGCTGGAGTCTACTAGATTGAGGGCGCGCATTTCACGCTGACGTTTTGCAAGTTCGTCACGATGCTGGGCCATGGTCTGTACCACCTGGTTAGACAGATCAGGGTAGCGGCGCAGCAGATCAGAGAAGCTGGGCTGGTTAATAACAAATAGCAGCGCGTCTTCTGTCACTGTTGCCATCGCGGTGCGAGGAACCCCAAGTAAGAGAGCCACTTCCCCAAAGAACTGGCCCGGTTCGATGGTGGCAAGATGACGGTTGAGCTTTTCTGCAAGGATGTCAATCTTGCCATCTAGCAAAATGTAAAACGAATTGCCCGCGTCCCCTTCATGAAACAAGGTGGTACCGGCGCAAATGCGCTGACGATAGCCAATCTCAATGAGCTGTCGAATTTCTAGATCGCTAAAGTTGGCAAAATAGCTGACCTGTCGCAGCATGTCCTTGAGTGTGGCTTGTTTGGGAATGGTTTGGGGGCGATGCTCAAGCGCAATTTGTCGATTATAAAAGGGCGGTCTGCTGCCATCATTGCCTGGGGGCGGTAAATTACGAATCCACACATCCCGCTGGGGAAAGGCAATTTCAATATTGAACTGGCGCAGATGGTATTCAATGGCGAAATGGAGCGAGCTTTGAATATGAAAGCGTTTGTTGACATCGACCCACACCCACAGTTCGAAGTTGAGAGAGTCTTCACCAAAGGCTAGAAACATGGCCTTGGGCATGGGATGCTCGCACACGGCTGGCTCCATATAGGCCGCTTTAAGCAAAAGCTCGGTGACCAAAATCGGGTCACTGTCGTAGGACACTCCCACGGGGATTTTTAGGCGAGCGATAGATGTCCGGTGACTCCAGTTGAGCACACGGTTGTTAATGAGCTCGCTATTGGGAATAACGACATCGCCATCGTCCAGGGTGCGAATGATGGTAGAGCGGAGGTTGACTTCGACAATGCGTCCGACTAATCCTTGAAATCGATAGTCATCTAGTTCAATCAGGTCATTGACCTTTAGCGTGCGCTCAAATAGCAAAATTAGACCGCTGACAAAGTCATCAGCAATGTGCTGTAGACCAAAACCAATCCCAACGCCTAAACCGCCCAGGATGATTCCTAACGAACTCAGGTCAATCCCGGTGTATTGAATGGCAACAAAGACAGCAATGACGCCGAAGCCGTAGCTTACTAGCGTGGCAATGGCCTCTCGATTGTTGGCATCGATTCCTGCTAGCAGATGTCGTTTAAGCGAGCGCTTGACTAATCCGATGGTGAAGAAAATCAGGATCAGCCAGATGAGCAAAATGATCAGCAGCTTAGGCGTGATGACCGTATCACCTATGGTCAGCTTTGTATTTGATAGCTGGCTCAGTTGCTGAAAAATATCTGCGAAGAAGTCTGTCATAGGCGCAGCCGGGGCTCACTCATCAGGATTAATCTCGAAAGCGAGGGCTGTTGCGATCGCATCAACGACTCTGCTGACTTCAGTGGTCTCCATCGGCAGTCCTGCAATTTTCTGACCTTTGGGAACTAATGCTCGTTTGAATCCAAGTTTAGCGGCTTCCTTTAGGCGTAATTCTATTTGGGATACGGGGCGCACCTGTCCACCTAGACCGACTTCGCCAATCAGCACAAGTTCTGGATCAACGATGCGATCGCGAAAACTAGCTGCTACCGCAATGGCAATTCCCAAATCTGCTGCCGGTTCACCCACGCTCAGACCTCCTGACGAGGCGACATAGGCATCTAACTTAGATAGGGGAATGCCCACCCGCTTTTCTAACACGGCTAGAATCTGCAGCAGACGATTGTATTCAATGCCGGTGGCGGAACGTCGAGGTGAGCTGTAGCTCGTGGGACTTACCAGCGACTGCAGCTCTACCACCAGCGGTCTTGAGCCTTCACAGGCCACAATGGTCGAAATTCCCGGTACAGCCTCATCTCGGTTGCCCATAAACAGAGCCGATGGATTAGACACCTCAGCCAGCCCCTGGGAGACCATTTCAAACACTCCCAGCTCATGGGTGGCCCCAAAGCGATTTTTGACCGAACGCAGCAGCCGGTGGCTAGCAAAGCGGTCGCCCTCAAAGTAGAGCACCGTATCCACTAAGTGTTCTAGAACCTTGGGACCTGCGATCGCACCTTCTTTGGTGACATGACCCACGATAAACAGGGTGATATTCTCTCGCTTAGCTAGCTGCATCAGGGCCGAGGTGCATTCGCGCACCTGAGAAACCGAGCCGGGGGCCGAAGTGAGCTGGTTGTAAAACAGGGCCTGAATACTGTCGATGACGGCCACCCGGGGGCGCAAAGATTCCAGCTCAGAAAGGATAGTTTCCAGATCGGTTTCGGGCAGCAGATACAGTGATTCTGGTGTATTTGAACGAGGTTCTGGCTGTGAGGAGCTGTCTTGAGCGATCGCAATGCCGAGACGCTGCGATCGCAGTTTGACCTGCTGTCCGGACTCCTCTGCACAGACATATAGCACTGAAGCCTGAGCCGCTAGCTGATTAGCTGTTTGTAGCAGTAGGGTAGATTTACCAATACCCGGGTCACCCCCGACCAGCACCAAAGAGCCTGGGACAATTCCTCCGCCCAGCACCCGATCTAGTTCATCATATCCAGAGCCAATACGGGTTTGAGGATGATCGGCAATCTGACTAAATGTTTTAGCCAACCGTGGTTGGCGCTCTCGTTCTGTTTGTTTACGACTGCGACGCCCTGGGCGAGTATTGTTAACCGGTTCAACTACCTGTTCAACCAGCGAATTCCAGCTGCCGCAGACCGCACATTTGCCAAAATGCTGGCGTGATTCTGCCCCACATTCATTGCAGACATAAACTGAACGAGCCTTAGCCATGGCTGATCGTAAAACATATGAACTACATATCCATAGTAAAAGAGTATCAGAGGCTAAATTAGCGCAGGGGCTACTGCCTAGATTAAGGAAATCTGTATAACGATTCTTGATCCAGAAAATACCGATAATGTACTCTACAAATTTTGATTACGTTGGAGAACAACCTTAAGAAACGTTGAAAAGCTTGCCAATAAAAGACCATAGCCTGTAAAAATCAATACAATGTTAGGTATCTTAAATAAGAACTAATAAAGTCTTAATTAAGAATCTATTCATCACGCAGGTTTAGTCCTGGGTCAGAGACTTTCTAAAAGTGATGAAGCTGTCGGTTTTTCAAGGGATATGAGCATTGCTCATCCCTTCAACGGTTGGAGTCTTCTGCCGTCGACGTTATGTAGGAGTTCAAGAAACTTTGGAAAGCGTAAAAGAGAAAATCTTGGTCGTCGATGACGAAGCCAGTATTCGTCGAATCTTGGAAACCCGTCTTTCGATGATTGGGTATGACGTTGTTACCGCAGCTGATGGCGAAGAAGCCTTAGATACATTCCGGCACGAAATTCCTGACCTGGTAGTTTTGGACGTGATGATGCCCAAGCTTGATGGCTACGGCGTCTGTCAGGAGCTGCGAAAAGAGTCCGATATTCCCATTATCATGCTGACGGCTCTGGGAGATGTGGCCGATCGGATTACGGGATTAGAGCTAGGGGCGGACGACTATGTGGTTAAGCCATTTTCCCCCAAGGAGCTAGAGGCTAGAATTCGTTCGGTGTTACGACGGGTGGAGAAAACCGGCACCTCTGGCATTCCCAGCTCTGGTGTCATTACTATCAACAACATTCGCATTGATACCAACAAGCGCCAAGTGTACAAGGGTGATGAGCGTATCCGTCTAACGGGAATGGAGTTTAGTCTGCTTGAGCTTTTGGTTAGCCGTTCGGGTGAACCTTTCTCACGGTCGGAAATCCTGCAAGAAGTTTGGGGCTACACGCCCGAGCGCCATGTCGATACTCGGGTGGTAGACGTGCATATTTCTCGACTGCGGGCCAAGCTAGAGGACGATCCTAGCAACCCTGAACTCATTTTGACCGCACGCGGTACCGGCTACCTTTTCCAGCGTATTGTTGAGCCGGGCGAAGAATAGCCAGGTCCTGCCTGATTGAGCTCTCTGATACAGATTGCTAGTGATTTGTATCTGGGCACACGTTCACTTGCGCCTCTCATCGCCAAATCTTTGGGAACTTTGAACAGAGCTTTTGTTAGAAAACTGCAGTTGTCAATTTTCACTCGGTTTCAGTCTGATAGAATTTCTTAAAGTTTCTATAGATTCAATTCGATGGGCTTAACTCAAGCGCGGATCGCAGTTGATGCAATGGGGGGTGATTATGCGCCTGCCGAAATCGTTGCTGGAGCTATCAGAGCAAGGGAAGAGCTAGATGTTGAGATCTTGCTTGTTGGCGATCCGGATAAAATTAGGGCCTCTGTAGCTGATGCCGACAGTCTCAGTCGAGTTGAGATTGTTCCTGCAGAAGGTTCTATTGAGATGCATGAAGAGCCGTTAAGCGCTCTGCGTAAGAAGCGAAAGGCATCTATTAATGTCGCCATGGACATGGTGAAAAAAGGTCGAGCTGATGCGGTGGTATCAGCCGGTCACTCTGGGGCGGCTATGGCAGCTGCCCTTTTGCGTCTAGGACGGATTAAAGGAATTGATCGTCCTGCCATTGGTGCGGTTTTTCCCACCGTGGTTGCGGGTAAGCCTGTTTTGATTTTGGATGTCGGTGCCAATGTAGACTGCCGCCCTAAGTTTTTAGAGCAGTTTGCGCTAATGGGCAGCGTGTACTCTGAGTACGCCTTTGGTGCTAAAAATCCTCGCGTAGGGCTGCTCAATATTGGTGAAGAGCCCAGCAAAGGTAATGATGTTGCCGTTCAGGTCCATCAGTCGTTACGCGAGTCTGACGTCATCAATTTTGTCGGCAACGCGGAGGGCCGAGATGTCCTTTCGGGCAATTTTGATGTAATTGTCTGCGACGGGTTTGTTGGTAATGTACTACTAAAATTTGCTGAGGCCGTTGGTGAGGCGGCGTTTAATATTCTCCGAGAGGAACTGCCACGCGGTATTTTAGGAAAGCTGGGCGTGCTTATTCTAAAGGGCAATCTTAGACGCATTAAGCAGCGTCTCGACCATGCTGAGCATGGAGGAGCTTTGCTGCTGGGTGTGAACGGTGTGGCTGTAATCAGCCACGGCAGCTCGAACGCTCCGTCTATTTTTAATGCCATTCGCCTATCCAAAGAGGCGGTTGATAATGGTGTGATTGGGCATATCCAGGGGCAGTACCAAAAGGTTGCTGCATCAGTGACCAACGGAGACTAGAACGTAATGACAAACGGTAGGGCCGGTGTGGCCTTTATTGGCAGCGGGAGTGCTCAGGTTGAGACAACGCTTAGCAACGATATGCTGAGCCGTGTGGTTGAAACCTCTGATGAGTGGATTTCTACCCGCACGGGCATTGGTCAGCGTCATGTGGCTAGTGCCGCTGACTCTCTGGCTTCTTTGGCTGCTCAGGCGGCTAGCGCTGCGATCGCAGCCGCTAATCTCACCCCTGATGCTGTTGATCTGATTATTTTAGCTACGTCCACCCCCGATGATTTGTTTGGCACTGCCTGTCAGGTGCAGTCAGCAATTGGGGCTACCCGTGCCGTTGCGTTTGACCTGACAGCGGCCTGTTCTGGTTTTGTATTTGGTGTCGTGACAGCGGCCCAGTTTATTCGTACAGGTGCGTATCAAAATGTGGTGGTAATCGGTGCTGACTTACTTAGCCGCTGGGTTGATTGGGAGGACCGCACCACCTGTGTGCTGTTTGGTGATGGGGCCGGAGCCGTGGTGATGCAGGCGTGCGATCGCGACCGGCTGCTGGGGTTTGAAATGCACAGCAATGGCGGTATGAACGGCTGTTTAAATTTGGCCTATACGGCCCAGTCAGTGCCGCTCATTGACGGCGTCACCACTCAAAAAGGCACCTTTACCGCGATTACCATGAACGGTCGTGAAGTGTACCGCTTTGCCGTTAGCCGGGTGCCTGAGGTCTTAGAAAAAACTCTGTTCCATGCCGGACTGACCGCTGGCGATATTGACTGGCTCATCCTGCACCAGGCCAATCAGCGCATTTTAGATGCTGTTGCCAAACGACTCAAGCTGCCCAACGAGCGCGTTGTCAGCAACATGGCCAAGCATGGCAACACGTCTGCTGCATCGATTCCCATTGCTTTAGATGAATGGGTTCGCACTGGGCAAATCCAACCTGGGCATAAATTAGCTCTGTCTGGCTTTGGTGCCGGACTTACCTGGGGCGCGGCGCTGTTAGAGTGGGGATGATAAGGCGTTTGTTTGAGCGGCGAGTCTAGTATCGTCGGTACCCCTCGTTTTTGGTTTTGTAGCTGTTTTAACACTTTCCTAATGGAGCATTTGCTGAGAAAGTAAAGTGCAGACAACTACGTTAATGACAATGACGAAAAGCGTATGGGTATTTCCTGGGCAAGGGTCTCAGGCGGTTGGAATGGGCGAAGATTTGGCGGCAGCTGCCAAGGACAAGTTTGCCGAAGCCGATGATGTGCTGGGCTGGTCAGTTTTGGGTGTCTGCCAAAGTGACGAAGCCAAGCTAGCCGATACCCTGTATACCCAACCCTGTCTTTACGTTGTTGAGTGTGTCTTAGCCGATTTGCTCAAAGAAAAAAACTTGCAGCCAGATATGGTTGCAGGCCATAGCTTAGGAGAATATTCTGCCCTCTATACAGCTGGAGTATTCGACTTTATTGCTGGGCTGCGTTTGGTTAAGCGTCGAGCCGAGCTGATGTCCCAAGCGGCTGAGGGAGCCATGGCGGCCAGCATGGGATTTGATCGCGACGAGCTTGATGCCATACTTGCGGCGACTGAAGGTGCGGTTTTAGCTAACGATAATAACCCTGGCCAAGTGGTCATTTCGGGTATGCCTGATGCCGTAGAAACCGTTATGACCGGTATCAAAGCTAAACGAGCTGTCAAACTGAACGTCAGTGGGGCTTTTCATTCGCCGCTGATGGCTCCTGCTGCCCATGAGTTCGATCAGATTTTGGCTGATTTACCTTTTAAGGATGCGACGATACCGGTGATGTCTAATGTTGATCCCACCCCCAGTACTGACGGTGATACCCTAAAGCGGCGTCTGATGCAGCAAATGACAGGCTCCGTACGCTGGCGTGAAATCTCTTTGAGTCTGCCAGAGCAAGACATCGAAACAGTGGTTGAAGTAGGCCCAGGTAAAGTTTTGGCTGGGTTGATCAAACGGACCTGCCGCAGCCTTACTCTCAAAAATGTTGGCACTCTAGATCAGATAGAAGCCGTGTAGGTTGCATTGATGAACGGCATACAACAACAGCGTGAACCTAAGTTTAGTCTGGCGCTCTATCACCTATTTAAATGGTCTATCGTTAATCCTGTTCTGCGGGGCTATTTTCGCGGACGTATATACGGTGCTGAAAATATGCCTCAGGTAGGACCGGTGCTTGTCGTTGCCAACCACGCCAGCGATTTTGACCCACCGATTGTTTCGTCTTGTGTGCGCCGCCCGGTCTCGTATATGGCCAAACAAGAATTGTTTAAGATACCTGTATTTGCGCCCGCTATTCGAGCCTACGGTGCCTATCCGGTACAGCGGGGCGGGGCCGCTCGCGGGGCCATCAAAGCGGCGCTAGACCAGCTCGACCAGGGTTGGGCCGTTGGTGTCTTTTTACAAGGAACCCGCACTCGTGACGGTCGGATTCCCGAGCCAAAGCTTGGGGCTGCGCTGATTGCAGCGAAAGCCCAGGTGCCTCTGGTGCCGGTCAGTCTTTGGGGCACCCATCGAATTTTGCCAAAGGGGGCAACTTTTCCTAAGCCTTTACCTGTGACGGTTCGTATCGGCCAGCCGATTGCTCCTCCAGTCTCTAGTAAAGACAAAGATGCTCTCAAAGCAGTGACTGACTATTGTTGCGATCGCATCCATGTGCTGCATGACCTTGGCCGCTAAGGCAAAGGTTAGCGATCGCTGATTTAGGGCGCTGAAACCATCCCAAGGATCAGCAATGCCAAAGGTTACAATAGCTTTTCAGTCAGAGTGGCGGAGCCGTAAAATGACCCAAGATTTAAGACAAGAGCTAGCCAATATGGTGGGGCCGGCTCAGTGGAATTGGTTAAAGCCCCATATTGCTCGTGACGTGGTCGTATTTGTAGATCCTCAGCTAGATATCGTAGATGTGGGTATTGCCATAACCAACGATAATGTCCAGTTCGTACAGCGATGGATTGGTGAACAGCTGATTACGAAACCGACCAAGACCCAGCTAGAAACTTGGGGAGTGACTGGACCTACCAATCAGCTCCAGTCGTTGATTGTGCAGCCTTACGTTCTAGTCCAAGAGATTTTAAAAGCGACGGACACCAGCAGTGGCTCCCCAACCTAACCTGTCACCATCCTCGCTAGAAAAGATTCGAGCTGTCTTAACCCGACTGGATAATCTGGCACTTGTCCGGTTTTTGCTGCTACTGACCAGTGGCTGGGCGGCAATACAGGTATTAGCCTACTTTGAAATTGTGGTGATCATATTTGTGATCTCCTCAATTTTGGCATTCTTGCTGAGCTATCCAGTGCAGTGGTGTCGGCGATTGTTACCTCGTAATGCAGCTGTTTTTGTTGTGTTTATAGTGGCATTGGTCTTAGTCGGCGGTGTTGTCACGACTCTGGCCTTAGCTGTGATTGCCCAAGGGCAAAGCCTGCTGGAAAACGGAACAGACTTTCTTGAGTCTTTGCAGCCTCTGATAGAACATATTGAAACTCTACTAGAGCAGTGGAATGTCCAAGCAGACTTACAAACGTTGGGAGAGCAGCTTCAGCAGCAAGCAACCACCCTGTTGGGCTCTGGGCTAAGTTTAGTTCAGACGCTGCTAGAGAACTTTGTCAACGGCATTTTGATTGCCGTGGTGACGTTTTTTATGATGTTAGACGGTCCCCAACTCTGGCGGTTGATATTAAAAGGAGTGCCTGAATATCAGCGTCAGCGGTTAACAGTCACCATTCAAAAAAATCTTCTCGGGTTCTTTTGGGGACGGCTGTTGCTGTCAATCTTTTTTGCGGTTTCTACCTTTGTTGTTTTTTTGCTATTAAACATTCCCTATGCGCTTGTTTTAGCCGTGATTGCCGGACTCTTTGACTTGATTCCTGGGATTGGTGCCACGCTTGGCGTGAGTCTTATCGGCATGCTGCTACTGTCTCAGGGAGTGGTTACGGCAGTGCAATCAGTTGTAGTGTGCATTTTGCTACAGCAGGTTGAAGAGAATGTGCTGCTGCCTCACATTATGCGAGACTCCCTAAATATTAATCCTGTCGTGATGTTCTTTGCCCTGCTTGTGGGTTTACGGATTGCCGGACTATTGGGGTTATTTCTAGCTATTCCCATTGCGGGCGTTATTGTCAGCCTTTTAGATGTGGATGAAATGAAGGGGCGCTCGGTGTAGTCGTTTTTCCATAGAGCGCTTTTGTAAAGAACGCAGGCCAAAAATGAGAGGCGTCCTTAGTAGGATACAAATGTTTAGCAAATCCATTAAGCATTTCAACAATGCTCTGAATCTGTTGACGGCTTCGGGAAAACTCGGCATGGTGATTTTGGAGGTCTCCCACAATGCCGATGACAAAATCTGCACTGAACCGCCCATCTCTAAATTTAATTCAAAGCCCTATCCCTTGGCTGCAGGCGTTTTGGACGTTTTCTCGACCCCACACTATTGTCGGCACTAGCCTGAGTGTATTGGGCTTGTTTGCCATTGCCTGGGCCGCACGTCATCCATTGGGACACTCACCCGGTACGTTTCATGTATGGCAGGCGGTCAGTGCCGGTTGGATTACCTGGCTAACCTGTATGTGTACCAACATCTACATTGTTGGACTCAATCAGGTGGAAGATGTGGCGACCGATCGGGTTAATAAACCCTACTTACCCTTGGCGTCTGGTGCGTTTTCTGCACCTCAGGCAAAAATGCTGGTGGGGATTGCTGGCAGCGGTGCCATTCTGCTGGCGGTCCTTTCCCAAAGCCTTTATTTGTTGACAACGGTTTGGCTGAGTCTGGCCGTTGGGACGATGTATTCGCTGCCACCGCTGCAGCTAAAGCGTTTTTCGACTCTGGGTTCTTGCTGCAAGTTGTTGGTGCGGGGACCGGTGGTGAATCTAGGAATTTTTCTACACGCCTCTAGTCAGCTGGGTCTAATGCCGCAGGTGCCTGTGCGGATATGGGTGTTGACGCTGGTAGTGCTGGCGTTTAGCGGTGCGATCGCATTGCTAAAAGGGCTACAAGACGATCAGGTTCAGCCCATCGGTGGTATGAACTCCTCCAGCATCGCCCGGTTAGTCTGGTGTCTATTGAGCGCATGTTACAGCGGTATCATAATTACGGCCACAGCTATTCCAGGGGTTAATGCTGGATTTTTAATCGTTACCCATGCGCTAGCGCTGGTGTATTTTTGGTATCTAAGCTATCAGGTCCAGCATGCTGCTGAGGATCCTGACGCTGCTTGCTTTAGCTACAGAGAGTTTTATCAATTTATCTGGAAGCTGTTTTTTATCGAATATCTCATTTTTCCCACGGCCTGCTTGTTGTATCAGGCTTAGTTACTATTACTTGAACCGCACGGTTCAATGTTTGAGGACGTTCTCTGCCAATATGGCTCTAAGTCTAATCTGTCCGAATAGAGACCTTGGTCCTTGGGTTGCGGCGATCCAGAAGATAGCGCCAAATCTTGACCTGCGCGTGTGGCCCGAAGATGGCGATAAAGCTGAGGTCACATTTACCTTAGTATGGGCGCAGCCCCAGGGTATTTTTGCGCAATACCCTAATGTGCAAGTTATCGCTTCTATGGGAGCGGGTGTAGACAGTCTGTTGCAAGATGGCTCTATTCCAGCCAGTGCGACGGTGGTGCGCATGGTGGATTCACGCCTCGTGAGCCAGATGGGAGACTATGTTTTGGCCGCAGTGTTAAACCACGTGCGTCAGTTTCCTAACTATGGTCAGTATCAACAACAGCGTCGGTGGCAGCCTTTAGCGCCGCGCAATGTTGACCAGGTTACGGTCGGTGTGATGGGTTTGGGCCAAATCGGCAGTGCCGTCGCTACTCGCCTGAGCCAGATAGGGTTTAACGTTCTGGGCTGGTCTCGCCGGGAAAAAGCGATCTCAAATGTGCAGGTATTTTCCGGGCAGCAGCTGTCAGATTTTCTAGCAGCCAGTGAAATTCTTGTTTGTCTGCTGCCCCTGACTCCAGAGACTGAGAACATTCTCAACGCGGATACCCTGGGGCAGCTGCCGCCGGGAGCCTATGTGATCAATGTGGCTCGGGGCAATCACCTGGTTGAGCCGGACTTGCTCACGCTGATCGATAACAACTATTTATCGGGAGCCTGTCTAGATGTGTTTCGTCAAGAGCCCCTACCTCAGAACCATCCCTTTTGGTCCCATCCGAACATTACGATTACGCCTCACGTGGCTAGCCTGACCAACCCAGTATCAGTGGCTCCACAAATTGTTGATAACTATCGACGGATGACGGCAGGGCAACCGCTGCTCAACCAAGTTGATAGAGAACAGGGATATTGATCTAAGGGATAGGGTTGTTCCAAAAATTAATACCGTAGAGGCGTTACATGGAACGCCTCTACGGTATTTATTTTTTGAGCCAGCATAAAAAAGAAAAAGCTCAACTATGGAGCTGAGCTTTTTTGAAACGCTTCGAGAAATGCCTGACTAGGCATATGAGTTTAAACGGCTGAATACAGCCACAGCTTTCAGGTGGAGCCCTCAAGGAACCCGTTGAGCCGGACTAGTAAGACCGTTCCCATTAAACATATCAAGGCGATGTGGCAAATTATTGTAGCGAACCTTACGAGTTGAGATTTTTTCCTATTGACTGTGCTCATCTCAGGGGAAGACATCGAGCAAAAATGTTGTCTATCTCACTAGGGGGTGGCGTATCAATGACGGTAAAATCTGGCTAGTTAACAGGAGAAGTGTGTGGCAGAGCTAAAGGCGTTGATTTTTGATGTGGATGGCACCCTGGCCGAAACTGAGCGGGATGGCCATCGGCCCGCCTTTAACCAAGCTTTTGCGGATACTGGTCTAGGTTGGGACTGGACGCCTGAACTCTATGGCAAGCTCCTAAAGGTATCGGGGGGAAAAGAACGAATTCGTGCCTATGTAAAGGACGATTTAGGCGAGTTTCAGCTGCCAGAAAACTTCAGCGACCTGGATGCCATGATTAAGCATCTGCACGCTACTAAGACGACCTATTACAAACAGTATGCGGCGGCCGGTAAGATTCCTCTGCGACCCGGTGTAGAGCGGCTGTTAAATGAGGCGCGAAGCGAGGGGGTGAGACTTGCGATCGCAACCACCACCACCCCAGCGAATGTCCAAGCCCTGCTGGAAAACACCCTCGGTGCCGAAAGCCTCAGCTGGTTTGAGGTAATTGCTGCCGGTGACATGGTCCCCCAAAAAAAACCTGCTCCTGATATTTACGAATACGCCCTAGAACATTTGGCCCTGCCTGCTGACAACTGTCTTGCCTTTGAAGACACCAACAATGGACTATTGTCTGCCACACCCACTGGGCTAAAAACCGTTGTCACTGTCAACGAATACACCAAAGCCCAAGATTTTACCGGAGCCAAGCTGGTGCTCAGCGACTTAGGTACGCCAGAGAATCCGTTTACCGTATTGGCCGGTGATGCGGGTGATGTCACCTATTTCACCGTTGATTTAGCCCGTCAGCTACTAGGCTAGGATTTTTAGGCTGCGATGATGGGTGTTCTCAGCTTAGAGCAGTTTTGGCAGAGTCAGGCCCGTCGGCTGTTGGCCTACCCCAGCGATGATGAAGCTACACTTGCTCATCGCTGGAGCGAGCTAAAGGGCCTTGGCCTTGAATCGATCTATTCCGATGGTCCCCAGACGCTTGCTGGCTTGGGTATTCTGGGGCTAGGCTACTGCGGTATTGTTTTGCGCGTACGTCACCAAGGGCAAAATCGAGTACTCAAAATCTGTCGGAATTCTGCATCTCAGACGAGCTTGCATCGAGAAGCCACGATGCTCATGCGGGCAAATGCTGTGGCTGTAGGGCCTCAATATATTAACCACAGCGATAACTTTTTGCTGATGGACTACATCGATGGACCCACCTTAGTGGACTGGCTGCAGCGGGCTCCATCGGCTGAGATAGTTTATGGCCTTGTTAGAAGTCTGATCCATCAAGCCTACCGACTAGACCAGACCGGTCTTGACCATGGCGATCTGCGCTGTATTACATCTCACGCGCTGCTTCAATCTCTGGAGCCAGTACTCATCGACTTTAGCAAAGCTAGCTTGGACCGACGCCCCGCTAATGTCACCACCCTGGTTCAGGGGCTGTTTATTAGTACCCGACTTACTCAGCTATTACAGCCCTGGTTTCCCCAGGTAAATAAATCAAATCTCATCAGACACTTACGACGTTATAAATTCCAGCCGTCTCTAACAAACGTAAATCAGCTTCTTAACTATTTAGCGCTATGCAAGTTGGATGTTGTCTTAAAAACCTCTAAAAATTCCATCGACATCTACTGAAGCCGAAAAATCTTCAAAGTCCATGTTGGCGATTGATAGGTTATTTTCAATACTTTGAATAGTAGAAGGTATTGCCCGAATTGTCTGAATATTGGCTGTTAAGGTCTCCGATATTGACGGCTGCTCATCAGTATCTAATTCAAAGTCTTCTGGGGCAAAATTGATCACTAATACTGGATACTCTGTATCAGTCAATGTGATGCGGTCAGCAACAAAGCAAAAGAAGTCAGGGTAGTTATCTGGCAATGCTTGGACAAGCTGTTGGGCTGTCATACCTGTGTACCTTGTGTCACTCACGTACTTGACATAGGCATAGAATTCTTGGCCACCATCAACCTGTGGAGCACCAATGAGATTACAGACCCTTTGCCAGCTAGCCTCATGGAAAAAATCAGTGCGAACTACCCAGGGATCCTGGTTGCCCATACAGCTTCGGGATTTTTATCACTACAGTCAAATTGTAATTACCACTCAGGTAGCGCGGTTGGTTCACCTTCCAAGGACCAGCCTTTCTGGGCGGCCAGTGCCTCCAAATCCTCAATGCGTGATTCAGTCAGAGGGTGGGTGGACTGCCATTCTAAGACTCGACTGACGGCGCCTAAATCTAGCTCTTGCTCATTTAATCGCTTAAAAAAGTCCAAGCTGTAGTCCAAATGCCCATAGCGCTCATGCATTATCTCAATAGCATAGATATCTGCCCGCTGCTCTTGGTCGCGGCTATAGTGCAGGTCAGCTAAATTCATAGACCCCACCAAAATAGGCGGTAGCTGTACACCGCTGGCCGCTAGAGCGCTGTTTAAACTGAGTACAACAAGCGAGCGGCCGAGACTGCGAAGGTTATCTCGATGCTCATAGTGTCCCAACTCATGGGCCAGGACAAAGGCTAGCTCATTTTCCGTTTCAATGTCTTCTAGCAGGCCCGTTGTGACAAACACATAGCCGCCAGCGGACACCATCGCATTGGGTAGGGGGTCATCGAGAATGTGCAGCTTTAGCTCAGGGCGCTGCTTGAGATCATCAGTGCGTAGTGACTCAGCCAAGTCCTGAATATAGTCAAGTTCAGGCCCTTCTTTAACCAGGGGCATGGCAGAAAAAATATTTTCGAAAAGGAGTGCCCCGACCCTGCTTTCTGCTTTGGGGCCCATCCGTGCAGCAATCTGAGCCCCAGCTACACCCAGCCCCACATAGACGGCTGCCATCGCCGCTACAACGGTACCAATTAGATAGCCAAAATTGACGAGTGGATGGACTGGGGTAACGTTAACCTCATCAACTATTTCACGCGGGATGTATTTCATACGGCTACGAGAATCGATCGGCTTTGGCTCTAGCGAATACCAGTACCGTAGACCATAACTTCAACGGCCCCCATGCCGCCGCTGGTTTGCCCTGCAATATTGGCAGTTTCAAAGCGCACATTGAGCACTTGGGAAGCTCCCCACTCAATGGCAGACTCTTTCATCCGCAGCATAGCCTCGCGTCGTCCTCGGTCGATGAGCGATTCATAGACGGTAACGCGACCGCCGACGAGATTGCGCAAGCTAGCTGAAATCGTTTTGAAATAGTCATTGGCAACCACTACGCTGCCGACAAACATTTGGGCTTCATGGGCGTAGGGCAGGTCTTGTTTGGCACCCCAGCTCATGGTCGGTACATGGAGCGTACTTTTTTCGCGACGTTTAATATCTTCGTAGTGTTTGCGTTCACGACGATTGCCGATAAAGTAGCCGACACCGAGCAAAATTAGAAAAACAAGGATATCCATGGTGTTACCTGTAAGGGTGGCGATGACTACTGAACTTTGACGGCAGTGCCGTAGGCAAAGAGTTCAGCGGCACCGGGGGCAACTGAGGATGTGGCGAATCGAACATTGACCACGGCGTTGGCTCCCAGCTGCTCTGCTTGCTGCACCATGCGGTTAACGGCTTCTTGGCGAGACTCTTGTAGAAGTTCGGTATAGGCCTTTAGCTCGCCGCCGACGATATTTTTAAAGCCGGCTAGGATGTCTTTGCCGACGTGTTTTGCGCGGATTGTACTGCCTTGTACCAGGCCATAATGCTCAACAATTTCTTTACCAGGTACACCTTCTAAATTGGTCAAGGTGACGCTGGTAGCGCGGGCGATTGAGCGAGTCATAACAAAGCTCCTATAGCTAATACGTGTGTCTAGTTAGTCTGTTGGCTAACGATATCTAGATATCGGGCATTTAAGCCGATGCTTTTGATAAATACAGGGTATGAGAGGGTAATTCCGCTGTGACGATGTATGGACTGGTAAACCGGCGATAGTTAGCACTCACTTTGACATTTGCCATATCCGGCATGATTTTACCGTCTGTTTAAGGATGCCCGGGCTTTTATAAAACTTGCTTTATATGAAATTTATAGGGGAGAGTGGCGGTTGCTTTGGCTAATGTCTGTCAATCGGGGGACACTCGGCTATTATCAAAGCTTTCGCAAAATTCGTTGACGCCGGTTTTACTGATATACAGGGCCACGGGAACAGCCAAAAGATTGGGACAGTGGCTATTTTGGGTGAGGTGCTGACTCAGGCTGACAACCTGTTGGTTGGCAAGCTCTGCTCGAAACTCTGGCAGGCAGGCAATATGGCGATAGCGTTTGGCAAAGCCCTGCAGCCAGCCGTCATTTTCTGTGGGTTCTAAGCCTGCTTTGAGCGCCAGTGACAGAGCGGCATCGTTGAGGTCTCCGTCGCAGTCTTCGATTTCTTGGAGCGATCGCAACGCTTCAGGATAATCCGCTAGCCGTTCGATCAGCCGGGTAATTTCGATTAAAGGGATAGAGAGCATTGGCGGGGGATAGAAAGGAATAAGGAAGCGATTCTTTATTTTGCCTTGAATAGGCAGCAGGAGTTGTTTTTTGTAACAGCCGAGGATTTGGCGTTTAGGCAGGCTTTTGCATAAGGGTTTTAAACCAATTTTCAAAACGTTCACCCAGGGCCTGTAACGAATATTGAGTTTCGACCTGCCGTCGGCAATCATGACGATCGATCGTTTCTAGCTGCTCAATGGCGTGAACTAAACCGTCAACGCTATCGGGGTCTACTAGCCAGCCGGTTTTGCCATGGTCGATGATTTCTGCTGGACCGCCGCGACGATAGGCTACTACCGGAACACCACAGGCCAGCGCTTCGATAGCGACATTGCCAAAAGCCTCTATCCAGCGCGGTGTCATCAGCAGTCCTCGACAGCGTCGCACAACGGCCTGTAGCTCTTGGGTACTGACAAATCCTAAATACTGAATGGGAGCCTCTGGATAAGACGTTTGGATTGTTTGCCAATAGTCAGCGTTCTCTAGCTTACCGAGAATTTTTAGGGGAGTCTGGGTGCGCTGAGCAGCAGCCACGGCGTCTTCTAAGCCTTTTTCTGGTGAGATTCGCCCGAGCCATACTAGCTCTGGGTCTGGGGTGTCACAATAGTCATACTGGCTGAGGTCAACGGCGCTGCTGAGGAGCTGCCAGGTGAGCCCTTTAGGAAAGGTATCTACTTGAGCCTGGGTATAGGCACCGAGCGTCCCTGGAAATGTTTGATCGATTTGGGTAACGGCTCGATCCATCACCTGGCTCAAGGAGCCCATACTGACAAAGTGAGCAATGGGCACATCGAAAAATGGAGTGAGGTAAAAGGGCAGCCAGTCATAGGCGAAGTTTACAATCAGGTCGTACCGGTGCTGGACTTGGCGAGCATAGGTCCACTGGTTCGCTAGGACCGCGTTATCCACCATTACGGCAGGGGTATCACGCCCCTGGGTGTGAGCCGTGGGCTGAAGGCTGCCAGGAATCTGGATCAGCTGTGTGCCATCTAGTTGGGAGTTGTCAGGAGCTGCGATCTCAATATCATGTCCTCGCTGGGTCAAGGCTCTCACCAGATTCACGACTGTGAGTTCAACGCCGCCCCCTAATCCAGACCCTAATGGCCCCACAGGCGTAGAAACAAATAATAATTTTAGGCACTGTGTCATGACTATCGGATCGATTTAGCCCTACGACCCTACTATGAGTGCTGCTTAATTCACTAATCTCCTAGCTGATTGGCTAGCTAGATAAAATTACAGCTGTCGTCTAATTTTTAAGATTTTCGACTTCATCAGGGAGCAGTTCTGACGGTGTCCGAGCAGACTCTAAGGCATTCATAGATGAGGCGCTGAGCTTAGGGGCTTCGCGAATTCGATTGAGCTGTTCTAGAGCCCATTCAGCCGTCCGACGCACGTCAGGATCTTCATCTTCGGTCGCGTGACCCAGCATTTGACTGATTTGAGTGACCAAATCATATACACGAGTCAGATCGCGAATTGCATTTTTGCGCACATCAGGATTATCGTCCTGGAGAGCAATAGCCAGCGCCCGGTTCATCGGCTTTAAAGAGCGGATGCCAATTTCGGACAATGCGGCCAGGATCAGGCTCTTCTCCTTCGAATCGGCATCTACCATGCTGTTCACCAGTGGCTGTACGGCAGACGAATTACCCCGCTGACCCAGTTCCCAAATGGCTTTACGACGCTGTGCAGGATCGCTCACCTGCAGATTAGAGACCAGCTCATCAAGGACATCGATTTTGGCCAACCGAGTTGTCGGGCTGACGTTGTCTACAGCTGCTAGCATCGATCGACTGTCATCGCTCTGATGGGACGAGGGAACGACGACATCAGAGGCATTATCAGAACCGTTGCCGTTGTGGCCGTTATATAAACTGTGGGCCGGTGGCTGAGGTACGTCAGCAGGAACAGCTCCCCAGGGTGAGTCAGTCTCGTCTTTGTTTTTGGCTTTTAGCCGATTGGCCCAAATAAAGCCAATGCCAAAACTACCCAGAACCGCAATTAAAGCTAATACTGGCCAGAGCACGCCCGACTGGGTATCCGCGCTATCTGAGCTATCTGAGACGGTGGCGTCAGGCGCATCTACTCCTGTTGCTGGTGATACGTCATCGCCGATATTGATGTCTTCGTCAGGAATGTCTGCGGAGTCAAGCTGAATGATATCGTCTTGAGTAGCTTCGCTGGGGTTGTTACTGGAGTCGCTACTGTCGGGTTCAGTAACGGGCGCAGACGGCTCTACAACGGCACTGGATTCTGTTTGAGCCGCTGCTGTTTGGTCAGGGGCCGCTGGTGAAAACAGACTGGGAGCAGGCTCTGTTTGGCTACTCTCTTGACCTCGAAGCGTACGAATAGCGGCGGCAGTAGAAGGTCCATAACTCCCGTCAATAGGGCCGTTGTAGTACCCGCGATTTTTTAGTTCCTGCTGGACTATTTTGATTTCCTGGATTTGCTGCTCGGAGGTTGCCGCTGGCGGTAGTGAACTGTTTGGCTGACCAATATTGGGGGTGGTCTGTCCTGTGTCAACAGCCTCGCTAGGGTCAACCAGCTGGCTCACTAGTCGAGACTCACCTTCGGCCCGCAAACTTTCTACAGGTAGGGTGAGGGCTGTCAGACTTGTTAGAAGTACTAAAGTAGAGCGCCAAATCATGTCAGTTCAATATCCAGTACCTGCATCTTTATGTGTTCACTGTTTAAGTCGATTGGTCAGTGAATCGAGTGGCAGATGTCTGCTAAATCCATATAAAAACTTAGACATCCTCTGATGTCCGCTTTTTGGCAATGCTTAAAAAGCGTAATCTGCTCCCTGAGGGAACTCAGAAACCAAACATCAAACGGTTGCTTTAAATTATTGTTTTGATAACCAGGGAAAGCACAGTACCTTCACTGTACCCAATATTAGAACTGTCATGTGCAGCGCCGTTATTTGGAACACTATCGTCTAGCTATTTTAAATAGTAAAGCTATGGGTACAACGGCTTGCCGCTAATACTAACTTAAACGGCTGGGGGATATTGAAAATGGTTTATCAAGACTTCTTGGGATGACGGAACCCTTTGTAAAGGCTAGATGTGGTTGAGCATTCTGGGGAACATGGGTCAAATGGGTATTGTGACCACGGCTACTCTGACGATGAATCAACCGGGCGATGCGATCGCAGCCAGTTAGCCAGAGCTATGGGCAGATCTGGACTCACTGCCTTGACAATACCCATCATCGAAGGGGCGGCCAGGAGCTCGATTAAACTTCGAGTGATCGCATCTCGCTGATTGACCAAATAGATACTAATGAGGGTAAACCCGACTCCAGTCCACTGAACGGTTGTTAGATTTTCCGCCAGCAGTGACGTGCTAAACGTCAGGGCAAAAACCGGAGTTAGAAATGTAAGAGCGCTCAAGCTAGTTAAATTTCCCCGAGCAGCCAAGTAGAAAAATATCCCGTAGGCAAGGGCACTACCAAAGATCGTAGAGTAGGCGATAGCCAACCATCCTGAAGGGGTAACACCCTGCCACTGATGGACTTCGGTATAGGCTGACAGCCCCAATAGCGGTAAGCCACCAAAAATCATGTGCCAGCCCGTGGCCACGACCGAGTCTACATGCCGAGACACATAGGTAATCATGACAGTCCCGATAGCCATTGATAGGGCGGCCAAAAGCATTAGCCACTCTCCGTTGCCGACCATGGCAGCCAGTAAATCATTTCCCAAAGACGAGCTGCCCTTGAGAATAGCTGTCTGGTCTGGCCATTGACCTGTGGAAATAGCCGTGGTCAGATTTGATATTGCTTGTAAAATCCATTCGTCGGGCAGCCCTAATAAGCTGATGCCGACGATGCCTATCGTCAACCCCAACCATCCTATGGGACCGACGATTTCTTGAAACAGAAACCTCGCCATCAGAGCCACCGCAATTGGCTGGGAGTCGATCATCACTGAACCGAGGCCAGCGCCCGTACGCTGTAGTCCTTCGGCCAAAAATCCTTGAAATAAGCTGCCATCTACCAGGGCAAATCCACCAATCCAGGCCCATCCTTGCCAGCTTTGGGGCTGTTTACGTCCTAAAAACGCAGCGACTATCAGCACAAGGATGCCAGCGGGCACCAGCCGTAGCGTAGCTAAAAATAGAGGCGTGGTTGTGTCAATCACCCCTTTCATGGCCACCATTGCCGTACCCCACAAGAAGAAAGGAGCAATCAAAAGTAGGGTGGGAGTCTTGTCCTGGTTGAAAGGGGAGGCCATGCAGTGAGAAAGGTATAAGCCTGAGAGAATATTAACTATTAACCGTATTATAAAGTAATGTTAAGTTTTGGGAGTGCTCCGGTGCTCAGCTGATTGTTCTGTAAGGCGCAATCGACGTTTATAGTAATCATCTAGGGTGCGTCATCAATGAACTCTAGAGCACCCGATGCATGAGACCTCTAGCGTCTGCTCCCCTAAACCAGTCAACAAGGTCTGTATCCTTTTCTCATTATTGATGACCAGGCTCTAAACCCGCAGTCGTTTATCTAGTTGCACTCTATGATTTGGCCATTCAAGCCACGTTTTCGTAAACAGATTGCCCGCATTGAAATTTCTGGAGCGATCGCGGGGGGCACCCGAAAGCGAGTGCTAGAAGCCCTTGAGGAGGTCAAAGAGAAGAAGTTTCCAGCGCTGCTCCTGCGTATTGACAGCCCTGGAGGAACTGTCGGGGACTCTCAGGAAATTTATAGTGCGCTTAAAGAACTCCAAGATACGGTCAAAATTGTAGCCAGCTTTGGCAATATATCTGCCTCGGGCGGTGTGTATATCGGTATGGGGGCTCAGCATATTGTCACCAACCCAGGCACGATTACCGGCAGTATCGGGGTGATTCTGCGAGGTAATAACCTAGAGCGGCTGCTGGACAAAGTCGGGGTGTCATTTAAGGTGATTAAGTCTGGGCCTTATAAAGATATTTTGTCCTTTGATCGCGAGCTGACCCAGCCTGAGCAGACGATTTTGCAAGAGCTGATCGATGTCAGCTATGGGCAGTTTGTTTCGACCGTAGCGACTGCCCGTAATCTGGACGAAGAGACCGTACGGGGATTTGCTGACGGACGTATTTTTACTGGATCGCAGGCGCTAGAGCTGGGTGTGGTGGATCGTTTGGGAACGGAGGCAGATGCTCGCCGCTGGGCCGCTGAGCTGGCTGGTTTAGACCCGGAGAAGGCTGAAATTTACACCATTGAGGAACGTAAGCCTTTTTGGAATAAGTTCCTTCCGGGAAATAGTCAGGTAGCAAGCCCTTGGATGAGCTCGCGCATACTGAGCTGGGTTGAGTTTGAAATGGCCTATCAGGGGATGCCTCTATGGTTATATCAGTCTCCTGGAAATACGCTGCCAGGTCCTTTTGGTTAAACAGAGCTAACCAAATCGGCTCTCTGCTATGGGAGCTAGTTGTTTGTTGCTGTGAACGAGCGATAGGGTACGACCACCGACCGTTGGGCCAATGCTGGAGAACAGGCTAATCTATCTAAGGAGCTGGCAAACAGCTAGCTAAGCAATGTAGGGGGATAGATGATATGCAGCAAGGGGATATAGGTGACTGGCGAGTACGAGCAATTCGAGGCGCGACCACCGTACCCGAAAATTCAATCGCTGCGATGACGGCGGCGGTGACCGAGCTGCTCGATGCCTTAGAAGACAATAATCCGATTACACCAGAGGCGATGATCAGCGTCACATTTTCGGTAACTTCGGATCTAGATGCTATTTTTCCAGCTGCGATCGCGCGGCAGCGACCTCATTGGGATACGGTTCCTTTATTAGATGTGCAGCACATGGATGTGGCTGAGAGCCTACCCATGTGTATTCGCTTCTTGATTCATGTCTATATGACCATTCCCCAGGCTGAAATCTATCATCCCTATTTGCAGGGAGCCAGCGGCTTGAGACCTGACTGGGCCAGCGTAACGGCATAAGAAACGCGTAGGGGCGTTGGATCCAGCGCCCCTACCCATTTTATTTCTTGTGGTGAAAACGAATACCTAGGAAAATATCATAGACAAATCCCCAAAAGTCTTTGCGACGAAGCAATCCCAAAGACTGAGGAGAGCCTTTCTCATCTAGTAACGGCTTCATGACCTCATAAGCTGGCTTGTATTTATACCAGGGAATTGAGGGCCATAGATGATGCACGAGATGGTAGTTTTGGCCCATGATTAGCAAATTGAGCAACCGTCCTGGATAGACCCGCGCATTCTTCCAACGGTTTTTTTCCTCGAAGGGACGATGGGGCAGGTAATCAAAAAATAGACCCAGTGCTACACCTACTACCAACGCTGGTGAAAACCAGTAGTTGGCAAAGTAGGTCAAAAAGTCAAAGCGGCAGGCAGAATAAATCAAAGCGGCTACCGTCAGACGACTCAGAAACCATTCCAGTAGCTCATACTTTTTCCATAGCTTGCGTTGAAAAAAGTAAATCTCGTGATAGAAAAATCGCGGTGCAATCAGCCACAGAGGACCGCAGGTAGAGACAAAATGGTCGGGATCATTCTCCGGGTCATTCACATTGGCATGGTGCTGTAAGTGCACCCGAGTGAATACAGGAAATGTAAACCCCAACATCAGCGCACTGCCATGACCCAGTACAGCATTAACGATGCGATTGCTGTGGGCTGAATTATGGGAAGCGTCGTGGATAACAGTACCCACCAGGTGTAAAGCCACCGTGTTTAAAAGAAAACAAATCCAATGGGGAAAGCTCCAGGAAAAATACCCAAACGTAGCCACAGTTACTAGTACAACTGCCCCTACAAATATAAGTAAATCTGGGCTGACACCACCGTCTGCGTCTAAAAGATCCTTGGGCACTCGTCTAAGTACTGCCGAAGGACGTGTTGCCACCGAAACCACAGTAATACTCCTTCACACCTATGTTTCGAAGTATACGCTACCTAGAGTGAATAATAAAGTTTTGTGACGTTATCTCATTTATCTTTAACGGAGCCGAACCTCGGTTAGGGAAAACTTGTCTCATTTTTAGGTCGGGTCGTTCTATGGGTAAGTTATTGAGCTGACGCTCTTTAGAAATTTTTGATGAGATTGAGCTTCTAAGCTTTGAGAAGGGCTGAGGCAATAGCGCTGCAGGGATCGAAGCAGAGAACAGCCCTGACATGATAGTATCCGGTGGTTTCATTTATATATTTTCACATCCAAACCGGCTGGTTTTCGTTGAGAAAATCTAAAGGCTTAATCTGGATGCGTTTGACCCACTGACGGCTAATTCACGGACAGCACTATGCCACTGCGCCATTCCCTGCGGCGGACCAAAATCGTATCTACCATTGGTCCGGCTACTCAGGATTCTGCAACGTTGCGATCGCTCATTGAGGCCGGTGCCACCACCCTGCGTCTCAACTTTTCCCATGGCACCCATGACGATCACCAACGCAGTATTCGGTTGATTCGACAAATCTCATTTGAACTCAATCAGCCCGTTGGCATTTTGCAAGATTTACAGGGCCCCAAAATCCGTCTCGGTAAGTTCGAAAACGGCTCCATTTGTCTCAAAACAGGTGACACCTATATTTTGACCAGCCGTCAGCTGCAGGGCACCCAGACCATTAGCTCAGTCACCTATGAGCCCTTAGTAGAAGAAGTGCCAACCGGGGCCACCATTTTGCTAGATGACGGCAAAGTGGAAATGCGCGTGGCCAGCAAAGATATGGAAAAGCGCGAACTTCACTGTGAGGTGGTAGTGGGGGGCAAACTCTCTAACAGTAAGGGCGTAAATTTTCCCGGTGTCTACCTGTCTATCAAGGCGCTGACGGATAAAGACAAAGTGGATCTCGCCTTTGGTTTGGATCAGGGCGTAGATTGGGTGGCGCTTAGTTTTGTGCGCAATCCCCAGGATGTTCTAGAAATCAAAGAGATTATTAGCAACGCCGGTAAGCGGGTTCCCGTCATTGTCAAAATTGAAAAACATGAAGCCATCGAGCAGATGGAGGCGATCTTGTCTCTGTCTGACGGGGTAATGGTAGCAAGAGGCGATCTAGGCGTAGAGTTGCCGGCCGAAGACGTGCCGATTTTGCAGAAGCGACTGATCGCTACGGCTAACCGACTGGGAATTCCTGTCATTACAGCTACCCAGATGCTTGACAGCATGGTGAGCAATCCCCGTCCCACCCGTGCAGAGGTGTCCGATGTGGCTAATGCCATCATTGATGGTACAGATGCTGTCATGCTCTCCAATGAAACAGCGGTGGGTGACTATCCGGTTGAAGCCGTTGCCACCATGGCTAAAATTGCCCTGCGTACCGAAAAAGAGCAGATCACTAGGAATACAGACGCAGCGACCACCAGCCGCACTATTCCTAACGCCATCAGTCGTGCCGTTGGGCAGATTGCCTCTCAGCTAGATGCTGCTGCCATTATGTCCTTAACTAAAACAGGGGCGACGGCTCGCAATGTTTCCAAGTTTCGTCCACCCACGCCGATCCTGGCGGTGACTCCCCACGTAGAGGTAGCCCGTCGTATGCAGCTGATATGGGGAGTAAAACCCTTGCTGGTGGTTGATTTACCCTCTAGCAATCAAACCTTTCAATCGGCTGTGAATGTCGCTCAGGAGAAGCAGCTGCTTCACGATGGCGACCTGGTAGTGATGACCGCTGGCACTTTGCAAGGTGTTTCGGGGTCTACCGATTTAATCAAAGTTGAGCTGGTAACAGCTGTTTTAGGCCATGGGAAAGGAATTGGTGAAGGGGTGGTGAGCGGTCGAGCCCGTGTTGTTGACAATGCCCTATCCATCAGTAATTTTAATCCCGGTGAGATTTTGGTGGTGCCTAGCACCAGTGCTGACTATGTCGACATCATCCGTCGCGCAGGCGGTATCGTCACTGAGGATCCCAGTCATATGGGCCATGCTGCGGTGCTGGGACTGCGTTTAGGGATTCCTGTCTTAGTAGGAGTTGCCAACGCCACCAGCATTATCCGCGATGGCACGATTGTCACGATTGATGCCAAACGAGGGATGGTTAATTCCGGTGCTCTAATGTCTCGGGAAATGACGATGGTCTACTAGGGGACCAGGTTTCTTCTCTGGCGAGTTATTTGCTCCAGCTAACGTAGGGGAGCTGCGCGGCAGTCGCTTGGATTTTCTCTGCCCGCTGGAGGAGCTGACCACAGGCATCCCAGGTTCCGTTAAGAAACATTTGCCGGTTGCCTTCTTTGATGGTGACCGGTTTTTTGAGGTCGCCACCGGATACGGTCAGTGCTTCTAAGTCTAGGGTCAGCTCAGTGTCCGGAGCGCTGACAATCATGGCCTGCAGCTGTGTCACCGTGTCGGGGGGAGCCGTCACACAGGGCAGACCGATGGCAACACAGTTGCCTAGAAAAATTTCTGCAAAACTTTCGCCAACAATACCGCTAATACCCCAGCGCATGATGGACTGTGGCGCATGTTCGCGAGACGAACCACAGCCAAAATTACTATTGACTACTAATATTTTGGCCCCTTGATATTGCGGTTGATTAAACGGGTGGCTGTCATTGCTCTGAGCCCGGTCGTCAGCAAATACGTTTTCTCCTAGTCCGTCAAACGTCACACAGCGCAGAAAGCGAGCCGGAATAATCCGATCGGTATCGATATCATTGCCAGATAGAGGAATACCGCGACCGCTAACCGACATAATTTGAGACGTTGTTTGAACCATGAAAAGACTATCCTGCTGTATGACTGTCGAATCTAGAAGCGACGTGGGCTACCAGTTCCCTATGGTAGCTTGATGCGACCGATTATTTGGTCGAGCCAGGCGATTGATTAACGGCCATTTAACAAACAGCTGAGTCCCAAATTTTCTGGACTATCCGCAGTGCTTGATCTCTTTATCTAAAGGCTTTTCTATGGCCAAAGTATTTTCTGAACTAGCGTTAGCCCATCAGGAGTTTATCCAACGACAGCAGCTCTTTTTTGTGGCCACAGCTCCCTCTATGGCTAGCGGACATGTGAATATGTCTCCAAAAGGATTAGACACATTCAAAATTCTTTCTCCTCAGCAGGTGGCCTATCTTGATCTCACAGGTAGCGGTAATGAGACCTCAGCTCACGTTAGGGAAAATGGCCGAATCACTCTAATGTTCTGTAGTTTTGACCGGCAGCCGATGATTTTGCGGCTGTATGGCAAAGGGAGTGCTATTCTACCCGATACGCCAGCCTGGGCTGATTTGATAGCTCAGTTTGAGCCCCTGTCTGGAACCCGGCAGATAATTCTAGTAAATATTCACCGGGTTCAGACGTCTTGTGGCTATGGTGTGCCTATGTTTGACTATCAGGGACAGCGACCGACTTTGCTCGCCTGGGCTGACAAAAAAGGACCGGCTGGTCTAGCCGCCTATCAGCTAGAGAAAGGTAGCCACAGCCTTGATGGTTTAGTCACTTCACTGGGAGAACAGAATGGTCTCTAGCAAATGGCCGGATCAAGCGTGATAGAGAAACTCCAAATCAGCGTGATCTGGCGTATTGGCTCGATCATAGTAGGGATGGTTGGTTAGCCAAATCGACTGATAAGGCTTCAGTTCATAAACGGCGTGCAGGTCGTTAAACTGTTCGCCGCTAATTAGATCCATCCAGCTATCGGTGTTGACCAAGTTCAGCTCACTCAGTCGTAGTGTGTGGGGCTGGTTGCTTAAATTGTGAATCGAAAAAATGCTCTGATCGCGTGCGATATTCTGACGCCAGAATGCAAAGATTGCTGGATTTTCTGGGTGCAGCGTATACTGCGTCGCGTTAGGATGAAATGCCTTTTGCTGACGACGAATCTGGATCAGTCGTGAAAGCTCTTTGAGAACGATGGCCTGAGGCGTTGTCGGGTCGTCCAAAAGCTGATCCAAACGCTCTTTATCCCAGCAATGACGGTTGATGGAGCGGTTGTGCCCCGTTTTTTCCACACCTTCTACATCATTCGCCGTAGCTAGCAAACTATGGATATAGAATGCCGGAATGCCTTCTAGGGACATCATGACGGTTTGAGAGCAGAGGAATCGTTCGACCTGCCACTGGTCTGTACCTTTAGCGGTGCCTTGCAGCGCATCAAACAGTGAAATATTGATCTCATAAGGAGATTCACTGCCGTCAGCTTTACTCCGCATGCTGATTTTGGCACCAAAGCTGCGCATGGTGTCGATCAGCGTTGCAAATTCTTGTTCTTCTAGCAGGCCTTCTGTCGGTCGTAGACCAATGCCATCGTGGGATGCTGTGAAATTAAAGTAGGCGCAGCCGATGGGCGCTGGCGGCATACTCATCATCCAAGTTTTGAGGTGGTCTGCACGTCCCTGCATCAAGGCATTGAGCAGTAAAGGCGGCAGGCTGAAGTTGTAGATCATGTGGGCTTCGTTGCGATCGCCAAAATAGCTCAGGTTCTCGCGGTTAGGCACATTGGTTTCTGTAATCAGCGCAATCCCAGGGTCAACCATCTGCAGGATCTCGCGAAAGGTTTGGATGAGCGCATGGGTCTCGGGCAGGTGAATACAGCAAGTTCCCAAGGACTTCCACAAGAAGCCAACCGCATCTAACCGGATATAGCGAGCGCCGTGACGCACATAGGTCAACATAATGTTGACAAATTCTAAAAGAACATCGGGGTTGCCATAATCCAAGTCAACCTGATCGGGACTAAATGTAGTCCATACATGCTGAACCCCCTCGGTTGTCTCGACCGGAGTCAGTAATGGACTGCTCCGTGGACGAACCACATCTGCTGTCGGTGTATCATCTGGCAAACTAATAAAGTAGTCGCGACCCGGTAGCTGATTTTGCTTAAACTGTTGGAACCAGTCACTCTGACTAGAAACATGGTTTGCAACCAGATCAAACATCAGATTAAAACTGTGGCCAATGGCCTCAATATCATCCCAATTTCCCAGCTCAGGATTGACATCTAAAAAGTCAATTACCGCAAAGCCATCGTCAGAGCTGTAGGGAAAAAATGGCAGGATATGGACACCCGTAATCGTTTCTTTTAGACGCGTATCAAGAAACTGATGCAGCGTTTGCAGAGGAGAGGCATCATCGCTGCAGATACTGTCACCATAGGTTATTAACAGAACCTTATCTTGGTCCCACTTACCTAGGTCCTCTTTTGAATGTAGTTTCAGCTGCTCTTTGACCAGGTCGTATAGCCGAGGAAGCAGCTTGCTGATCTGCTCTTCCGAATACACCCGACTCAAAAGTGGGTGAACGTTGGCTGTAAATCGCTCAATGGATACGGCGGTTTTAGACGTTGTCAACATGAATATTTAGTTCTGGTGTGCAGTACGTTGTGGGCAGGCACTAAAGGTGCAAAGCGTAAATGCTTACAAAAAAATATAGGGTTCAAGATAAGGCCCTTGCTCCCCGAAGCTTTTCAGTATTCCCGATGATTTGAATGTCTAGCGAGGCTTTTGAATAAGGTAGATCGGTTAGATCTATTTGGGACAGCTTAACCCAGGTCGCTAGATAATTCACTATCAAACAAAGTCTGTATAGCGCATTGATTAGTCAAACTAATAACCGAACGATCTGAGCTACGGTTACGAGTACCTAGATTATCACCGGCTTTTTAGAAAAGTCTTGACGTAAGTACAGATGCCGAGGGCGCTTCACATCCTTCAGTAAACTCTGAAGCCTCCGTAAATTCGTAGACTATTTTGAACACCATAAAAGAAAAAAAACTCAGCGCTGTCACTCTTTAGGCTGAACTAAGTAATGAAATCTGGACAAATGCTCGCTGTTAATTTATGGCAAAAAGGTCGTTTGGTAAATGCCAAACGACCTTTTCAGTATGTTTATTTTGTTTAGTTAGCGCGTTTGACGTCAGCTAAGCATGTCCAACGGCACAATTAAATAGCGCTGGCAAATCTTTAACCACCCTTCTTGGCGAAAATCTCGGAGCAGACGGGTAACGGTGACTCGAGTAGTCCCAATAGCGGTGGCTAACTGATGATGGGTTAAGCGAATGGTCAGCTTTACCCCTTGGGGTTCTACCTGGCCAAACTCCTGAGCCAGCATGATTAAAAGCTGTCGTAATCGATCGGCGACTAGGCGCTTTCCCGAGAGGGCTAGCCAAGCTTCAGACTGCTGCAGACGTCTGGACAGATGGGTAAATAAACCTGCCATGAGCGTAGGTGAATTTTCCAGCTCTGCCATAGATAATGGCAACACATCTGCAGGGGTTAACGCCGTAGCCCAGTAGGGGCTGACACTCGTTAAGCCAAGGCCAAATGGCATCGAAGGTCCAGCTAACCCGAGTAATGTTTCACTCCCGTCTGGATGAATAGTGTGCAGCTGGACAATGCCTCGGCAGATAACATAGATTTCGTTATGTCTAAGAGGGACACTTTGCCCTGCTGTGAACTGGGTGAGGTTGCGCTCATGATAGAGCTGTTCGAGCAGAACAATATAGTGGTCTGATGTAAGTTTTCTTGGGATGAGCTGGGTTACTGACATAAAGAAGACTGGACCTCTGTGAATGCTATGGGAGCAATCGACAGCAGAGATGTATTTTAGCCAACGGCAATGCTTGAATAACTCTGCTAAACATAAAGCTAGTTCTGCTGGGGGTAGGAGAACTCGGCGTCTCAAGGAAGGTTCGCTTAGTCGATATTACCGACATGATTAAAGCGAAGTCTTAACGCAAGGTAATCAAAAGGTTAAGAAAAGCGAAACCTTTGGCAGACAACTGTTTATATGCTCACAGAGAAAATTTTTGCAGCTGTAAAGCTATGTCAGAATCCTCAATAATTAAAGGCCACGTACGTCACTGACGGCTCCATTGACAGCAGCGAGAGCGACCATGGCTGGACTCATCAGTAGAGTTCGTCCTGAAGCGGACCCCTGACGTCCTTTGAAGTTACGGTTTGAGGAGGATGCGCTGATTTGGCGGCCCTGAAGTTTGTCAGGGTTCATCGCCAGACACATAGAGCAGCCGGGTTCTCTCCACTCAAAGCCAGCTTCCAAAAATATTTGATCTAGACCTTCGGCCTCGGCCTGCTGCTTCACCTGTTCTGAGCCTGAGACCACAAATGCTTTGATGCCGTCTGCTACTCGCCGTCCCTGGGCAACTTTAGCCGCCTCTCTTAGGTCGCTCAAACGTCCGTTGGTGCAGCTGCCGATAAAGCAGACGTCGATAGGAGTGCCCAGCATCGGCTGACCAGGGGCCAGGTCCATGTAGGCATAGGCCTCTTGAATAAGCGGCTGCTCGTCTGAGGTGAACGCGCTCAGATTGGGAATAGCTTCATCCACTCCAATGGCCTGATCGGGACTGATGCCCCAGGTGACGGTAGGAGCTATGTCTTGAGCGTCAAAGACAACGACATCGTCGTAGTCAGCGTCTAGATCGCTGCGCAAACTCTCCCACCAGGCAACGGCCTGGTCAAAGCTGTCTCCCTTGGGCGCAAACTCACGAGTTTTGAGATAGTCGTAGGTGATTGGGTCGGGGTTGACATAGCCACAGCGAGCGCCGCCTTCGAAGGACATATTGCATAGGGTCATCCGCTCTTCCATGGACATGGCCTCAATGGTGCTGCCCGCGTATTCGTACGCATAGCCGGCCCCTCCCTTGGCCCCTAGGGTGCGAATGACATGTAGGATAACGTCCTTGGCATATACGCCTGGGGCTAGGGTGCCGTTAACCTCAATGCGTCGTACCTTGAGCTTTTCTAGGGACAGCGTTTGGGAAGCGAGCACATCGCGGACCTGACTGGTGCCAATACCAAAGGCGATCGCACCAAAGGCTCCATGGGTGGAGGTATGGCTGTCACCGCAGGCAATGGTCATCCCTGGCTGTGTCAATCCCATTTCAGGAGCAATGACATGAACAATTCCCTGATGGCCAGAGCCGACATTAAAAAAGCGAATACCGTTGGTTTGGGTATTGGTTTCTAGGGCCGCAATCATGTCTTCAGCCAGGCTATCGGCAAAGGGACGAGCCTGGGAGTCGGTGGGGACAATGTGATCGACCGTGGCCACGGTGCGCTCGGGAAACATCACTTGCAAGTTGCGATCGCGCAGCATAGCAAAGGCTTGGGGGCTGGTGACCTCGTGGATCAAATGTAGACCAATAAAAAGCTGGGTCTGCCCGGACGGCAGCGTTGTCACCGTGTGCAGATCCCAAACCTTGTCGAATAATGTGCCCTTACTCATGCTCAGCCTCTGTTTGCCAAAAAGATTAGTCTGCAAGATATAGCTAGGCTCTCTATTTTAGCCTTAGAGCTCCACATTAGCGGTCATAATTCAACGTGCCTATCGGTGCTCCACTAGGCGACAAAGGGTCAGCCAACATGATTCAATAATTAGGTGAAACGTGCTCACATCCAGACCGCCAGTTTTGTACTGACAAAAACTTGAATCTTTTATTTGGATGTGGCCTAGACGGTTTTTTCGTTTTTATAAATAAGGAGTTTAGTGATGGCCGGAGCAGTAGTTTATTTGGTGATTTTATTCGGTGCAGCAGGAGCCGGTATCGGGATGTATTTCGGGCTTAAAGCTGCAAAGATTATCTAAAAGCAGTCGCTCACTGTCTCGCAGCCAGATTTTAGAAGCGAAAGGGCCGAACGCATCTGTAGCGTCTTGGCCCTTGCTTGTAGTGGCCGATGGTTAGCCTAGCTTGCTGTTGGTACGACTGCCTACAAGAACTCCGATACCCGCCAGCAGAAACCAGCTAAGCACGTTGATGCGGGCATCAAACAGGGTGACATCAAACAAAGAAAACAGGATGCATCCGGTAAATGCCAGCACGTAGCTGAGTAAAATCGGCTCCATGGCCGCTACCAGCCGACGAACCCCCTCGCCATAGGTCCGTCCAACCACCCAGCAAAAAAACACCATGGATGGAATACCTGTATCACAGGCCAAATAGCGCCAGAGATTGTGGGGATGAAACAACCGTTCGTGGTCGGTGATGCTAAAGGGCACATATAAGTGGCTAAAGCCCCCCAGACCCCAGCCAGTTAAAGGGCGCTGCCCGATTAGCTCGACTGCAATTTGCCAGGCCGCAATGCGCGGATCCTGGGTAAATAAAGCCAGACTCAGAGGACGACCTCCAAACCCCATCACCAGCAGGGCGGCTACCATCGTACTGAGCAGTCCTAGCCCCAGTAGCCATACCCAGCGCTGGCGTCTGGCTAAATAGCCTGCAATCAATAGCAAACTAACGGCAGCGACTAAACCATTACGGGAGCTAGTAAAAAAAATGCCTAGACCCGCTAAAGTTGTGGCCGCTGTTAGCATGACGACCAGCGGCTGAGACTGTTTTAGCTGCGATCGCAGCTGCCCTATCAGCAGTCCTAGCCCTAGCCCCAGCACTATCGTCAGGTAGTTGCTCAATATGTTGGGATGACTGAGACCGCCATGGGCGCGATGTCCCGCAAAGCTAACGTCAAAAACCCATTCAAACATCCACCAGTCACTAACCTGGGTCGCAATAATTGGAAATCTGACGATATACTCCACCAGCGCCGCCAGACTAAAGGGCAAGGAACCCAGCACTATGGCCTGAGCAATCGTTTTTAGAATGGGGCGAGGCGGTCGAAAATTAGGGGCGCTAAAGAGCACGCCCACCAGTAAAAAGTAAGGGAGAAAATTAGTTAACTGCAGCCAGGCATTCCCTCGGTCTATGGCAAAACAGGCACTGACGATCAGTCCTAGGGTTAAAAGTCCGTATCCCTGCCGCCAAAGTATCTGTCCTATGGTCTGAAAACGCTGATAAAGCGCTGTCAGCATTAACCCCACCAAGACCGCTAAGCTCAAGTAGCTAGCAAAGGGTAGCACCACCAGCGCACTTATCCAAAGCCAGTCATACCAGGAGCTTGGACGAATTGCTGCTAGAAAATTTTCTGTAGACCGAGCCGAATTAATACGCACCGTCCCCCATGAGCACCACCCACACTGTCCGAATTAGGATATATAAATCTAGCCAAACCGACCAGTTGCGGACATAGTAAGCGTCTAGATTGACCCGTTCTTCGTAGGTAATATTATTACGTCCCGATACCTGCCACAGACCTGTGAGCCCCGGCAGTACCTGGGTGTAGAGTTCGAACTTATCGGCATAGCGCCGCACCTCATCGTGAACGATAGGCCGAGGACCAACCAGACTCATTTCACCCCGTAGTACGTTCCAAAGCTGGGGCAGTTCATCCAGGCTGGTGCGGCGCAGCCAGCGTCCTAAGCGGGTAATGCGAGGGTCGTATTTGAGCTTGCGATCTTGGTTCCAGTGGCTGAGTAGCTCTGGCTGACTTTGTAGATAGTCTTTGAGCACTTTGTCGGCATTGGGCACCATGGTGCGAAATTTCCAAGCCTTAAAGGGGCGACCTCTGCGACCAATGCGCACCTGGGCGTAGAAAATCGGTCCGGATGAATCTAGACGAATCGCTAAGGCAATCAGCGTAATCAGCGGTAGACAGACCATGCCCACCAGTATGGTAAGACACTGATCTAGAAGGCTTTTGGCTAATTTTGGTCCCGGTAGCAGTAGCTGCTGTCGAGACTCTAACCCCAGAACACCACCCAGGTCGCGGGCGGCCACCCACAGACTGGCCATACCAAAGAGGTCGGGAATAATTAGCAAATGGGGAAAGGCCCGACCGTAGCGTTGAGCGACGTATAACAGACGGTCGCGATGCACTCCTGGCATAGCGACGATGGCATAGGGAATCTGGTCTCGGTTTGCCAATACTGGAGCCTGGGCCAAGTTGCCAATGACGGGGACGCCTTCGAGACTGCCGTGCTTATTAACGTCGTCATCTAGGACAGCCACGGGTTTGAGTCCTAAGGATGGCTGTCGATGGAGGGTCCGAATGACGAGGGCTCCGGTTTCGCCTGCGCCTAGAACTAGTACCGGATAGCCCCACCAGGAGCGTTTGGCGACCAGGGCGCGTAGTCCATACCGTCCTAGCAGTGGCAGGATAATCGACAGGCCCCAGGCCATTAAAAACGCTCCTCGGGAATACAGTTCCAAGTCCCGAAATAGAAAGATGGCGGAGCCTAGGGTGAGGTAGAGCAGGGTCGTGGTCAAGGTTAAACGCCGCAGCTCTTCTACGGGGCCAATGCCGTGACCTGGGTAAAGACCTGCTAGACCATAGCCCAGTAAAAAGAGACTGAGCAGAGGCCAGAGCTCCCAGTACAGTGAAGGTTCATACTGGCCGTTAAACCACAGGCGAATATACACGCTGGCTATGCCAGCAAAACTTAAACACAGAGCATCGCTCACGACCAACGCTGCCACCATGTAACTGGGGTGGGCGTTTACTTTGAGGGGTGCGATCGCAGGTTTAGTCGGCTGAGAGAGCGTCATGATTAAATCTGGCCGAGGGCGATAACCTAACTACTCTAAGGGATCACCTTGCAAGAATCCTGTATAGGTTTGCTCAATGCACTCACGAAAGCGATCGCGAAAGCGTTGGATTGAAAACTGCTCTGCCTGGTGTCGTAGAGTATCTCGGTTTAATTCATACATACCCATGTCAAAGGATTTTACGGCCTGTACCAGACTATCAACTGTCTGTTCAGCAAAGAGCACACCCGTTTTGCCATGAATAACGGTTTCAGTCACCCCGCCTCGACCAAATGCGATCACCGGGGCTCCAGCTGCTTGAGCTTCCACCGGAGTAATACCAAAGTCTTCTTCTGCCGGAAAAATAAACCCCTTGCACCGTTGCATATAGTCACTCACTACGGCATTTGGCTGCTGACCCAATAAACGAATATTCGGACCTGCCATCTGCTTAATCCGCGACCAGTCGGAGCCATCCCCAATCACCACTAGCGGTAGTCCCAGCTGGTTAAATGCTTCCACGGTCAGGTCGACCCGTTTGTAGGGGACAAATCTAGACACCGTCAGATAAAAATTGTCGCGGGGCTGCTGCCAACTAAACCGTGACACATCAACAGGCGGATAAATTACTGTCGCCGGTCGGCGATAGGCTCGCCAAATACGTCTGGCAATAAATTGAGAGTTGGATAAAAAGCGATCCACCCGATTGGCGCTGCTAGTATCCCACAGCCGCAGATAGTGCAAAATCAGCCGAGTGATTGCACCTTTCGGTCCATGGTCTAATCCCGCCTGCTGTAAATACTGATGTTGCAAATCCCAGGCGTAGCGAATGGGTGTATGCACATAGCTCACATGTAGCTGATGGGGGGCCGTCAGTACGCCCTTGGCCACCGCATGATTGCTAGAAATCACGACATCGTAGGCAGATAGATCAAACTGCTCTATAGCAAGGGGCATTAACGGTAAATACTGACGAAACACCCGCTCAGCAAACGGTAGCCGCTGAATAAATGAGGTTTGAACAGAGCGATTGCCAATAAAATGACGCTGTTCCGGTGATAAAAAATCCACCAAGCTAAACAGGTCTGCCTCTGGATAAAGCTGCAAAATTTGTTCTACAACTTTCTCAGAACCAGCATGGCTAGCTAGCCATTCATGGACAACGGCAACACGCATAGCAAAATGACGACACAAATCGTCCTAAGATTCTAGAGCAGAGCCCTGCAGCTTCAAGACCATTAGGGTAGTTGAAATACCGTGAGCCAGATCAATATCCCCATTCTCGATTTAAAGCCTCAGTACCAAGCCATTAAGGCTGAAATACAAGCTGCCGTCAACCAGGTCTTAGAGTCTGGGCAGTTTATTTTGGGACCCGTGGTCAAAGCATTTGAAACTGATGTGGCCGCCTACTTAGGGGTAAAGCATGCCATCGGTGTGAACTCTGGAACCGATGCCCTGGTGATTGGTCTACGCGCTATGGGCGTAATGCCAGGAGATGAGGTGATTACTACGCCCTTTAGCTTTTTTGCCACGGCAGAATCTATTAGCACCGTTGGCGCAAAGCCAGTCTTTGTCGATATTCGACCCGATACCTTCAATATTGACCCCAGCCTAATCGAAGCGGCCATTACCCCTAAAACTAAGGCGATTATGCCGGTCCATTTGTATGGTAACCCGGCAGCTATGGCTCAAATCATGGAGATTGCCGTCAAGCACAACCTTAAGGTGATCGAAGACTGTGCCCAGGCATTTGGCGCTGTTTATAAAGGCGACTGCAGTGGCTGTAACCAGACCTGTCAAGACAGCGTTCGTCATCAGCTGTTAGATAACTATGTCGGCACCATTGGGGATGTGGGGGCCTTTTCGTTCTTCCCAACTAAGAATCTTGGGGCCTATGGCGACGGCGGACTGCTGACAACCAATGATGACGAAGTCGCTGAAGCGGCTCGTATGCTGCGGGTGCATGGGGCTAAGGAGCGTTACAACAACCTAATACTGGGATATAACTCTCGTCTAGATGCGATGCAGGCGGCTATTTTGCAGGTAAAACTGCGCCACATAGATGAGTGGAATAGCAAACGATACTGGATCGCTAATACCTACAGCCAGCTACTAGCAGATACGGATGGGGTAATTACGCCTGCTATGTCTGCAGGGCATGTATTTCATCAGTACACGGTTCGGGTGCTTGGGGGAGGACGCGATCGCATCCGCCAAGCCCTACTCGATGCGGGTATAGGAGCAATGGTGTACTACCCCATTCCCCAAGACAAGCTCCCTATCTATGCTGGACTCTACCCTGAGCTACCGGTCAACAATCAACTCTCCCATGAAGTCATTAGTTTGCCCATGTGGCCCGAATTAGACGGCTCTCAAATTGAGAGAGTTGTAAATAGTTTGCAACAAGCGATCAAGCATGAAACGCCATAGAGATTAGTGAGCAGTCTAAAAATGTTTATTTCGAAGCTGGGAACAAAGTAATAGAAGTTCAACTATTCTAACTAGTGAATGAAAATCACCTTAGCAAGCGTGAATTGATGTTGCTAGAAGCATCAGATAATTATCTAAGCAGAGCAATACTAGGATTACTGAAATAACTGGGATAGCTGTATTGTAAACATGTATATTCTAAAGCGTAGAGCTTGAACTAAAACATGAATTCAAAGCTGACACGAGAAGTACGCCAAATAGCTGTCGATATCGATGGGGTAAAGTATAAAATCTCCTCAGATGACAACTATCTAGACCACATAAGCAAAGGCTTTGAGCCACATATGGTAAAGCTATTCAAGGTCTTAGCTCGTGACAGTACAACAATTTTAGACATTGGTGGAAACATTGGATGCACTGCCATATTGTTTGGAACGCTAGCTGGTAAGGTCCATGTTTTCGAGCCGTCCCAAACCACATTTTCATTTCTTGATAAGAATGTTGTTGATTCGGGAATGAAGAATATTGTTCTTCATAATATAGGTCTCGGCTCTGAGTCCATGGAGACTACGCTCACATTTGCTCCATCTAATAGGTCAGGAGGTTTTGTCTCTAATCAGACAAGCGCAAACTCTGATCATATTGTAGAGAAAATAGTTGTCCGACAGCTAGACGAAATTGCTACCCAGTTGAATTTTCAACAGTTGGACTTTATCAAAATTGATGTAGAAGGTTTTGAAGGACATGTTCTCAGAGGGGCCACAGAGACACTATCACGCTTTCAGCCGATAGTTACCTTAGAATTAAATCATTGGTGTCTTAACGCCTTTCAGAGGACATCCATTCCAGACTTTTTCGATTTCTTACGTTCTGTCTTTCCAGTTCTATATGCAGTTGATGGGTCTAGTTACATGGATTTACATGATGCTGACCAGAGTTATTCGGTAATGTATCACCATATATTGAATATGAAATTTCTCAATATTGTTGGTGGTTTCAAAGAAGCTCAGTTTTCTATATTCAAGTCTAATTACACTAATGGATAGTCTCACTAAATATGTTTACCCATGTTCGCTCATAAGTATTTTTGTTTCTATCTTGAAAGCTGACTGCAACTGAGCAAAGCCTCTTAGAGGAATGCACGGTTTTGACTTAGTGCATGCGGACTAACTTAGGTGTTGGGCTATGCAAGCTTTAATGCACTTAATAGCTCTTCAGTACTTTGCTCCCAAGTTAACCATTTGAGATTGGTTGAACTGAGAACTTGATTTTTTTTATGTAAATCTAACCATTTTTTAATTGCTGCCTCTAGTTGTTGAGGCTCTTGGGCTTTGAAGTAGAAAGCATTTTCTCCAGCGACCTCTCGAAAAACAGGAATATCACGAGCGATAATAGGCAATTGGTGTTGCGCAGCCTCAATCAAGGGAAGCCCAAACCCTTCACCCTCAGAAGCCGCTAGCAAAACAGTACTAGACGCATATACCTGCTCCAAATATTCGTCACTGATAGCATTGAGCCAGAAAAAAGAGGGATTAGCCGAATCGTACTGATGAAGTTTTTTGGCGAGCCTATCTACATTCCATCCATGCTTGCCAACCACAACCAGATTGGCATCTACTCCTGACTGCCATAGCAAATCAAATGCTTCGATGACTTGGGCGTATCCCTTACGCGGTTCTATAGTGCCAACCATCAGAAAGGTAACTTTTGACTTGATTGCAGCCAGGGTTTCAGGGGCGTTCTCGGGAAGACCCCCAGATGGAATACTTTGCCGAATATCGGCTCCTAGATGGAAATGACTTATTCTCAGGTAATCTGATCTCTCAAGTTGGTGATGAAGCACCCAGTCCTTGACTTCATTAGCAGTAGCGGCTGATATGCATACTAGTCCTGTGGACAGTTGTGATATATCTTCTAGCCAGCGTCTAAACATTTCGCTTAACCCTTCTGGCCACCATTCCGGATGATGAATCAGAAGAATGTCATAAACGACAAAGTAAACTTCTGCTCCGATGTCTCTAAAACTTTCTATGGTTGAACGAATGCTAGGAGCCAAATGAGCCGTTAGGTCCAAACCCAAGAAAATATCATTACAGGAGATATCAACTAATCCATCTTCTGAAAACTCTTCTGGTGCCTGATCCTGGAGAGATTTAAATGATGTTTTTGAGAGAAACTCGTTGGCTTGACGATAACCGATACCATCCCAGTATATAGGCACTACAGAATAACTCGGCGGCGGCTTTTGCAGGAGATTAACGAGGATACTGCGAACAACTCTCTGTATTCCACTTTTCGCGTCACGCTGGACTAATTCTGAGATATCGACGAATATCTTTTTTTCATGGTAAGAGAGATTTTTCGCGATAGAATTCGCTAACTTAGCAATTGCATCGTCGGGTCTTTGGGATATATCTTCTATATTTGAGATGTTGAATATAAGCTTCTCATAGAGTCGATGATTAGTCTGTATTTGCTCTTCAGAAGCCTCTAAAGATAAATCTTCAAAGGCTTTAATCGCCTTGAGCGCAGAATTATCCCACGAGAAAGCGCAAGATCGCTCTAACGCATTTTCCTTCAGGGACTGCAGAAAGTTATCATCAGTCAGGCCGAGGTGCATAACTCTGTAGATATCGTCCACAGAGTGAGGATCAAATAGTGCATCCTCACGTCCAATAACTTCAGGAATACTGCTGGTATTGGATCCAATGGTCGCTGCCCCACACGACATGGCTTCTAGTGCTGGTAAGCCAAATCCCTCATGAGTCGAGGGAAAGATAAACAACTTGCATAAGTTATAAAGTGCAATGAGATCGTCATCATCTACATAATCAGTCAATATATACTCATGGTTGCTTAATCCATACTTGTTAGCATATTCCGAAATCTCGGCTTCAACGCTATCAGGTAACCTACCTGTGATTAGCAGCTGGTGCTGTTGTCTGACTTCGCTGGGTAATTTGGCATAGGCGTTAAATAACTTTTCAACATTTTTACGCCGATCAAAGCCTCCTGGAGAGTACATAAGTATTGATTTCTCAATGCCATATTTGGCCATTAAACGGTTACGTTCTAGTTCTGTTGATTTTCGTACCTGAAACTTATGATCAACGGCAGCGGCAATATTCACTACTTTGTGCGGTTGAAAACCTAATTCACTAAGCGCTTCTTGACGCGAGCTTTCAGATATCGCTAAGAGTAAGTTGCTTTTCTTTAAATGATTGATTTTACTGAAATAATAATTTCTGATGTCTGAATTTGGTAAATATAAGTCTTGGTTTAAGAGTGGAATTAAGTCATACAGTGTAGCTGAAACACTATATGTTGAAGGTATTTCCTTGACCGATGTGACTACATCGTCTGCCCAGCCTTCGAACAGACTAGAGATGTGAACGATGTCTGGTTTCATCGTTGCTATAAAGAAGTCACGGATCGACTCACTTGCTCTAGTGAGCCAGATATTTTCAGAGTTTATTTCAGCTACTTTAGCTGGTATTGAAAAAACCATAATCTGGTGTTTTGGTACCAGGCCACTGAACATCTGCCGAATAAATGGAACTGAATCTGGAAACCTATTATTGAGTAGAATCCAGACTTCATGGTTACCAGCGTTGCGTGCGATCGCAAGTGACAGGGACATGGAATAACGACCGATGCCGCGAAATCGACTCTCAGATTGACACGATTGAAGATCAATAAGTATTCTCATCTGTCTAAATCTTATCTTCCTGCCCCAATACTATTTTTAATATCATGGAACACCTGCTTGGCAATTGGCGATAAATATCTCTGATGGTTGCCCTGCAATGTCTGGTTGACAGGGGAATCTATCTTGAAATACATTCTTTTCAGCTTTTGTTTGACGCCGTAAGGAATATAAGGTGAAAGCCGTTGATAAGTCTTCCTGGCGATGGCTGTTTTAGCGGTAGCTTTGAATGCCAGCCGAAGCTTTGACTTAAATGTGTCTGGAGCAGCAAGTCTCTTCAGATATTTTACGAGTATCCTGAATGGCGCTGTCGCTCTCATAGAAGTGCTATGCAAGATCACATGTAGTTCGGCTTCTAGCTGTTGACGCTTCAGTTCTTTCTCGTGGGTGAGCGCTGTTAAATGGTAGACTGCAGCCTCTAATTCTATCTCTCTCTCACTCAAGCTTTCTAAAGATTCAATCGCTTCGCAAAAATCTTTTTCTAAACGATGATGTTTTTGCTGTAACTTGTGCTGATCTGAAATAGCACTACGAAATGAATTCTCTAACTGCTGACATTTCTGAGATAGATCATATTGCTCAGCTGTTATAAAGTTGTCCCAGACATTAGGGGCGACATCAAAACTACTGGCTAGTTCAGAATGCTCTTTCGCAATGTAGAAGCGATTGAGCCCGTCAAAATAACAAAAATCATAGCCTTTCTCAGTAATTAAGCTATCCCACTCCATATAATCCAGCGTTTGGGTGTTAGGTTTAGTCGCTTCAACGAGAATGATCCAAGGGCGTATTCGATTTAAGTCGAGGCCTTCTAATACTGACTTTTCACTTCCTTCAACATCGATTTTAAGGAAGTGTATTTCTGAAGAAATTGGATGGCTATCTAAAATACTATTCAGCGTTTGCAGAGGGACAACTAACTCTTTAATATCATAGCCACTAGTTTTTAGATGTCGTTCGGCATAATGTTTATGAATTGTTGATAGCCCGGTATCCACTACATCAAATAGCTTTATCTCTCCATTAGAGCTACCCGCTGCTGCATTAATGTTAGTATCTTCTGGACGTTCAGAACAAAGCTTTTCGAACGACTTGGTGATAGGCTCAATATTAATCCCACGCCATCCTCTGCTATAGAAGGCTTTAGTCACTGAGGCCTGATTTGGATCGCTAGCTCCAACATCAATATAACAACCGGCTTCTACATGCTTCAGTGCTCTCCAAAGTACGACATCCTCATAATTCTGGGCATAAGAAATAAATTTTGATTTTGATGCTAAATTCAATTTCAGATCACCTCAATTTTAGGATGCAACCAAGTATTGCCAACAAATGTATCTTTGTCTACATTGATGACTTCAAAGATAGACGCGAGATCTTTCCACTCGTAATTGTTAACTAAGTGAGTATCTGTACTGACTAAAGCGGTAGAAATAGAATATGTTCCTACCCCTAGATTCATCGGGAAGGTAATACAGTATGTCAACGTATCACCGCCTGATAGATCTTGCATAACTTGTTTTGTATGCCATGTATTAGTGCCATAAATGGTCTGCCCGAGCCGATCTTTAATCATGTAGCCAAGTACCAGTGTAGGCAAGTCTTTATAGATACTGACTTCAATATTCAACGATACCAAATCACCTACGTTGACACATTCAACTTCAGAGTTATTGGAATAACTGAGGAGCTTTATCGAAGTGACTTTTGCTTCGCCAGTACCGGACGTTGTTTGTACTTTTTCATTGGCAAGCTGTTTTACCTTGACCGTGGCATTCTCTTTCTCGGCAATTAGTGCATTGTAGTAATCCATGACGGCTTCTGGCTCTCCGTCTTTGATGACGTTGCCGTGCTCTAACAAGATGGCTCGATTGCACAAACTTTGTATGGCAGTACGGTCATGAGAAACAATCAGGAGCGAAGTTCCCTGCCTTTGAAATTCACGTATACGATTAAAGCTTTTATGCTGAAAGTATGTGTCGCCGACAGACAATGCTTCGTCTACGATTAAAAGATCGGGTCTAAATGCGGTGATAACTGAAAAAGCAACACGCATTTGCATACCGCTTGAGTAAGTGTTGACAGGTTTATCGAAATAGTCATCGATTTCAGCAAAGGCTTCGATTTCTGGCATCACTTTTGTGATATCAGCTTGCGAAAATCCCATCAACCCTGCAGAGTGGTATGCATTCTGACGCCCTGTAAACTCCTGGTTGAAACCCATGCCGAGTTCTAGAATAGCGCCGATGCGACCACCTACATGAATCTGGCCAATGGTCGGCTGCTGGGTTCCTGTAATGATTTTGAGCAGCGTACTTTTTCCGGCTCCATTTTGCCCCACTATACCTACAGCATCGCCGGGAGCTACGTCGAAGGAAATATTCTGCAGTACCCAATTCTCTTGAACGGGTTTAGACGGTAAGTTAAACCATGTCAACAGACGGTCTAACTCAGAGCGATATTTTCGGTAGGCTTTACCTACATTGGAAATGGCTAGTACTGGAGATGTCATAGAACGTCTACCATTTCGTGTCTAGCTCGCCGAAATAAGGTCATAGCTAGTCTCAATAACATCAAGGAGCTTAAAAAGATAAGACCCAAAGATTCCCACGGTAATGCTGTTCCATACAGTATGGCATTCTGATATGCCCGGACAATCCAGTACATGGGATTGAGCTGCATCAGGCCTCTAACAACCTCAGGCACAATATCAGGGGTATAGACAATTGGGGTAAACCAAAAGCCTAGCTGTAAGGCAATAGGAACCACTTGGCCAATGTCCCGGATGAAAACGTTGAGTGTTCCTAGTATTAGTCCTATACCTAGAGACAGTGCTAGAGTAATAACTATTAAAATTGGAACCCAAAACACTCTTATTCCGGGCATATATCCCATCACAGCAAAAACAGCTAAAACGGCACCGAGCAACAGAATATTGTTGATAATGGCTGAGCCTGTGACAATTAGTGGCAAACAGATTTTAGGGAATACTAATTTCTTTAGTAGATTACCGTTGTCAATAAATACGGTGAGGCAGCGAGTAATTACCTCAGTAAACAATGTCCATGCTAAGGTACCTGCTAGTAAATAAATAGCGTAGGCTAACTTATTTTCTGACATATCAGGTAGACGTCCTGACAAAAGCTGTCCCAGGACTAGTGCAAATGTGGCTGCCTGTACTAAAGGATGAATAATCAGCCATAAACCACCCAGACGACTGCGGACAAATCGACTGCGGAAATCTACCTTTATTGACGACAGGATAAAGTACCTGTAACGCCATACTGCTGTCAGCAATGACTTCATTTTTCGCTGGTTTATAGCTACACGATGGTATCGCGAGCGGTACACTTTCTGCTAGCCTAGCGCGCTGCTTGACTTGGGATAAGGGGCATATGACTTCACTGTTGGTCAATTTATCTGCACTACTTGAAAAACCTACGGGTATTAGTACTTATGCAAATAATATAGCCCTGTGTTTTCAAGACTTGGACCCTATATTTTTTGCCACGAGCCCAGTTGATAATTTTAAATTTCAGGCTATTCCCCGGGGCCTATCTCCTCAGGCTGGGTTTCGAGGGCATCTGAAACGGCTGTGGTGGCTGCAGAGGCAGATGCCACAGCACTTTAGGCAGTATGGACAGGGGCTGATTTTTTCGCCTTTGCCTGAAGCGCCTTTGTATTCTGGCTGTCGCTTCGTTGTGACGGTTCATGACCTGATTCCTCTACGGTTCACTCAGCAGTTTTCGGCCCATCTTGTGGGCTATTTTCGTAAATATGTGAGTCGAGTTGTGAAGCAGGCCGAGCATATTCTTTGCGACTCTGTTGCAACTGCGAATGATTTGATTGAGTTTTACGGGATTTCGGCCAGTAAGATTACGCCTATACTGTTGGCCTATGATAGGGAGCATTTTCGGCCCAGTCAGTCAGCTGCTAAGAAGTACTTTCTTTATATTGGTCGCCAAGATCCCCATAAAAACCTATCAAGGTTAATTGATGCTTTTCGGCATGTTCATCAGCTGAATAAAGACCTAGAGCTGTGGCTAGTCGGCCCTATGGATAAGCGGTATACGCCGACTCTGGTAGCCCAAGCTCAGGCAGCTGGCGTAGAGAATAGTATTCGTTTCTTAGACTATGTTGCTTATGATGTGTTACCTGAGCTTATGGGGGATGCGATCGCACTTGTGTTTCCTAGCCTATGGGAAGGCTTCGGGCTACCACCTTTAGAAGCCATGGCCTGTGGCACTCCGGTAATTACGTCCAACCTGGCGTCCTTGCCCGAAGTAGTTGGAGAGGCCGCCGTATTGATCGATCCGTATAACGTTGCGGAGCTAGCCAATGCTATGGCCATGGTTGCCAACGATAGTCAGCTGCGAAAAACGCTTAAAGTATTAGGACTAAAGCGCGCCCAGCAGTTTACCTGGGAAAAAACAGGTAAACAAACGGTCGATGTCTTAAAACAATTTCTTTAACTACGAATTATGCAATGCGCTCCCTAGTCGTTGCCGTGTCCAAAGGAGATGAGGATGCCTGCTGTGGTTTAATGCCAACCGCACGCAAATCAGCTTCAACCATGAGTCGAACTAGCTGATCAAAGGTGACCTCCGGTTTCCAGCCTAGATTTTTTTCAGCTTTTTCAGGGCTGCCAATCAATAGATCGACCTCGGTAGGGCGCAGGTATCTCTCGTCGAAGGCCACATAGTCTTGCCAGCGCAAGTTAACATAGCCAAAGGCGTTTTCTAAAAACTCTTCTACCGAATGGGTCTCACCCGTCGCTACCACATAGTCGTCTGAACGCTGCTGCTGCAGCATCAGCCACATAGCCCGGACATAGTCTTTGGCGTATCCCCAGTCGCGCTTTGCATCCAGGTTTCCCATATAAAGCTTTTTCTGTGTGCCAGCTACGATTCGCGCCACGGCTCGGGTAATTTTACGCGTTACAAAGGTTTCGCCCCGCCTAGGAGACTCATGGTTAAACAAGATGCCATTGCAGGCAAATAAATCATAGGATTCTCGATAGTTAACGGTTTGCCAATGGGCAAAGACCTTGGCACAGGCATAGGGACTGCGGGGGTAAAAGGGCGTCTTTTCTGTTTGGGGAACGGCCTGCACCTTACCAAACATTTCCGAGGACCCTGCCTGATAAAAACGCACTTCTTTACCTGTACGCTGCTGATAGTCTCGGATAGCTTCCAAAAGCCGTAAGGCTCCCATGCCAACGGTATCTGCCGTATATTCTGGAGAGTCAAAGCTAACCCGCACGTGGGATTGAGCCCCCAGGTTATAAACCTCATTGGGCTGCACCTGCTCTACAATACGGCGTAGCATAGTGCCATCGTTTAGATCGCCGTAGTGCAAAAACAGACGCACCCCCTCTTTGTGCGGGGCAGTGTAGATATGATCGATCCGGCCAGTATAAAAGGTAGAGGCCCGACGAATAATGCCATGGACCTCATATCCTTTTTCGAGGAGCAGCTCAGCCAAATAGGACCCATCCTGTCCTGTAATGCCGGTGATTAACGCACATTTTGGCTGTACCATGATGTATTGTTCCTCGGTTGATCGATCGGTAATCACCGTAGCCTAAATCGGCAAAAACCTTAAGAAAAAACTGTAAATATTGCTATGGTTGTTCACGCAATCCTTATGGCTTTGTAAGTACGTGGCAAAGAAAGCACTCATCACCGGACTCACTGGACAAGACGGGTCGTACCTTGCAGAACTTCTGCTAAGTAAGGGCTATGAGGTATATGGTATGGTGCGCCGGTCTAGCTCAAGTAGCTTTGGCAGGATTAGCCACATTGCAAATAAAATCCATATTATTTCGGGCGATTTGCTAGATCAGTTTTCTTTGATGGATGCGATTGACGAGGCGCAGCCTGATGAGATTTACAATCTGGCATCTCAAAGCTATGTGCCACTCTCGTGGACTCAGCCGGCGCTAACGGCTGAGTATACGGCCATTGGTGTGTCTCGTCTGTTAGAAGCCATTCGTCGATGTAAGCCAGATGCACGACTGTATCAAGCGTCTAGTAGTGAAGTGTTTGGTCAGCCCGATGAGTCACCCCAGACCGAGCGAACCGCGTTTCGGCCTCGTAATCCCTATGGTGTTGCCAAAGCCTATGCGCACTGGATGACCATCAACTATCGCCAGAAATACGATCTGTATGCCTGCTGTGGTATTACATACACCCACGAATCACCCCGTCGGGGCGCAGAATTTGTGTTTCGTAAAATTACTCGTGGCGCGGTAAAAATCAAGCTGGGATTAGCAGCTGAATTAAAGCTTGGTAACCTGGATGCGCGTCGTGACTGGTGTCATGCGGAGGATGTGGTCAATGCGATGTGGATGATGCTACAGCAGGATAGACCAGATGACTACATCATTGCTAGCGGTGAAACTCACACGGTCAAAGAGCTGGTGGACTGTGCTTTTTCGTATGTAGGGCTAAATTGGCAAGATTATGTTTCTGTTGATCCGGCCTTCTATAGGCCGGATGAACCCGTTACATTAGCAGGGGCTATTGATAAAATTAAGCTCGAAATTCAGTGGCAGCCGAAGTATTCCTTTGCGAAGCTGGTGGAAGCAATGGTAGAAAACGAGCTTAAGGAGCTAATAGCAGATGAATCTTAATGCTGAATGTTGAAATACATCTGTTCCAGCCAGTTTGATTTCATTGAGGATAATCAAAACTAAATCCGTCGTGAATACACTCTTCAGCAGTATTCTGATACGAGACTTCAGTTAGCAAGACTGTCGCTGGGCTAGCGAACCCTTGAATCAATGCTAGATTACGACAAGGGATAGCTAAATAGAGATGGTGCTGAAACGTGAAGGTTACTCCGACTCAAATCTCAGATGTTTTAATTATTCAGCCTCAGATATTTGAAGATCATCGTGGTTTCTTTTTTGAAAGTTTTAACCAGAAAAGGTTTGCTGAAGAAACAGGTTTAAGTTATCAGTTTGTTCAAGATAATCACTCTCACTCTAAACAAAATATTCTCCGTGGGCTTCATTATCAGCTACAGCAAGCTCAAGGGAAACTTTTACGGGTAGTAACTGGAGAGATTTTTGATGTAGCGGTAGATATTCGCCGTAATTCAGAAACCTTTGGCCAATGGGTAGGTATCGTGCTCAGTAGTGAGAACAAAAAACAGCTTTGGATTCCGCCTGGTTTTGCCCATGGCTTTTATGTGCTGTCAGCGTCGGCAGATGTACTCTATAAGACCACGAATTACCATGCTTCCCAGCATGAGCGCAGTCTTTCTTGGAACGATCCTACTCTCGCTATTGACTGGCCAATTATAGGTACTTCTCCTGTGCTCTCTGCCAAGGACAGGCAGGCTAGTCCTCTGGCCAGTGCAGAGGTGTTTGAATCATGAAAATCTTGTTGCTAGGCTGTCAAGGACAGATAGGCCAGGAACTTCAACATACTCTACCCAGCCTTGGGCAAGTTATTGCCTGGAGTAGACGAGATATTGACCTGATGGATATAAACAGCATTATTCCGGTTATAGCAAAACAGAGACCGGATGTGATTGTGAATGCCGCAGCTTATACAGCAGTAGACAAAGCCGAAAGCGAACCGGAGCTAGCTTATCGGATTAATGCGATTGCTCCTGGAAAAATCGCTCAGGCTGCCACAGTCTGTGATGCTCAGTTAGTGCATATTTCTACTGACTATGTATTTGATGGGCATCATAACCAACCCTATCAAATAGACGCGATTACTAATCCAATAGGTATCTACGGTCAATCTAAACGCAAAGGTGAGCTAGCAGTACAGGCTGCTACCCAGAGCTATGCAATTGTTCGCACCGCTTGGGTATACGGAGCTAAAGGCAAAGACAACTTTGTAAAAACTATGTTGAGGTTGGGGGCTGAGCAGACTGTGGTTCGGGTGGTATATGACCAGGCGGGAACTCCTACCTGGTCATATGATATTGCTCAATCAATCACTGCTTTAATACCTCAGCTCAATGAGAGCACGTTTGGCATTTATCACTGCACTAACAGCGGTACGGCTAGTTGGTATGATTTCGCCGTTGCTATTTTTGAAGAGGCAAGAGTCTTGGGATGTTCTTTGCGGCTTAATTATGTGCAACCTATTACAAGTGCTCAGTATCCTACCTCAACGAAGCGACCTGCTTATTCGGTGCTGGCATGTGATCGACTGGCTCAGGTTATTCATCAAACTGCACCTCACTGGCGTAGCAGTCTACGGAAGATGCTGAAGGAATATCTACAATAGGCCAAAACTATGAAGGCACTTATTCTATCTGGTGGTAAGGGGACACGACTACGACCATTGACTCATACGGGGGCTAAGCAATTGGTGCCTGTAGTGAATAAGCCAATTCTCTGGTACTGCATTGAACAAATTTTTGCCGCTGGCATTACAGATATTGGCATTATTATTAGTCCAGAGACAGGCGATGAAATATGTAAAGTAACCGGTAATGGTGACCGGTTTGGCTGCACTATTACCTATATTTTGCAACCTAGCCCAGATGGATTAGCTCATGCGGTCAAAATCGCTCAACCCTTTTTGGGCAATTCGCCCTTTTTGATGTATTTGGGCGATAACCTAATTCAAGATAATTTGACTGCTTTTGTTGAGGAATTTCTGAAGCAGTCATTAGATGCCATGATTCTATTGAAACAGGTGCCTAATCCGATGGCTTTTGGTGTTGCTCAACTTGATGAACAAGGTCATGTATTGAGGCTAGTAGAAAAGCCTAAGAATCCCCCATCTAACTTTGCTTTAGTGGGAGTGTATTTGTTCGCACCTGTTATCCATGAGATTATTGCAACACTCCAGCCTTCTGAGCGGGGAGAATTGGAAATTACTGATGCTATTCAATCTTTGGTAGATACTCGTAAAAGCGTAACGGCTAAACAACTAATTGGTTGGTGGATAGATACGGGTAAAAAAGATGATTTGTTAGAGGCTAATCAAAAAATTTTAGATGCGACTTTGACTCATGCTATCGATGGCGACATAGACAAAACCACAAAAATCAGTGGGCGGGTACGTATTGGTAAAGGATCTAAAGTAATTAATTCAACAATTCGTGGTCCAGTGGTCATTGGTGAAAACTGTCACGTTGAAAATTGTTTTATTGGTTCTTATAGCAGTATTGCTGATGGTGTGAAATTGTTGGATGTGGAGATGGATCATAGTGTGGTGCTTGAGGGGACGATCATTGAGAATCTGCATCAGCGCATTGTAGATAGTCTGATTGGCCGACGTGCCAAGCTGGTGCATAGTCCTCAACGTCCTAAGGCTTCACGCTTTATGATTGGTGATGATTGTCAGATTGAGTTGGTATAGCTGATAACTTTTGACAGAATTGAGGAGAGTGAATTGAGACCTCAAAACGTACTTATTACGGGAGGAGTTGGTTTTATTGGTTCTAATTTTGTTCGTTTCTGCCATAAGGATGTCGGAACGACAATTGTTTTAGATGCGCTCACCTATGCTGGTAATCGTGCGACTCTTTCGGATTTAGAAACGCAGGAAAATTTCTCTTTGGTGGAGGGAGATATTTGCGACTCGGCCCTGGTCTCTCAGCTATTAAGCAACAACAGCATTGATACCGTTATTCATTTTGCAGCTGAATCTCATGTTGATCGTTCGATCTCTGGTCCTGCTGCGTTTGTGCAAACTAATGTAGTGGGAACGTTTACTCTCCTTGAAGCATTTCGACATCATTGGGAAGTGTGGGGAAAACCTGAGCATTTTCGTTTTCTGCATGTTTCGACAGATGAGGTGTTTGGCAGTCTAAATGCTGATGATCCGCCATTTAGTGAGACGACGTCCTATGCCCCTAACAGTCCTTATTCGGCGTCCAAGGCGGGTAGCGATCACTTGGTGCGGGCTTATTTTCATACCTATAGTGTGCCGACACTGATCACTAATTGTTCTAATAACTATGGGCCGTATCAGTTTCCTGAGAAGTTGATTCCATTGATGTGTTTGAATATTTTGCTAGGTAAGCCATTGCCTGTTTATGGGGATGGGCAAAATATTCGCGATTGGTTGCATGTGGAGGATCACTGTAGTGCGATCGCAACCGTCCTACAAAAAGCTACACCAGGAGACACCTACAACATTGGTGGCAACAATCAAGTCAAAAACATTGACATTGTTGAGCAGCTTTGCGATCTAATGGATGAACTGGCGGGGGAATTGCCCGTATCTCCCGCTAGGGATCTGATTACCTTTGTGCCTGATCGGCCGGGGCACGATCGCCGCTATGCCATGGATATTTCAAAAATTCAGTACGAGCTGGGCTGGGAACCAAGCTATGACTTTGCCACAGGCCTTAGACAGACGGTGAAATGGTATTTAACCCATCGTGACTGGTGGCAGCCCCTCTTGTCAGATGAGTATCAAAACTATTACGCAGCCCTCTATGGTGAAAGAGTCGTGCTGCCTTAACTTCAGTAATCGTCACAGCTGTGGTCAAACCTTAGCGGTAGCTCTACGTACAATAGTCAGATAGTTATGGGAAACCTAACGATTTGCTGTAATTTCTATAGTTGGGAGATGTGGTGGCTAAAACAGCACTGATTACTGGATTGACTGGACAAGATGGGTCGTATCTAGCCGAGCTGCTGCTGAGCAAAGGCTATGAAGTTTACGGTATGGTGCGTCGCTCTAGCTCTAGCAGTTTTGGGCGAATTAGCCACTTTGCCAATAAGGTTCACATCATTTCAGGCGATCTGCTGGATCAGTTTTCATTGATGGATGCCATTGATCAGGCCCAGCCAGACGAAATTTATAATTTGGCCTCCCAGAGCTATGTGCCGCTGTCCTGGACACAGCCAGCCCTGACGGCTGAATATACTGCTATTGGGGTTTCTCGGCTGCTGGAGGCGATTCGTCGATGTAAGGCGGATACGCGGTTTTACCAGGCATCGAGCAGTGAGGTGTTTGGTCAGCCGGATGAATCACCCCAGACAGAACGGACGGCGTTTCGCCCGCGTAATCCCTACGGTGTCGCTAAGGCCTATGCCCACTGGATGACGATTAACTATCGGCAGAAATACGATCTGTATGCCTGCTGCGGCATTACCTATACCCATGAGTCGCCCCGACGGGGAGCGGAGTTTGTGTTTCGGAAAATTACTCGGGGAGCTGTCAAAATTAAGTTGGGCTTAGCCAATGAGCTGAAGCTGGGTAATCTAGATGCCCGTCGCGACTGGTGCCATGCGGAGGATGTGGTCCATGCCATGTGGCTAATGCTGCAACAGGACAAGCCTGATGACTATATTATTGCCAGCGGCGAGACTCACACGGTTAAGGAGCTGGTGGACTGTGCTTTTTCCTATGTTGGTCTTAACTGGCAGGACTATGTTTCGGTTGACCCAGCCTTTTATCGACCTGATGAACCGGTCACGTTAGCAGGGTCGATTGATAAGATCCTGCACAAAATTCAGTGGCAGCCACAATACACGTTTGCCAAGCTGGTAGAAGCCATGGTGGACAACGATATACAGGAACTCATCGCCGAGAATGATTAAAAGACATTTCAAAGAGTCGTTATTCAATCAACAACGTCCATTCAAAAAATCTATCAATTGTCTTGAATGGATAAATCAAGAGAAAAGAGCTTTGACTGCATACTTATTTTTGCTTAACCGTATGACATGTCACTTGAGCACCTGACTCTAGCAATAAAAGATTCACATCATTTTTTATTGCTTCTTTATTGGAAGTTTATAGAACAAAATGAATGAGAACGTTATTCTAACTTTACTGAGTGAATAGGGGGCAAATCTTTGTTTCTGTTGAGAATTAACAGAGATTCGAAAGGGGCTTCTGAATCAAAACCTGAGTATTTTTTGTAAACTATGTTTTTCAGATTCAAGTGAAAAGATATCTTTTTCCGTAGCTATTGTCTCTACGATATTAATAACATTAAAATAGCGAGCTCAAATGGGCTTTTGGAGAACATTGTCGGCGAAAGTATTGGACAATTGACATATCTCAAGTTTTGAATGAGCTTAAATGTATCTTTACAAGTAAAAGATGATGCGTCCACGGCCTAATTCGAATATTACATCTGTTTGTAAAAGCTATGATCGTATATGCATAGCTTTTACAGGTGGTTGAGAATATGAATCTCAAAAAAGTCGAAAAGTCTTTCTGGAAAGGGTTAGTGATTTCCGCCATAGCTCTCTCTTTAATGTTTCAGGGCTGTAAAGCTCAAACAAGTTCTGATGCTTGTCATAAGCTCTCTCAAAGAAGCACTTTTAGAAACTGCATGCAAGAGAAATTTCCACTAGGAAGTGACTTTTACGAGCTGGAACAGTTTTTGATACAGCAAGGGTTTACCAAGACGGTGGATGAGCCTCGAGAAGAAGACTTTTTCTTTGTCTTCGTTTGGTGGTATCCAGTCAGTCTTAAGCAAGGTGCCGGAGTTAGCGTAGGCGGTAAATACGACCAGCAATCTAGAATTGTTGAGCTTGTAGTTCCATGATTTTCGTTTTTCTTAAAACGTATTTATGAGTAAAATTTCAATCGAAGGCACACCTGTCTCATTCTCATCGGCTGGTGGTGATGGTATCCTGATGCTGCGAGTGGTCATTTGTTACTCATTTTTGAAGATGATAATGGCATCGAAACAATTATTCGTGGAGGTCCAGAGTTCGATCCTCCAAGATTTATAGAGCCAATTCCCACCGGAGGAGTACCTGGGGTACAGTTAGTTGAATTTGGGCGTCTTGTCATTGAGAATGGATTACCTATAGAAGCTTCTAGTGACGCACGCACACGTAATGGCATAGTAGTTACTCCTCAGACAAGAGGAATAAGAGGAGTTCCTGTTATAGGGCGTTCTCCACAAGCTGTTTGGAGTATTCTTCAACAATATGCAGCAGAAAATCATCGTGAGAATTTTCTCTATCTCCCTCTACCCAATGTACCTCCCGCATCGTCAAACAACCGTATTATCAATAGTAATACTGTTATTGCAGAACTACTTTATTTGGTTGGTGGTGATATCGATGCTGTACTGCCTAATCCTATTTTTGGTGAGACATTTTCTTGCTGGAGTTTAGACAAAAAGTGTTCTAGAGGCATAGGAAACTGTTCTCAATCGAATTAAATGATTGAGAGGATGTTTTAAAAGGCAGAGACGTGTATCAAATTACGCCAGTCTCCTGAGCATCAAGCGAGTCATGGCAATGTAAATCATGGCCTCAGATGATTCGGGTAAACGCTCATAATCCTTACTCAGACGTCGGTACCAGTTCCACCAGCCAAACGTTCGTTCCACCACCCACCGTTTTTTGAGTAGAACAAAACCTTTGACTTCTTTCGGTCGTAGCACAACATGAATCACCCATCGAAAAGTGTCCATCGCCCAGGCAATAAAGGTCGGTCCACGATACCCACCATCAACCCAAATGAGATAGAGTCGGGCGACCGTTTGCCCCATACGAGAGACTTGTTCAAGCACTTGTTTACCGCCCTTATGCTCCGGCAGACTGGCGGCTGTGACCACAACGCAGAGTAGTAGACCTAACGTATCGACGACCGCATGGTGCTTGCGTCCTTTCGTTTTTTTGCCTGCATCGTATCCGACTGCTTTGGTCACCATGGTGGCAGTGGCCACACTCTGGCTATCGAGAATCGCCTCTGAAGGGCTTTCAGGGCGTCCAGCATCCACTCTCACCCAGCCTCGGACGTGGTCATGAAGAACGGTCCATATGCCATCCTTACGCCAGTTCCGAAAATACGTGTAGGCCGTAGACCACGGTAATAGGTCACCGGGGATGTCTCGCCATTTACAGCCTTGAACCACCACGTAAAGAATGGCAATTAAGACGATAAACAGATCGACACTCCGAGGTCTGCCCCCTGGTTTGGCCTCTGGTAACAACGGTTCGATCAGTTCAAATTGGGCACGACTGAGGCTGCTAGTGTACGCTTTAGGCATGGCTCACGCAGGGCTAGAGATTTAAGTAAACTTCAGCCTACACTGTGTGAGCTTTTTTACACCCTAGAACCCTTTTCATACAGCCTCTTAAATAATCAGCGTTTAGGCGTAGACCGTCCGCTGAGAATAATTTCTTGGTGACGGATGGCGGTATTGGCGACTTCCCAGGGAAAGGTGAAGGATTGAAATGATTCGGGTGAGATTTTGTCGATGTCTAGATCGACGACAACTTTTTTAAGGATGTCAAGCAGCTGCTGTCGAAGATTTTGTAGCTCTTCTGTATTTTCGGCTTGTTCAATCTTTTCGATCAGGTCGAGAATCTCTAGGTTATAGCGATCTGCACGGTCTTTTTGGTTTCTGATTAGCCACTGTCGTCCCTGCCATAGACTGGAGCAAAACAGAATGCTGACGGAGAGCAGTAGACCAATGGGTTCGGCGTAGGTAACTAAAAAGCTGGGGCTGTCTTGAGTGTAGTAGGCACGGGCACCCTCGTGGAGTGGAAAGCCTAGATTTTGACTAACGTCTGGCGATTGAATATTGGCGGTACGAGGATTGAGACGGATAAGCTCGTTACGGTGTTCGTAGAGAATTCGGGTGATGGCTTTAGCCACATCGGGATGCACATTTTTGTTAGCGATGAGCAAGGCGCTAACGGCAACAACAGGTAAGTCTTGGGGCGGAATCGGCGCACCGCCGTCATAGCTGCCTTTAGGAATAACGGTAGATTCTAGATAGGGTTGGATCAGCTGTAGTGCGCCAATTTGGTCAATGGGAATGAGCCTAAAGCGATTGGTAGCTAAGAGCTCAGTGACGCTGCTGTTGCCTAGCCCGATAATGCGAAAGACAGCATCGACACGATTTGCCTGTAGCTCTTGGTGAGCCTCAATCGCAGACATGGGTCGAACCTGAAAATCGTCTTTGGAGAGACCGTAGTGATTGCTGAGGGGCCAAAACAAATTGTATGAACCGCTATCTTTTGGCATCAGGGCAATGCGCTTGCCTCTGAGGTCTGCGGGAGTATTGATGTTGGCCTCTTTTGAGGCAATCAGGTGAAACATTTCGGGATAGAGCTGAGCCACAGCGCGCACGTCGGGCTGAACTGGCGTATCGTTTTGAACCAGGGCGAGATCAACAGTATGGGTATGCACATCGTCCATATTTTGGGCTGAGCCAGCAGATTCAACCACGTCTATGCGAATTTTGGGTTCATTGACCTGAGTGACTTGGGCAATGGCTTTGCCGAAGGCATAGTATTCCCCTGTCGGTCCTCCGGTGGCAAGACGGATGGTGTGGGTGCGATTTTGGTCGTGGATTAGCTTGATGAGGGATGCGATCGCAACCCCCACACTCACAACGACCACCAAGCCTAATCCCCAGCGCCCCCATTTGCTCATCGTGCTAGCTCCTGATATCCAAAGCCAATTCTGCCGATAGAAAATCAATAAACTGACGAGCGCTACGACCCGAGCGACCATTGTGCCGGGTGGCCCACTGCTTGGCGCGATACTCTAAATCCTCTGACGGTAGGTCAATATCAGCCTGTTGAGCCAGATGATGAACAATCGCTAAATAGGTAGGCTGGTCGGCGGCTTCGAACGTCAGTGTCAGACCAAAACGATCGCTAAAGGATAGTTTTTCTTGAACGGTGTCCCACGATTTGAGCTCATCCGCATCGCGAGGACGAGGCCGATCGTCAAAAAACTCTCGTACTAGATGTCGACGGATGGACGTGGCATAAACAACAACATTTTGAGGCCGTCGAGTCAGTCCGCCTTCGAGCACAACTTTGAGTGCCTTAAATGCATCATCGTCTTCTTCAAACGAAAGATCATCAACAAAGATAATAAACTTTTGAGGCTGAGGGCGCAGGTATTCAACGATTTCTGGCAGGTCATAGAGATCTGCCTTTGAGACCTCGATCAGACGCAGCCCGTGGGCTGCATATTCATTGAGCAATGCCTTCACCAGAGAAGACTTACCAGAGCCGCGACTGCCGTATAAAAGCACATTGAGCGCATTAAATCCTGCTAGCAAAAACTCAGTGTTTTTGATTAGAGTCGTTCTTGGGCCCTCGTAGGCCGCCAGCTGATCTAACCTAATCGGGTCGGGTTCAGAAATTCCCAACAGCTGTCCCTGCTGCCAGCGAAACCCATAAAATTGGCCAAACTGTCCGGTCCCCTGACGTTGATAATAGGCTGCTAGTTCGGTAATGTTCGTAGACCAGTCCTGAGATAGCTTGATGGGTAGGGAATTCAGTGGCATTGACCACACTACTGGTGCTTTGAGCAGCTGACACGCAGTTTTGACACATTGGCTAATGTAATCAGGCGACAGATTGTACAATCCCTGAATGATACGCAAATCATGGCGTGCAGCAGCAGCCAGTGGCTCTGAAATGTTGGCTGCTGGCACCCGTTGAGCCGCCTGGGTAAAAGCATTATCGGCGATCAGCAGCTGCTCAACTAGATGGTCTCCCCAGCTTTTTCCAGTGCTAGCAAGGGTTTGAAACCACTGTCCGTAGGCGCTCAAACATTGGGCCTGATCGTTATCTAGCCCTTGACGCAAACTAAGTGCTTCGAGCAGGGATAAAAACGTACGACCCACTGTATCCTCTAGAATGGCCTGATAGAGTAAGAGCGAGGCCGCCTGCTGTCGGTACTGAGCGATGGTAGCTGAGGCTGCCCCGAATTCCTTCATTCCCAATTGCCCTATGTCACCAGCTCTTATCATCGCATTGATCTACGGTATTCTCGCCATAGTCGGTGGCGTTATTGGCTATCTCAAAGCGCGAAGCCTGCCGTCACTAATTTCTGGCATCATTAGTGGGCTACTGCTAGTGATTGGAGCGCTGCGGGCGGCTCAAGGAATTGCTAGCGGGCTGTGGGTGGTTAAAATCGTATCGCTGGTGCTGCTGGTGGTATTTGTTGTCCGGCTAGTCAAGACCAAAAAGTTTATGCCAGCAGGGCTGATGGTTATTGGCGGGGTGATTACTCTGATTGGTGTATTTGCTTAAGCGGCTCAATTCCTAAACCCGATCTCCCATTGGGCATCAGACGCCCTACCTCTAGCTGGGCTCCTGTAAAGGGATTATCTTTGAGATTTAGATGGCTGTCGAGGTCAATATGCTGGGCCAGCGGCGAGAGCTGAGCCAGGGCCGTATTCGCTAGGACGCTGTCAGAATAGCAGCCAAACATGACACTCAGACCACAGGCACGGGCGGTGTGGATCATGCGTCGCGCTTCGGTCAGACCTCCTGATTTCATTAGTTTGATATTGATGCCGTCGACATGCTGAGCCCAGGACATAATGTCGCGACTGGTAAAGCAGCTCTCATCGACAAATATGGGCAGTGGTGAACAGGCTTTTAATTCGCCCAGCTGGTGGTTAGCGCTAACGGATAGAGGCTGTTCTAGATAGGTAACATTGCGGTCTGCTAGCCAGATAGCCATGGTTTTAGCTGCGTCTAGGGTCCAGCCGCCGTTAGCATCGATGCTGATTTTGTCGTGGGGGCGAAACTCAGACTGGAGAGCGCTAAACATAGCTTGGTCGGCTTCGATACCGGCGGGACTGCCCAGCTTGATTTTGATGGAGCGTAGATCGGGGTAGTCGGTATGCCAGCGACGGATGCGATCGCACGCTCCCTCTGGTGTACTAATCCCTACTGTTACAGCCGTTGGTCCAATTCGCTGTCGGTCTAATCCCCACAGCTGCCACAGGGGTAGATCGACCTTTTTACCCAACCAGTCCCAGAGTGCTACATCAATAGCCGCCCGAGCTGCTGAGCAAGGCGCAATTTGATCGAGGCTTTCTTCGATGATTTGTCGATCGAGGGGATGATAGTGGGAAATGCCTTCGATAACTTGGTCTAGGTCATGGGTAATGATGTCGGTGGTTTGGGTGTGGTCACCGATGGAAAAAGGAGTGGCTTCGCCGTAGCCGGTGATGTTGTCGGCGGTGATGCTGATGAAGAGATTGGTGGATTGGGAGCGAGTGCCGCGGCTGATGGTGAGGGGGACTTTTTTGTGGAGGGTGATGGGGGTGTGGGTGATTTTCACTATAAAGGAGTTGAGAGTTTGAGGTATCTTGCATGACAATATTACCGCTGTGGTTTGGGATGCGGGCTAAATGCAAAATCGGCTGCGTGGGGCTCCTCCGAGTGCCCCACACCCCAATGGGCAGGGTGGGAATGCCACCCTACAACCCCATAAGAATAATTGCGTTGTCCCGATTTGCATACGGGGGGGGTGGCTGGTGAGGTGAGTTCTAAATTTTTCTGACGCGTCAGAAAAATTTAGAAAAGCATGAGTTATCTAGTTCTACTCCTATGGAATTTTCTTTGTAGCAATCTTTTCTTTGCAAGAAGATTCTAAGATGCGAAGAGACAACTTCTCTTTTACGGTGCGGAGTGAATACGGAGCAGCGTAATACCTCGCCGATACTCAGTGCAACACTTGCCGCAGTCTACCCAAAAACTCTTATGCGAGGGGCCTGGGGACGTTGAGGTCCCCAGATCAGGGAGGGTTCAGGAGGGAAAGTCCTGAGCAGCCTGTCCCGCTATTAATTGACACCCAAACGCCACTCTAGAAACAAGACCCTTTTGCCAAAAAAAATCACACCTCAACAGGCAGCTCTAATCTAATCCTCACCTCCTCCAATGACAAATCCCAAAACTCCTCCAACGGCTCAGCAATAACACAAACAGCCCGTTCACCCAGCTCACGCCCCTTCATCTCAAAGTCTTTCAAACGCTTCCACTGCCAGGGAATAACCAATCTCGTCACCCACCGACCCACAAACGCGGCCCGATCAAAAGCAGGGCTATACCGCTGAGCCGCCACAAAAGACCATACGCCCAGTTCGCCTGCCAAGCTGGTATCAAACCCTAAAAGCACATGAAACGCATCGTGAAAAAGCGGATAGCGGATAGCCAAAACAGGAGAGTTTTGCAGTTCGGTACGAGTGTCATCAGAAAGGGTAAGCGGCTGAATATGATTGTTTTGAAAAAAACGAGCAAGTACGTAGCCAAAGCTGCCAGCAGGCCTTGACAGCAACTCATCTAGAGTCATAGCAGGTAGAGGACTCTCTAAGGCCGCTAATCTAGAATCTAAGTCTCCATAACCGGAAGTAGCCAACGCTGCAGCTTTGTAGGCAGCGACATCGCCTGCATTACCCATCAGGGCATGGTGAACCGCTTTAAGGAGATAGCGAGGGCGCATCACACACTACTGCAGGGTTGTTTTGGAAACAATGCGAGTCTTTTTCTTAGCCTGCTCTGATAGGTTTTGACCCGTTTGTAGCTGAGTGACATTTGCTTGAAGTACGGTGGCAGCGTTTTGGTCGCCCATTTGAATAGCGGTCTTTGTGGCGGACTGAAGCATAGTAATTGCTCCGGTGCGATCTCCCGCTTGGAGTTTGGTTTCGGCAATTTGGGTCTGGCGGTATTTTGCTAGGGCCAGAATATATTGCTGTACCTGAGGATCCTGCTGGGGCTGATAGGCTGTCTGGGCTGTGACGTTGATGATCGCCCTGTCGGTGGATAGCGAACTACCTAGAGTTGGATCATCATACTGAACTTCGGCGTAGGCGATGGGGTGAGTGCCGTCAGGCAGTTGAGAAATATATAAGTTAGCCAGGATGACGCGGGGTGTCTTGGTCATTAGATCGCCTAGTCGCACGATTGCCTGTTCCCCTTCGCGACGCACGTCAAGTTCAATTGTTTCTGGCAACACTTGAGCGATGGGCTTTAGTTCAGCTAAACGTGCCTGGGGCTGTAGCGTTAGTACCAGGTAGGCATTGGTTAGACTGACTGACTGCACTCGGCTAAACAAACGACTAAATTCTTGAATGGCGGCGTCAGGATTTTGAATATAGGCCAGACTGCCGTTCCCCGCGTCGGCCAGCTGCTCCAAGACGTCTTGATTCCAGTGGTCGCCAAAACCAAGGGTGCTAACGGTAAAGCTATGGCTCACGGCTAGCTCGGCAATTTGAAGACAGCGGGCGTTGTTACCATGTTCGTTTTCGCCATCGGTGAGTAGAAATATTTGGGAAACGGTCCCTGTTTTCCCTTTAGCGATTTCTGCTACACCTAGCTTCAAGCCTTCGTCGATGGCGGTGCCACCTCCGGCACGGATATTTTCAATCGCCTGATTGATGGCAGTGGGATCGCTAGCTAGCTGGTTAGGGACTACAACCTGGGCTTCATGGTCAAAGGAAATGATGGAGATGCGGTCTTGGGGGGATAGGTTATTGACGATTTTTTGGGCAGCGGTGCGGACAGTCTTGATCGGGGTGCCACCCATAGAGCCGCTCTGGTCGAGAATTAGACACAGGTTTAGTGGAGGACGCACTCCACCGGTCGCCTGGACGGCAATAGCTAAATGTCGCTGACTGCTGGTCTGGGCAGTGTCTAAGTTGCGATCGCTAATGGACCACTGAACGTTAGCTTTCATAGGTACAGTTCTCTGTCAACAACGCTAACCAATATGGTTCTAGATGATTTGCCTGGATGCATTCCCGTAGATGTTGGAAAACCCTGAGCTAAATGTGCAGAGTTTTAACCACGTTCAATATTCCCACGGCAGTCAATCAGTCTGCTGCGATCTCAAATAATCCAGCTTCTAGAAGCTACATACTCTAATGATAAATTCCTTACAAGGCGGCACAGCCGATCGCCACAAGGGGAATCCATCGCCAATTTCGAGCTGTCACCATGGGCGGATATCCCCCAAAGCTCCTAGCCTGCGAGCTTGTTCAGAGCAAGTTACACTATGTAGGCGCGTGACATCACGAGCTTGTCGAATTTAAACGTTGAACGGTGAACAGCTGACACCGCAGAGGGCTAACTGGGTCTATGAGTTCTAATATCAAAGCCGTACAGGCTCCTTACTATGGCGGAGATGCCGCGTTTCGCACTCCTCCTCCCGATTTACAGTCGCTGCTGCTTAAAGAGCGCATTGTTTACTTGGGAACGCCGCTAGTCTCGTCAGACGATTACAAGCGTCAAATGGGTATGGATGTGACTCGGTTGATCATCGCCCAGCTGCTGTATTTAGAGTTTGACGACCCTGAGAAACCTATTTACTTCTATATCAACTCAACTGGGACATCTTGGTATACCGGTGATGCGCTGGGCTTCGAAACAGAAGCGTTTGCTATTTGCGATACCATGCGCTATATCCGCCCGCCCGTGCACACCATTTGTATCGGTCAGGCCATGGGGACCGCCTCAATGATTTTAGCGGCAGGTACCAAAGGATTTCGCGCTAGCCTGCCCAATGCAACGATTGTCCTCAACCAGCCGCGTACAGGAGCACGAGGACAGGCGACTGATATTCAAATCCGAGCCAAAGAAGTATTGGCCAACCGCGAAGCCACCCTGGATATTCTTTCCTATTGCACAGGACAGACTCCAGAGAAACTTCAGAAAGACACAGATCGCATGTTCTATCTGACGCCTGAGGAAGCTAAAGAGTACGGTATCCTCGACCGGGTTCTAGAAAGTACTAAGGATCTACCGGCTCAAATTCCAGCGGGTGTCGCCTAGCTATGTCTGTAGAACGTCCTATCCGAGTGCCCTACAATTTGCCCGGTAGCCGCAGATGGGCTTGGGTCAATATCTACACTCGCATGAGCCAAGAGCGAATCTTGTTTTTGAACCAGCCCTTGACGGACGGTGTGGCAAATTCGCTAATTTCTGCTCTGCTTTACCTAGATTCCGAAGATCCAGGCAAACCTGTTTACCTTTACATCAACTCCCTGGGCGATCCAGTGATGGCGGGTATGGCCGATGGCGCGGCGGGGATGATGTCGATTACAGCGGGGTTGGCCGTGTATGACACCATGCGCCATATCAAATCTGAGGTGATCACTATCTGTATGGGGCAGGCGCTCGGTATGGCTGCCGTGCTCCTATCCTGTGGGGCGAAAGGCAAGCGCTCTAGTCTGCCAAAATCGTCCATTGCGCTGATGCATCCCTACAGCGGTACTCGTGGGCAAGCGACTGATATTGAGCTAAACGCTGATGAAGTCTTAGGAAAAACCTCCTTGATCACCAAGCTGCTGAGCGAAAACACGGGTAAAACCGAAGACACTATCCATAAGGATATGGAGCGTATGTTTTATCTCACCCCCCAGGAAGCCATTGAGTATGGCCTGATTGATCGGGTGATTGAGAAGCCCGCTTAAGCGAAACCTCTTCTGTTCAAATCTTTTAGCCACTTACCCTTATTCAAACCCATGCCTATTGGTATTCCTAGCGTCCCCTATCGCCTTCCCGGTAGTACATACGAGCAGTGGATCAGCATTTACGAACGGCTGTTTCGTGAGCGCATCATTTTCTTAACTGAAGAAGTCACTGACGGCATTGCCAATGCGATTGTGGCCTACATGCTGTATCTTGACTCGGACGATCCGACCAAGCCGATTTACCTGTACATTAACTCTCCGGGTGGTTCGGTTACAGCTGGTATGGCTATCTATGACACCATGCGCTATATCAAGTCAGAAGTGGTGACCATTTGTGTCGGTCTAGCGGCCTCCATGGGCTCATTCTTGCTCTGTGCAGGCACTCCCGGTAAGCGTTTGGCCCTGCCCCATTCCCGGATTATGATTCACCAGCCTTTGGGGGGCGTCGGTCAGCGTCAGGCAACTGATATTGAGATTGAAGCTAACCATATTGTTCAAATCAAGGGACGCTTGAACGGTCTGATGGCAGAGCATACGGGACAAACCATCGAGAAAATCGAAAAAGATACAGACCGCGATAACTTTATGTCGGCTGAAGAAGCTAAAGCCTATGGTTTAATCGACCGGGTCATTGAAGAACGCGTCTGACTCCGGTAGGTTCAATTAGTCCATAAAGCCTTTAGAAATAAGGTTTTTTGTAAGATAGGCTTCCAGCTTAAGCTTGAATATAATTGCTTTGCCCCGATTCTGCGATTTAATGGCAGAATCGGGGTCAGTTCTTTTGAGGCGTATGGGGTTAGCCGATCATTACCGCATATTAGGATTACGAACGGGGGCCACCTTTGACGATGTCAAAGCGGCCTATCGTAAGTTGGCGCGCAAATATCATCCGGACGTTAATCCTGATGATAAAAAGGCCCACGAGCGCTTTATTAAGGTGACTAAAGCCTATGAGTCGCTGTCAGATATGTTTCAGCCAGACAATGGCGAAAATGAACCAGATGAAGGCCCTGGCGAAACGGTCCCTGAGGAAATTAGCAGCCCAGTCCAGACTAATCCAGGGCTGTCAGCCCATGAGCAAAAGCTAAAGCAGGACTCTTACCGACAGCTACAGACCTTGTTTAAGCAGAAAAAATATCCGCGTGCGATCGCACTGGTCGAAGGCTTAGCCCAGCGCATTACCCATGACTCCGAAGTCCGTCAGTGGCAGGCCATTACCTATCAGCGGTGGGGCCGTGAGCTGATCGCTCAAGGGCAGCTAAACAAAGCCCGCATTTATCTAGACAAGGCCCTCAAAACCGATCCACTAAACAAGTCGCTCTGGGTTGAAATCAACCGTGATTTACAATCTATTCAGCAGCGACTTAGATAGCAAAATTAATATGCTCTATAACAACTATAAATTTATCAAGTGGACAACTACTAATTCCTTGTAATTGTGTCTGATAGATTTAACTGAGGTCGAATTATTCATGGCTGATCTGCAACATGTAGCATTGCTTGAGAGAAGCACTAAGGTTTGGAACCATTGGAGAGCCGAAAACCCTCACATAGTACCTAATCTAAGCAGCGCGCGTTTTCGAAAAGCTCAGCTAATTGGAGCTAATCTTTCATTTTCTGATATTAGAGGAGCAAGTTTTGAGAATGCTGATATGCAGCATTCAGATCTTCGAGAATGTCGAACCGGTATAACAAATAAGTGGAAAACTCTATTCTATATTCAACAACTTCTTCTAGCTTGCTTTACTGGGAAAATAATATTCTTTGTCTGTCTGAACTTGTCTTTGCTTTTCTTTATTGCAACGCCTTTCATAGCAATAATCGCGCTCTCAGCTTCTATTTTTATATTCGTCACTTTCTTCTTTAATCAACGACGCTTCAAGAAAATAATTAAGATATTAGAGGGCTATTTTAGAACACTAAAGAGAGTTTTTCATGTCTTCATTTCAATATGTGGAATTCCCACTGCCCTAGGAGGGAGATTATTTAGCGTTCCAGGGGCTATGGGAATTTGGATTGTCAATTTGATTTCTGCGGTGGAAGATAATTTTTCAGGTTTTTATCTATTTATGTTGATAGAGCCTTTAACTGGTATAGCTGTTATCCTTTTAGGCCTTTTGTCCGGTTATTCAGGATATGAATATTTAAAGATAGGTACTAGTAATTCAATAACTGAGAAAACAGCTGCTTTATTATTTGGTTGGAAAGGTTCCATATTTAAAAACACTAACCTATCGGATGCAAATTTAACTCAAACAAACCTCGATTTCTGTGACTTCAGAGGCTCTGCTCTGGATAGAGTAAATTTTTACGGTTGTAATTTAAGCTATCTGATAAAAACCGATAGTGAGCATTCGCTTTTGAGAAGTGAGCAGATAAATAAGCTTATTACTCAAAAAAGTACACCTATAGCTAAATTATGTTTATAAGACATTGGATAACGTAAGGGAGGAGTTGGGTAACTATAAAGAAACTAATTTGAAGGGCATTTCCTTGGAAGAAGCGGATTTACGAAATACCGATTTTAGTCAGGCAGATTTCTCCAGTTCAAACCTAAAGAAGGTTCAGCTCGATGATTCTATTTTGTTTGCTGCAAATCTATCGAAAGTGGATTTACGAGGTTCGAGTCTTTATAGAGCCAACTTGCGAGAAGCAAACCTATACATGGCAGACTTACGTGATGTTAACTTAGAAGGGTGTAATTTGTCAGAGGCGAATTTAAATAGGGCTATCCTAATAGGCAACCAAACATTGTCGAAGGCAAATTTGGCCAATGCTAGCTTTGAATTTTCTGACTTGGGTGGCTCAGATCTAAGCGGTCTTAACTTAAATAGAATTACCTTTCGAGGTAGCAACTTATTTCATACTAATCTTTCGAGAGTTCAAGCTCTTAATAGCTCTTTTCAAGATGTTTGTTTAACAGGCGCTTGCATTGAGGATTGGAATATAAATGAGCATACTTCGCTTAAAAATGTACAATGTAAATATGTTTATTTGAAGTATGAAAAGAAAGAAAGGAGGCCAAGTGCTGGAAGCTTCGAAAAAGGTGAGTTTGAGATTTTATTTAAGAAAGCAATAGAAACTGTTGATTTGATTTTTACAGATGGTATAGATTGGGAGGCTCTATTTTCATCATTAAAGAATCTTCAGGAAGAGTATGGATTGGATAGAGTGTCGGTTCAATCTATTGAGAGAAAGGGAGGGAGCGATTTCTTAGTTCGGCTTGAAGCTCCTTTAGAGCTTGATAAGTCTATTATCGAGACAGAAGTAAAGGCTCACTATAAGATGAAACTTAAAAATATAGAAAGTAGATATAGGAAGGAGCTTTCTATAAAGGAGAGAGAGTTAAGTCGCCATAGAAAGCAGAATATGGATCTCACAGCAATAGTTAGAACATTGAGCACAAAAGCACGAGGCCAAGTTATTAACTTGGTAAGCAGTTCATCGAGCTCCAGCGAGGCAGTATCAATGCAACATTCCAATCAGCTTAGAAATGTCGAAGTCGAAATGAATATAAATGCCCCATCGACCGGTATTGCAGGTAAGGTAAGTGGCAATCAAAACGTACAAGCTAATCAAACTCATAAACTTTTGGTGGATACTTCTCAAGATATTGAATCAATTTTATTAAACCTATCTCAGACCTATCCAACTTCAACTACATCAGAGCAGATGATAGTTGCTGCTAAAGCTGTAGAGGAAGTTGAGAATAGACCGGAATTAAAATCCAGAATAGCGGCTGTCTTAAGTGCAGGTGCTGCAGAGTCCTTGAGAGAGCTTGTTAATCACCCATTAATTAATATTTTTCTTGCATCAGTTAAAGCTTGGAAAGCATCTGGTTGAGTAAAACACTTTTGTCCCTCAAGCTCCATCTGTGCCAATGTGCTATCTAAGCAGATGATTTCCTTCGTGTATGCTGACTGTAAGTAATGTGGTTAGAAGTAGCGAATCTGTGGCTGCTGTTGCAGTTCCTTAGTGTCGAGTATTTAGAAGAATTCGAAAGATTCGTTTACTTCGGGCTCATGTATTTGAAATCAACTTATTTCAATATGGCTGCAAGCATAACTTGGGTTATTTTGTCCATATAGAGTAGATATATTCCTATCATCAAGGGTAATGCCATGGTTCAAATACCTTCCATACCCCAGGTTCTATACCCTGATTCAGACGGTAAGCCAATGGCCGACAATACGCTGCAGTACCGCTGGATCGTGCGTCTGGTTACTAATCTAAAGCAGTTATTAAAAGATAAAACCGCTTTTGTGGCAGGGGATTTACTTTGGTACCCCGTCAAGGTTGAAGCGCCTCCTGTACCTGCTCAGGCACCGGATGTCATGGTAGTACTGGGTCGCCCCGATGGCGATCGGGGTAGCTACAAGCAGTGGCAGGAAGATAACATTGCGCCCCAGATTGTGTTTGAGATTCTATCTCCGAGTAACAGCGCTAGGGAGATGATGGCCAAACAGGGATTCTATGGAGACCATGGTGTCTTAGAAATGTTTTTCTACGATCCAGATTCCAAAGATTTTTGGGGATTGGTGCGCAGTCGTCAGGATGAATCGTTTGCTCCCATTACAGCCCTTAATTTTCCATGGGTTTCGCCCATTTTGGATATCCGATTTGAAATGTTTGAGGATGGTTTGGCTATTTTTTATCCCAGCGGCGAACAATTTAAAGAACCAGGGGAATTTATTGAGGAACGCAACCAGGCTCAGCAGGAGCGAGATCGCGCCTTTGCCAAGCTGTGTGAACTCGGTATCGATCCAAATCAGCTTTAGGAGTTTATATGGGTTCTTTAAAAGCTTCCTTTGTTCCGTCAGATTTTGAGATACCAGCGGTGCTTGAAACAGACGAATATCGTTTGCGGATGCTGACGGTCAATGATGTGGTGAAAGACCTTGATGCGGTGGTTACCAGTGCGGAACATCTTAAGGGCATTTTTCCACCACCTAGTGCCTGGCCCGACAATCTCACTCTAGAGCAGGACCTGATCGATCTCGGCTGGCACCAGAAAGAGTTTCAGCGACGTACATCGTTTGCTTACACCGTGATGAGCCTAGATGAAAGTCGCTGCTTGGGATGCGTATATTTTTATCCGTCCGACCGCCAAAAATACGATGTGTGTGCGTTGCTGTGGGCGCGGCAGAGTGAGCTGGCTAGCGGCTTAGAAGAGCGATTGCTGGCTGCAGTGAGGCAGTGGCTAGATGACGTCTGGCCGTTTGAATCGGTCGGATTTCCGGGGCGTGATATGAGTTGGGATGATTGGTTTGCGCTGTCAGGAAGGATCGCCTGGTAGGGGCGTGCCATGGAACGCCCCTACCAGGGTTCAAAATTTAGTTTATGCCTCTTCTTGTTTTATGGTGAGACTGAGCTGATAGATCTCTCGATTTGATAAACCGGTTTCTTGGGCGAGCTGGCGGCTGGCTTTAGATGGGGAGAGTCCCTTGGCCATTAGAGCTTCTAACTGCTGGAGCAGATCGGTTTTAGAAAAGGTTTGGGGGACTGCAGTGTAGCCTGCGATCGCAACCGTAAACTCCCCCCTCGGTTCATGGGTGGCAAAGTACTCGATTGCTTCACTCACGGTTCCTCGCCAAAATTCCTCGTAGCGTTTGGTCAGTTCTCTGGCTATCGTAATTTTTCGTTCTGCGTCTAAATGTGTCTGCAAATCAGACAATGTTTTGAGTAAACGGTGCGGACTTTCATAGAGTACTATCGTTCGTGGCTCTGTGGCTAGCTGGGCTAATCGCTCTGTTCGGGGTTTGCCCTTTACGGGTAAAAATCCTTCAAAGATAAACCGATCTGACGGTAGCGCAGAGGCTGCAATGGCACTGACGACTGCAGCCGCTCCCGGAATTGGGCTAACAACAATACCAACATCAGCACAGGCGCACACTAGTTCATAGCCTGGATCGGAAATACCCGGCATGCCAGCATCGCTCACCAGGGCAATAGTCTGTCCGGCGTTGAGGTTTTCGAGCAGCTGAGGAATTCGAGTCTGGGCATTGTGCTCGTGATAGCTAAGCTGCGGTGTTTCAATCTGAAAATGGTGCAGCAGTTTCCCCGTATGGCGGGTGTCTTCTGCTGCAATTAGATCGACCTCTTTGAGGATACGAACGGCTCGAAACGTGATGTCTTCTAAGTTGCCGATGGGAGTAGCGACGAGATAGAGAATGCCGGTCAAAGAGGTAGAGGCCAAAATCAGTCACGTTGATAATACAGAGCGGCGGCAGATAGGAGGATTACTTGTACTATCAGCTTATGACGATGTTCTACATATCGCCAGCTCATAGGTTGTACGGCTATGCACGGATTTTTTGTTGGTCTGATCACCCTAGACTGTATTTACCAGGCACAGCATCCCCCCCAGGCTAATGAGAAACTAGTAGCCCAGGCGGCGACAATGGCAGCAGGTGGACCGGCGACTAATGCGGCGGTGGCCTTTGCTACGATGGGCGGAAAGGCCACTCTCATGGCGGCAGTGGGGCAGCATCCGGTGACCGCTCTGCTGCGGGATGACATGACTCACGTGGGTGTGTGCTTGACGGATCTAACTCCCCGACGACAGGAGCCACCCCCCATTTCATCGATTGTGGTGGCTCAAACCGGAGAGCGAGCGGTGATATCGCGTAATGCGGTTGGGCTACAGGTGGGACCTGATTCTGCAATATCAGATTTGGACGGGGTAGATGTTGTACTGGTAGACGGACATCAAATGGCACTGAGTCAGCGAGTTGCGATGACCGCTCGGCAGGCCGGTATTCCTGTTGTAGTAGATGCGGGTAGCTGGAAGCCAGGGTTTGAGCAAGTGCTGGCGTTGGCAACGGTAGTGATTGCCTCGGCTAATTTTCAGCCAACGGATGCTGAAGATGCGCTGACCTATTTACAGGGGCTAGACATTCCTTACATTGCCATTACTCAAGGAGAGCGACCGATTATTGTGAGCGATCGCGGCAATGTTAGCGAGCTGTTGGTATCAGCTACAGCCGTTGTTGATACGTTAGGCGCCGGAGATATCTTTCATGGAGCCTTTTGCCATGCTTGGCAAGGCGACTTTATATCTGCTTTATCCCAGGCGAGTCGGGTGGCGAGCCTGAGCTGTCAGTACTTTGGCACCCGAACCTGGATTACTGAGTATCGTTAATTTGAGTCACCCTAGGTAAATAATTTCATCGATTCTCTTCTGAACGGATGAGGTTAGTTGGGTAGACTGTACAGGGATCATTTTGTTTTGTGGCGTTGCTGAGCCTCAGGATGTTTTATCTGCAAGATGCTGGTGGCATTTCTAAGCGATCGGTGCATCCCTTAAATCAGCAGCGGCTATTTTGTTACTCTTTATCGTTATTACTATGGCCTACGACAAGGAAAAGGAAGTTGCGATCGCAGCTGTACAAGCTGCAGCTACGGTATGTGAAAAAGTTCGGGCAGAGATGGTACCCGAAGCTATTGAAAAATCTGACAAAAGCCCTGTAACGGTCGCTGACTTTGGTGCCCAGGCTATTGTCTGTAAGATGATCAAAGACGCATTTCCTAGCGATCCTATCGTTGGCGAGGAAG
>JBHJIL010000057.1:0-56973 GCA_050043465.1 Leptolyngbyaceae cyanobacterium
GATATCGTCTTCACTGAGTTTGAGGGGTCGTTTTGGCTGACTCAAGGAAGGACAGGTTAAAGAGGCTAAGCTAATACATTACCTGCACTATCTCAGTGACCTTGGAAAAACTCTCTATTTTTTAAGCCTAAGTAGTTACTATAGTTAATTCATTAGGAGTTGAACTAATCTCTCAACTAGAGGAAACCCCGTAACATGTTCAAATTTTGTAAACGCTGGACTAGGGTCAGCCTTGAGAAACACAAATTCCCCTTGGGGAGATAGCCGCCAATCCATAGCTGTCCATTCTAAGAATAGTGCCTGGGCAACCCGTAGACAGGTAATATGAAATGCCTTTGGTAAGATAGCTGGAATTAGCCGTGCCTTTCTATCTTTGCGATAGTCGAGATAGGTGCTGCGGATTTCTGCGGCATAGACCTGTTGACCAATAACATAGCAGCGGATATTAGTACCCGGTATATATTCTTGTAAGGTGACAGGGGAAAATCGAAGCACTCGAGTTAACCGCTCTTGTTCAAGGTGAGACTGGGTTAAGAATTGAGTATGTGCACCTCTATAAACAGGTTTGAAGACAACTCTCGAAGTGGTTGCAGAAAATAACTGAATGCGGTCAGGATCGTTACTAACCAGCGTTTTAGGAATTGTAATTCCCAATTCTTTTACTGTAGACAGCTGTAAAGGTTGCTCCTGATGAAACTGATAGGCTTCCCAAGAATTGACCCAATGGGCCAAACAGCCCCGGATTAAAGAGCGCAGTGCGCTGGTAGAATCCGTAATCGCCAATCGATATTGACGCAGGTTGGGAAGAGAAGGAACATCGACAGGCCGTAACGTTCGCCAAAATACGCTATGAATATCCTCCAAGCCGATCGTCTTACCGGTTGGGAGTCTCAGATCCCCTCGGTGCAAATGGGGCTGCCACGTCATTTGTAGATGTCTAGGAAAGAGCTGACTGTCCCAATACTCCACCGTGGCTCCTGCCTGCTCAAGCCTGTTTTTCAGACGGGCCGCTTCTTTATCTAAGATGTTACCTAAGATAAGAATGTACATAAGTCATCCGATAACAGCTCCCTTTACCACTGTCTAGATAGGTGCCTCATAACAGCTGAGACAATGGCAATATCTAGATTTACTTGCTGTAATTCTGAAAGTTTCAGATCAAAGGGATACCGTGTGTTCATACCTCCTTTTAGAAGGATGGGTGTTACTGATGGATCAAGTAGACAACTTCTCGCTCTAACCATTCATTCAATAGTTGATTCATAATTTGAGTGCGTAGCTCATCTGTGAGTTCTGCAGCCAGAAAGTCTTCAACCATTAGCAGATCGTATCCCTGCTCAGATTTTATCGGGCCTAGAATATCCTTTGGTTTGCTACCAAACACTTGGGCCGCTACATCTGGTTTGAGATTTTGACGAGATAGCTGTCCTTCGTAGCCACAGTAGAACCGCCGCTGTTCACTGATATCGTACTGATGAGCCGCCTGATAGAAACTGGTCTCGGCTTCAGCAATTTGATAAAAAAGCTCTTGAGCCAGGGGGGCATCACGCACCACAATTCGATAAAGAATAGCTTTGTCATAGCTCAGTTTATGCTGAGTAAAGTATGCAGACACTTGCGGTTCAAACAGATATTTAGCTAGCTTCTGCCTGAGCAATCGCTCACGAATACCATCTTCCCAATCGGCTGGCGTAATGAGCTGCTCATCTAGCCATCGCAGCGTTTCTTTTGCACTCTCTAGCTTCATCTGATGACGAAGTTGATTGGCCTCAGTCTGAATTTCTTCTTCATCAACGGTGATCCCCTTCTCTTGAGCTGTTGCCATGACAATGCGGCCATAGGTCTCTTGTTTGCAAATATCTCTAATTCTCACGCTTCGTTTGAGATAGGAGACTAGCTGTTGGGGGGCTATGGTTAAGCTGCCAAAGTGAATCACGCCTTACTCCTCATATAGCTTCTACCCGATTGCTTAGGACGATTTATTTACCTTCACTCTAGTTGCACAACCAATGTTGACATCACCTTTACTTCGGGTAGGTACACCCGTCGGTTGTTATGCGGCAAACTGGCTATGATCGTTCACAGCCATCACATGCTGGGTTGATAAAAGACTATTGCCCAAAGCGTCAACCGTTCCCGGGACAACTGCTAGCACACTACCCGACATAAGACGAATTGATGTGCTGTCAAGCATGCCATTACAGTCAAGATCGACCGGCTCTAACACCAGCTCGTAGTCCAACACTGAGCTTAGCTGAATGATGTCACCGTCTTCTAGACTAAAGTCCACAATGATGTCAGCATCTCTGTAGTCTAAAACACCTTCAGTCCCAAGTACAAAGGTATCGCCATCGTCTAACCCTAGTAAAATGTCCTGTTGCGGAGTCCCGACAAGATAGTTGCGCTCGACCGTGCCAATGAGATAGTTGACCGTGCGTACCAAGCTGGTGGAGCTTTGATTATCACCAGCCCATTTAGCGGGCTCCGGGACAGATGTTGTAGGTATTGCGGATACTGCCGCTTTTGCATCTGTATGGTCGCCAGTCTCAGTGACGTTTGGACTTGTTAGTAAGGCATCTAGAGTGACGGCTAGAATCGTATTGTCCTGGTTTAACCGGACAACGGTAGATTCTACAAATCCATCGTTGTTGAGATCAATCGGCTCAAAGCTGACGTCATCTAATGTAGTGCCATCCGGCAGCTGCAGCAGGTCGTGGTCTAGCTCAAAGAAAGTGATGATATCTGCATCTTCCACTAGTGCCGAGCCCTTATTAGATAGCACAAAGGTATTAGCACTGGCGCTACCAATAAAAATGTCTTGGTAGATCGTGGCTGTCAGGAGACCGCTCTCACCAGTGCCAAACTGGTAGATCAGGGTCTCGGCAGGAAGACTATTATCTATAGTTCCTGTAGCTGTACTAGCCGATGTGGCTGTCTTTGTAGCGGTTGCCACAGCATTGGCCTTGCTGTGGCTGGAGGTAGCTCCAGGTGTGTAGCGTTCCTGATAGCTACTGTGAGTTTCTCCAGAGGGAGAGATCGCTACAGCGTGACTGCTCCCGCCCGCTCCCGTGACGTTAACAAATGAGGTAGCGATACTAACACTGCCGCCGCCGCTAGCCGTAGTCAATGTGCTGGCTGAATGAGGATTATTCATAGCGAACTTCCCGATTGTCAATAAGGGCATCCCCTATCTGTTGAGCGCTGTACGTAAGCGATAGTGGATCAATCCACCGGTCATCAACGACTTTGAGATACTGCGTGTAGTATAAAAACAGTTGTTCCTAGGCTGTTGCCATTTTGGCAGAAGGTCACCGATTCTATGGCCAGGACAATGGCTCCCAGGGTGTTATGTCTTTGCACAGCTGACCTTGATCGTACTATTATCCTGGGTCTGTACGGCGAGTCGTAGCCGGTCGCGAATATCGGCTAACTCCGGGTTCATCATAACGGCTCGACGATAGTAGCCAATCGCGCTGCTTAGATCGCCAGTATGTTGGCACTGATGTCCCAAGTTAGAGTTCATCACCGCATAGTGAGCGATTTTCTTGGGGTCTAGCGTCCCTTGTTCATAAAGTGCATTGGCCAATCTCACATCGGCTTCTAGATGGTCAGGCTGACGTTTTAGAACGTTTTGATAGCAGGTAATGGCCGTCTCTAACTGCCCCCGCCCCTGCTGTATTAGCCCTAGATGGTAGTGGGCTTCAATTAAAGCCGGATTCATAGCGATCGCGTGTTCATAGTAATGAATGGCGTCCTGCAGATATCCAACACCTCGATGATGATGACCTAGCTCGAGATTTTTTATAGCGTAGTAGGTTTGTTGTTGGGTGGATAGCGGCTGCTGAGTATGCCGTATGTTGGCTAAATCCAGTTCGGCTGCTGGGTGTTCGGGCTGTAGCTCCAACACTCTTCGGTAACAGGCAATGGCTTTTTCAACGCTGCCCTGCATCTGATAGATCCCTCCTAAATAGTAGTGGGCATCTATCAGGGTCGAATCCATTAAAATTGCCTGCTGATAATAGTCAATCGCTGCTTGAAAATCGTCTGCCCATCTGCGTTTATTACCTAAGCTGCAGTTTATGAGCGCGTAGTGGGTTTGTTCCTCGGGAGATAGCTGGTTTTGTCGCCACCGGGCATTAGCCCACATCGCATCGATTTCAACGGCGTCAGGCTTAAGTTCTCGCGCTGTCTGGTAGCATGCGATCGCATCGTCCCATTTTTCCTGCTGCTGGAAGGTATACCCTAAATTATGATAAATCGCAGACTTTAACGTCACTGATTCAGGACCAGTTGCCAGCGCCTGCTGATAGGCCGAGGCTGCCGCTGCTAGCTGCAGCTGTACCTGGTATAAGCTTCCTAAACTAAACCAAGCTTCCGCATTTTCTGGTTCAATGCCTAGCAGCTCCTGTAGCAGCTTTTCAGCCGTGGCATAGTTTTTCTCTCGCTGCATAATCACCGACAGCCCATATAGGGCAGCCACCTGTCCGGGCTGAGATAATAAAATCCTCTGGTAGCCTGCCTTAGCCTGCCTTAGCTGATTTGCCCGACGATACGCATCCGCAATCTGAAGCGCCTGCGGCAGCGTTCTCACATTTAGCGTCATATTTTCTGCAGTAAGACCGTTACGATGCGCTTTGACAGTAGTAATATATTGTTCCTTGGCTCCAAGCGAGTATTTATAGCCCTCATTGCCCATCAAGAAATCATATACCTTAAAATCATGCCAGATAGCGTAGCGGATGGAGTCAGCATGTAAGATCAGCCCCGGCGGCAAATCTTTGCAGGTCTCCTCCCGTGCCGAAATAAATGAGAGAAGTGTTTTTTGGTGTCTATCGACAAAATGGGCCACGGCTCCAACAGGCCGATCTCCCTGCCATAAAATTGGCAAGTATAGACAATCATGGTCAAAACAGTGTCGAAGAAAGAAGAGCCAGTTTTCCATGATGAGCGCACATTTTTCCTCCCCCTTTCGGCTTTCCCAATTGGAACACCACATCTGCAGCAGAATATTGAGATGCTGGTCAATGGTCTGGTCGCTGACCTGGGTAATATAGAATTCATCTAAGCTGTTGAACCGTCTGAGCTTTTTACGAATGTTTTTGCGGGTACTGGCTCCTAGCCCCTGCAGGTAAGATTCCCAGTCGTCAGGTAAAGGGACATAGGGACAAATGCCATTATCAATAGTATCGAGTTCGTTTTTGTATATGCTCTTGTCTTCAATTATCCTGATCCGATCTGGTGAGAAGCTCTTAAATAATGCGGTTAGACGTGACTCTTTTTTATAGATATGGCGTAGCTCAAATTCAGACCAGACCTGCTGGTCTTGCAGATACGTTGCAAAGCTGGTTGCTACCTGATTTTCGTAGCCAGGCAGACAAATAAAACCCTGGTGATGAGAATCTGTGACCCCCGCCATACTCAACTGGCTGTACAAACCAAACTTATTATCCTTTTCTATCAAAAGCTTTAGCGGGAAAAATGCAATATACTCGCTATCTCCTAGCTTTGCCGCCAAAACTAGCCAGGGCACCTGACTATCGTCATTGCGCTTTAAATATCCGCTAATCCAGGGCCATGAGACAAAAAACTGAGCTTCTGGGTCCGCTGCGTAGACTTTGTTCCACTGGTGTTTTAACTCACTGAGCTGACGGAGATTTTCAATAACATGAATTTCCATTATGTTACCCAAGGTATAGAAATGACGGCACTACTGATTTTTATAAAGCCCTCCAAACATCAGGCTTCTAAATCAGCGATCACAAAAACGTAGCTGTTCAAGAGAGCCTTTAGATCCTTAAGGCTCTAAAGGCTCTTCCCATCGCGTTAGCATCGAGTGCTCAGGATGAACATCTGGGCAACTTTCTGAAGCAATACGAGCTTTTCTAGACAGAATACAGCCACAGAGCTGACAGATTTTATCGTTGGCTTTCTCCGTTCTAATGACCCGATACAGAAATTTTGGCGGGGCTGCAGCCATATTAGGGCATCGCATACAGGCACGATATCGTTTCTCATAAGTGATATCGTCTACAACGGAAAACCCCGTTTTTGCCCAATTTATCAGCGCCCCCGAAACCTTTTTTAGAATGGTTACATCTGATATGATTTCGATATCAGATGTTGAAGCAGACGGTGACGAGTGTTTTGCTGGCAGTGTGCTTTTCTTAGAGGCCGCGGGTCCAATCTGTTGTTTCTGTTTTTCAATCTGATATAGACAGGTCTTGGCCAGACGATGATGACGATCGTACTTTAGTGCGTTCTGGCAGCAAACGATCGCATCTTCAAAACGAGTCTGCTTGGATAACACAATACCCAAATGAGCGTGAATGTCGGCCAGTGTAGGCGCTAAGGAAACAGCTTTACGCAGATAGTATTCAGCCGTTTTTAACTCCCCTAGTCGGTCTTTATCTAACCCAAGCTGATAGTTAGCTTGGGCCAGCATCTCTATTTGATGCGTGGATAGCTGCCCAAGAGAATGTAGGACATTGCCTAAGTTAATGCTTGTCTCAGACGCCTGAGGCTGAATTTGCAATGCTTTTTGATAGCAGAGAACAGCTTCGTCCCAATGTTCTAGCTGCTGGAATGCATAGCCTAAATTGTTAAATATCGGAAACGAGTTTGGCTGTAGCGATAGCGCTTGCCAATAAGCTTCTATAGCTTCTAATAGTTTATCTTCTGTATGGTATAGGTTTCCCAGGCTAAACCAGTTTTGAGCCGAGTCTGGGTGCAGCCGCAAGTCTTCTAACAATTTGCGCTCAGTCACTTGAGCGGTATTTTGAGACTCAGTTCCATCCAAGGTTCTGCTTGATACGATGCTAGCCTGATGTTCTAATGTTGGGTTGGTCATAGGATTATTGCAATTGCTGACTTGAGCGATGGACTATATAACAGTCTTTTAATGCCATAATGCCGGGATTATCCTTAAGACAGGTGGTCAAGGCTAGCGCCGATAGGATGAGAAAGAGCCGTATCTTGCAGCTGACCGGGAAGACGAGTGTTTGTCATAGGCTACGGCTGAACCAAAGGCATGGGCAGAACTATAGCCCAGGGATGCACTCTGTACGGCGGAGGTAGAGGTAAATGCTGTCGTTGATGTAAAACTGCCACTGGCAGAGCTACCGATGGTGGCAACAGCGTATCCGTTACCCGACTGGGCAAAACCAGATACATGGGCTCTGGCCCCTCCCTGTATGAGCACGTCATCGCTATCTTCTCTAAAGTCGAGTTCTTGGATACGCAACATTGCTCTTATCTCTGATAGTTGTCTGCAGAAGAGGAAAAGGCATGCTTGCCCCTAAAGATTGTTATCGGAGCAAGCATATAGGGCTGGGCTATCGCTAACGGATAGGCTCGATTAGCACCAGGGGCAGCTCCAGGAAGCGCCTTCGCTACCAGAGATCGATGTGGCCACAGAGGTGGAGCCAAAGCCTTCTTTAGTGAGCGTTACCGATACAGCCTGGGTAGAGCTATTCTTACCAAACGCGTCTGCATTAGCCTGAGCCCCTGCAAAGTTACCGTCAATATCAACATCGGAGTTAAACTTTTTGTTGATTTTTAGATCTTCATAGATTTTTGCAAAAACTAATGTTTTGCTGCTAGGGCCAAAATAGTAACCACCTTCAACAGTTTTCTCAGCAGTTTGCAGATAGTTAAGGTCAGAAATGATCATTGGTTTTCTCCTTAGAGATGTTGTTGTAGAAGAGCCAACTCTATTTGAGCTGTTGTAATTAGAATAGTCCGACATTCTTTTGAGAAGTTGCCAAAATGGCAGCTTTCTATTAACTGAAAACTATCTATACAAATAAGCGAAAAAAGACGCTGCCCTACAACGTAAAGCAGCGTTTAAGTCAATAGCATTTCTGTAGAGATAAGGGCTTATTTCAGCCTGTCTAATTACTTCAATAAAAGTCATCTATTAAAGTAATTAGACAGCTTTTAAGTCTGTGCCAAGAACCTGATGGCACGCTTAATTAGCACCAAGGACAGTTCCAGGAAGCACCTTCGCTACCGGAGACAGATGTAGCCACAGAGGTGGAGCCAAAGCCTTCTTTGGTGAGCGTTACTGATACAGCCTGGGTAGAGCTATTCTTACCAAACGCATCTGCATTAGCCTGAGCCCCTGCAAAGTTACCGTCAATATCAACATCGGAGTTAAACTTTTTGTTGATTTTTAGATCTTCATAGATTTTTGCAAAAACAAATGTCTTACTGCTAGGACCAAAATAGTAGCCACCTTCAACAGTTTTCTCAGCAGTTTGCAGATAGTTGAGGTCAGAAATAATCATTGGAATTTCTCCTTGGAAATCTTGTTTTGAATCAACTCTGTTTGAGCTGTTGTAATCAGAATAGTGTGGCATTTTCTTGAAAGTTGCCAATTTGGCATTTCTTCTCTTCTTTATTTTAGAAAGAGACTCATGAGACTTTTTAGAGCTATCACTACGACCGATTTAGGAGATGGGCACTAGCCGTGCTCCCCCAGCGTTAACCCCATCTCAGCAGGAGCACCTAAAAATACTGCCAAATTGGCACTATCGACTCAATAACGGATGTTAGCGTTGTAAAACTCATCCTGGGCGGTGTTTGGTCTTTAGGAGATATCCCATAGAGCCTGAGCTTGACTGTGGTGAGTTGGGGTGTTCGAGTAGAACGCCTTCGCGATCGCAAACACTAATCAGGTATTGCCATGTCAAAGGATGTCAGACTGTCTAATTTATCCTGGCTTAGCTTTGCAGAGTCAAAGTCTCTTGCCAACTCGCTATCAACCAGCTTTAAGACTGGCATTGACATCATTAGCATTGAAAGAACCGGTAAGGGTAGAGACGTGGTTAGGGGAGTGGCCTTTGCCAACGCTAACGCTAGCTCTGCCGCTGTCGCCTTAGCCAACAGCCAAGACAATTTTGTGGCCTTTGCCTTTGCCGATGCTGAGGCCCTGTCATCAGCCTCTTCATTTTCTATTGGTTTAAGCAATCGCAGCAAGCTTATGACCGGTAAAGGAAGGGACGTGGTTAGGGGAATCTCATTTGCCAATGCTCTCGCCGATGCCAACTCATCAGCTCAGGCTGCCGCCGTTACCGATTTTGGCTTAGCGGTATCTATAGCTAATAACAAAGCGAGCGCCTATGCCGATGCCTTTTCTGTCGGTATCCACAACGCCCATAGAGCCGTTATCAAAACAAAATCAGGGGGTGACGTTGTCAGCGGTCGAGCCTTTGCCAATGCCAGCGCCAGCGCCGTAACGGAAACCACCTCGTTTGTCGCCGGTTTACTCGCCAGCTCTCAGGCCGAGGTAAAAACAATTGATGTTGCCACCGCACTGACGGTATTGGGCATCAACAACAATGGCACCTTAAAAACCGGTAGAGGCGGAGACAAAATTAAAGGAGTCGCTGTCGGGAATGGTACGGCCTGGGCAAAAGCAACCACGACTATCGCCTTTGCGATCGCAAATACCACCGCTGCTGCCAATGCCACCGCCCGAGTGTCGGCCACCATATCTACTATCTCCATCGGTCTTAATAACAATGGCGCTGCCAACGGCAGAGGTCTCGTCACCACGGGTAGAGGACACGATGAAATCACAGGCGTGGGTATTGCCGAGAATTCATCTGCAATTGCGGCTGCCAGCTCAGCGGCCCAGGCCGCAGGAAAAAGAACAACCAGCCAGGCAGTGACATTTACCACCGTTAAGTCAGTACCCAATGAAGGCATTGGTATCAACAACGTTGATGGGCTAATTGATACAGGTCAGGGCAACGATACGGTCAATGCCTACGGCCACACCTACGGTCTGGTAGGAGGGACGGTTAATTTAGGCAACGGCGATGACATTTTACATGCCGGCATTATCAAAAATCACACCTCAAAAGGTCGAGTAAAGTCGTTCGTGCGCGGTGAAACAGGTGCGCTTGAACGGGTGCGCGTAGACGCTGGTAGCGGCGACGATCGGTTGGTATTGCACAGTATTTTTGGAGATAACGTTCTCCTAGACGGCGGCCAGGGATTTGATCGGCTGCAGCTACCGGGTCGCATTAATCAATACAAAATATCGGCGGGTCAGCGATCGCTATCGTTTGAGCGCCAGGGAGCAACCTTGAGCGTGCAAAACATTGAACAGTTTGACATTGGTAAACAAACATTTGCGCTCACAGAGCTAGCGGCTCTGTGAGCCGGTCTGTGCTCTATGCCTCTAGAGACTGGAGCTGCCACGTATGGTCTTCTGCCAGTCGCAAGATACTGCCGTGATAGCTTTCTAAAGACTGCCGGTGCCCCACGCTGAGATAGGCGGTTTGGGTAGCAGCCAGATGACTGTACAGCTGTTTTTCATTGTCGCGATCCAGGGCGCTGGTGGCCTCGTCTAAAATGGTGTACTGCGGCTGATGTAGCAGCACCCGCGCAAAGCTTAAACGTTGCTGTTCACCCAGAGAAAGCACATCGCTCCATTCTGCTTCAGCGTCAAACCCGCCAAACCGTTGATCCAAGTCAGCCAGGTTTACCTGGGTAAGCGCCTGTTTTAGCTGGGTATCGTCAAGCTCTATGTGGGGATAGGGATACAGTAGCTGCTGACGCAAACTGCCTAAAATCATATAGGGCTTTTGGGGTAAAAATAGCAGCTTTTCAAGAGTCGGACGCTGGATGGTACCGGTACCTGAATTCCATAAACCTGCGATCGCACGCATCAGTGAGCTTTTTCCACAACCGCTAGGGCCCACCACCAATAGAGAACTGTGAATATCTAGCTCCAGAGAAAGATCTTCAATTAGCGTCCGCTGGTAGTTGGGCGTCTGCAGCGTTAGATTGTCTAGAGCCAGCGTAGGTGCCGGTTTACAGATAATAATAGACGGCTTGGATCCGTCCACTTGAGGCTCTGTCGCTGTCTCTTCTTTTGGCTCTGTTTCTGTCTCCTTTTGGGGCTCTGCTGCAGTCTCTTCTTTTGGCTCCGCAGCGGTTTTACTCTGGCCCAGGGAGACCGCAAAATCATAGAGACGGTCAATGCCAGCACCAAAGGCAGTTAATGACTGAAACCGCGCCACGATCAGATTTAGAGAAAAGAATACCCGAATAAACGCGCCCTGGGCTTCACTAACTTTTCCCACTTCAATATCACCGCTAAAGATGCCCGGTGCCACCACCAGCGCTGGCAAAATAAACGGAATAAACTCATAGGCATTGGTCAGACCGTTAAGACCTAGCTCCCAGCCCAGCAGCCGTTTATAGTTGTCAAAGGCTGCCATAAACCGATTGGTCACCTGAGCGGACTCTTGATCTTCTCCCTGATAGAAGGCAATTGCTTCCGCGTTCTCTCGTACCCGCACCAAACTAAATCGAAAATTTGCCTCTCGCTTCAGCTGCTCAAAATTTAGCCGCACCAGGGGCCGACCAAAGACACCTACGGTGGCCAGAGTACCAACAATGGCATAGCCTACCAGAAAAATCACCAGCTCACGGGAGATTCCCAGCAGGACTCCACTAAAGGCAATAATCTCAAGTACGGAGTCTGATAAAACCAAAGCCAGCGTTAGAGACTCTTGAGTAAAGGTTTTCACATCCTCAGCGATCCGCTGGTCGGGATTATCAATATCAGGGTTAAACTGATTAATTCGATAAAAGGCCCGATCGGCAAAATAGCGGTCAACAAAGTTGGTGGTCAGCCAGCGTCGCCAGGCTAGACCCAGCCGGTCGCGCAGATAGGTGTAGCCCGCTAGCAAGGGCGCATAGACCACCAGCACGCCAATAAAAATAACAACCGTTTGCCAAAAACGAGATTCATTTTTAGCCGACAGCGCCGAAATTAGCTCACCCCGCTGGTTGTTGAGCACTACGCTCAGACCGGTATAGGCCAACAGCAGTACAACAATTAGCAGCAGCAGCCCCCGCGCTTTCCACTTCTCATCGCTAAACCAGTAGGTTTTAGCAATTGTCCAAAAGCGTTGAAAAATTTCGAGGTTAAAGCGTTGCATGCAGCAGAGAGTTCAAGGGCCAAACGTTAGTCTAAAGCTTAATACTCAGCGGTGTCGCCACATTGGGTCAGCAACAGGCCATCAGGTCGCTTTAGACAGGGCCCACTGGGTCAGCTGAGGAAACAACCGGTGGCATTCAGTGGCAACCATAGCCGGTCCTACCACCGTTTCAGCCTGCTGCTGTTGAACGGCTTTCCATACCGCCCGAGCAATATCCTCAGGCTGGCTCACCCAGCTAGAGTTAAGCATCTGCCCCATCTGCTGCTGGCGCTCGCTGGCGGCTTGATCCGTCTGCCCGCGAAACATGGCCCGCTCTAAAAAATCGCTGTTAATCACTCCCGGATGCACAATACCGACATGAATCCCCTGGGAGGTTAGCTCCAATCGCAGCGTCTCTGTTAGCCCGGTGAGAGCATACTTGCTGGTGCAATAGGCCGTCATTTGCGGCAGCGGCATTTTGCCCCCAAACGAGCCAACGTTGATAATTGTGCCGCTACCCCGGCTGAGCATGGCAGGCAAAAGCGCCTGAATGGTATGAATACAGCCCCACAGGTTGGTATCCAAAATCTGTCGCCAGTCTTCAAGGCTAGTGTTGACAGCGGGTCCGGTTAGACAAATACCGGCATTATTAATCAAGGCATCAACATGACCATAGGTGTCCAGCGAGGTCTGTACCAGCCTGTCTACCTGGGTAGCCTGTCCCACATCTGTCGCCAGAGCCAGTGCCTGCTGACCCAGATCGCGGATTTCCTGGGCGACGGTCTCTAATCGCTCAAGGTGACGGGCCGCCAACGTAACATTCCAGCCGTTGCGGGCAAAGTGTAGCGCGGTGGCTTTCCCGGCCCCCTGGGATGCGCCGGTAATTAAAACATGTTGGACCATGGTAGCTGTCAAATCAGATAACTCTACGGAGGTGAGACTGCCTTAACTAGGCTGAAGGAACCGGGTCTAGATCGTACTGGCGACCACGCCAGCGAGTGGGGGTGCGAAATGAGGATAGCCCAATGCGCACAACCGCCAGCGGATCGGCCAGGGGCGATAGCCAAAACAGCCAGCCACCCTGAGCCTGACTAAGATCATAGGACGATAAAATCGCTAGCTGGAGAGCAAAGCGGGCCGCTACTAAAACTGTGTTTACCCCCAGCGCCAGCAGCACTGACAGACTCGGGCTAGCAGTATTCATTACTGCCAGCAACAGCCCTGGTAAACAAAGCCATGGCAGGGCCTGTACGCTGGCTAAAAACCACAGATCGCACCAAACCTGCCCGACAGAAGAGGCGTCTTTAAGGTCTAAAGATCGGCCCCACTCGGTCCAGGTCTCCTGCAGCCCTTCATACATCCGCACTTTTAATAACAGGGCTCCGTCCCAAAAGCCGACCTTTGCACCGGTTTGAGCGGCATAGCGCGCCAGGGTAACATCGTCGCAAAAAGACTTTCTGGCCACGATGTAGCCGCCCAGCCGGTCTAGCAATTCTCGCCGACACAAAAAGCACTGACCGTTGGCCATCACGCGCTCAGCGGTTTCATCGGCTCCCGCCGGACCAAACCGGTATACCAGCGTCATCAGCAACGCAGGCTGCAGCCAGATCTCGCCAGGCGTTTTTAAGATGAACCGGGGCGATAAAGACACCAGGTCGTAGCCCTCGGTCTCGGCAGCTGAAATCAGCGCGGCGACTAACCCCGGCTGGGGCTGGGTATCGGCGTCAATCCCTAAGACCCATTTACTCTCAGGACTGCTGTGGGTGTAGCCATAGTGCAGCGCCCAGGGACGTCCGACCCAGCCGGAGGGCAGCGGGTCATCGCTGAGAAGACAAAATCGCGAATCTTCTGTCTGGGCAGCTTTGACTAGATCGGGTGTCCCATCTGTGGAACGACTATCGACAACAACAATTTCTCGGACTTCTGCAGTCTGACGAGCCAGTCCTGCTAAACAAGGACCAATCCGCTCTGCTTCATTGAGGGTGGGTACTACTACGCTGACCGCGCCTGCCTGGGACGGATCTAGCGAGCGGGGCTGCAGCGGCTGGCGGCGGGTGGGTCCTCGCAGCAGTCGCGCTAGCAGTACCATCACCGCCGGTATTTGTAGCACCAGCAGACAGAGCGCGATCGCACTTATCCCCGCCTCTTGAATTAAATCGATCAAGACTCAGACGCTCCGGCTGCCATTTTTGCTACCGGCTGCAGGGGCAGCGGCACCATCACTGAGTTGCTATCGGTCGGAGCCGCCAGCCAGCACAGCAGCGCTGGCAATAGTCCTAACACCAGCCCTAATAAAACGGGCGTATAGATCCCGCCCGCCAGGCTCATCACCATGGCGAAGCTAAAGTTGGCGATATAGATCGTCAGCGGCAGCGTCAGCTGGGCACGGGTCAGCCCTTGCACGTTCGCATTCTCTCGCCAGGCAATAGCCGCCAAGGTCATAAAGGTAAGCCCGGTGCCAAACCATCCGGCAAAATTCTGATAGGGCATCCCAAAAAATGCGCCGGGGGTGTGCCAATACCAAAACGGCATCGCAGTCTGGCTCATGGCCGGGTCTAAAACAAAATCCCAAGACATCAAGAGCAGAGCGCCGGTCGCTAGAGCAGGCAAATGCCATAGCCTGGAGCCTCCCGACTTGAGCAAGCCTCCCCGCGCCAGCAGATAGCAAGAGAACCCTAGATAAAACCAGGAGAGGGGAATGGTAAAGGGGACCAGCCCAGCAATTTTATAGCCCAGTCCGTTGAGGTAGCTGTATTCGCCAAAGGGTAAACCGGTGCTGGTACCCAGCAGCTCGCTAGATAGAGACAGAGCGATCGCAGGCACCAAAAACCCCAATAGAGCCTTAAGCCCAATCGTGCGATAGCCGTATAACGCCACCGCCACCATCCCCATCAGAATGTAGGCTACGCCGCCACCCGCCAAACTCCAGCGGTACATTGTTTCTCCTGCCGGTAAGTACGCCAATATTTCTGGATGGGGCATTACCCAAAGCAGTCCTGCCAAACCAAACGCCATCGAGAGAATGTGGCCCCAAAGACACCACTTCTCTATCCGCATTAACCAACTCATCCCAATAAACCTCGCACTATATGCATCAGCCACCTAATGTTCGTCATGGCCGAACTAAACCAGCGCCGCCCGAGACGGTCAAAGACTTCAGTGTAAAGGTGATCGCACTTCAGATGCCGTAGCCAACCCCTTTGGGTCATGGATATGCTCTCCGACTTCAGACATCTTGAGTTTTGCGATCGCTGACTTTAGGATGCAAGCCGACCCGTAATCACTGCCATTTCACAGCCCTTACAGTCAGAGTCATCCTGAGGCTCAGCAATACCTGAGTTTCTTATAGGCTTTTGAAGCTAACACAGTTGCAAATCATGTGCTTTAGTCAACGAAGCAAGTGCTTTATAAAAGTACACATTTATTTTATGGCTACATCATAGGTCAATCTGAGGCGCTTAAAAGAAATAAAGACTACATATCTGTACCGATACCCAACTCTGCCCCACAGGTCCGATTAGCCCAGCAGCAACACCCTAATCCTCATCGAGGTGCTCAGAAACGTCGCGATAAAGATTCAAAATATGATGATCCTTCAGACAGTACAGAACATTACGCCCCTGCTTGCGATACTTGACCAGCCGCGAGTTACGCAAAATCCTGAGCTGATGGGATACCGCAGACTCGCTCATATCCACCGCTGCCGCCAAATCCCGCACTCGCATCTCCTGACTGGCCAGAGCCGATAGAATTCGCCAGCGACCCGGATCGCTAAGCACAGCAAAAAACTCAGCCATTCGCTGGGCCTTATCGACACTGAGCACATCAGGGAGAGCGTTCTCGACCATAGAAAATTAATCAAATATAAAATTTGCCAACACAAAAACCTGAATATCTGTTCATGTGTTAGATTAAATCCATGAACGATTGTTCAGACATCAACCCTTTTAATTCTACCTAGAAAGGAGCTTTACCATGACAACTGTGACTCAATTGAAATGCGCCTGCGACCCTTGCCTGTGCGTAGTCGATGTCAATCAGGCCGTACAAAAAGATGGCAAGTACTACTGCAGCGAGGGCTGTGCCAGCGGTCATACAGACAATACTTCTAGCTGCGGTCATTCAGGCTGTACCTGTCATAGCTAGCGCCGTCCTGTGGAACAACAGATATGTGAGACCCTGGCGGCAAACTCTCTTTTGAGTTGCCGCCAGATTTGTTGTTAAGGCTAGAATAGCTGCGCAGCCGCTAAGGCTATGCAAACAGTTTCTAAGCTGACTCAGGGTCGAGAACTTGAGCTCGATATGCCGCTGCATGGACAATACTCACCGTGGTATTGCAGGCCCGTTTATTGATTCGACTAATGCCCCGTAGACTGCTCCCTTGGGTGGCCAAAGTAGGTTTTAAAGGGAGATCGCTACTAGGCTTCAAGGGCATGGTGCTCATGCTTTAGCGACCACTAACCATGCACTTAAGCCACCGGTATCTCTATAGCTAAAGACATCTCTCAATATGGAAAAAGCTTTAAAAGTACAACACCCAATCGTCTCTCTGAGGAACATCCTTTCCATACGTTCGCGACAATCTGGAGATGCGTCATATATCGTTGCCAGCTACCTTTTAGGTATATCAAACAACAATATCAGCATGGCTCCCAACTCAACAGCGATAGGATGTATCAGCTTGACCGATTGGGTGTTGATCTAAACGAGACAGACTTCTATGCAACAGCTTTACCTCTTTTGTCGTTTTCCTCTAGCTGTTTAATCTGCCAGGGAAGCGATGTACCTCGCTTCAATTTCACTATAGATCATTGCACTATGATCGAGAGGTTTGTAGACCAAAGTTTACGATCTTCAAGAGTGTTACACGCTACTTTTAAGTAGATTGAGATGGTGCTGTAAGCCTTGCTGTCATATATTTTTGTTTGATTTTTTCTTGAGAAAATATTTCGCTTTAGAGATATTTGACAGGTCCATTACAACAGAATTTAAAGAACTTAAGTAAAGATTAAGAACTTTGGTTAAATCGCTGGGCTATTTGAGATTCTCTGTGTATTGGGTTGAGGCAATCTGGTGTATCCGTGGCTAATGGGGCAGTTTCTGATACGTTGGCTATCGATGGAATAGGGTTAGCGCCATGGGTGGAGTCGTTGCAGCGGGTCATGAAAAAACAGCTGCGGCTGCGGTTGCGGTTTTGAATCAGGGCGGCAATGCCTTTGATGCGGCAGTAGCCGGAGTGTTGGCTTCCTGTGTGGCGGAATCGGTACTGACATCGGTGGCGGGGGGCGGTTTTTTGCTGGCCCACACAAAGGATAGTGAGCCTGTCCTATTTGATTTTTTTACTCAAACCCCGGCCAGTAATCAGCTGGCCCATCCGTTAGATTTTTATCCGATCTGTGCTGACTTTGGCGATACGGTACAGGAGTTTCACATTGGTCTGGGGTCGATGGCGGTGCCAGGAGTGCTGAAGGGGCTGACGCATGTGCATCAAAAGCTGGGACGACTGTCGCTGGAGCAGGTGGTGGGGCCTGCGATCGCACTTGCTCGCCAGGGTGTTATCGTCAATGACTTCTTTGCCTATGTCTACGGCCTGCTAAAGCCTATTCTGCTGGCAACAGCAGGCTCACGGGCAATTTATGCCCCCCAGAGTCAGCTGTTGAAGATAGGGGACCGACTATATATGCCAGACTTTGCCAATGCTCTAGAGCGGCTAGTGGCCAATGGCATCGACGCCTTCTGGCAAACCATGGCGGCTCAGATTACTCACACCCAAGGCGGCTACCTGACAGCTGAGGATTTTGCCAGCTATCAAGTGATTGAGCGATCGCCGCTGTGTCTGAACTACCACGGTACTCAGCTACTGACCAATCCGCCTCCTAGCGCGGGCGGTGGGCTGATTGCCTGTGCGTTGGCGCTGCTGGCCAACTGTGGGTTAGACCGCCACGGCAGTGCGGACCATCTGCTGGCACTCAGTCAGGTGATGCGGTTTACCAATGTGGCTCGTCGCGACGGCTATGACGCGCGGATTCAGGAGCCTGATATTGCCAAGGATTTTCTGTCGGCGGAGAATTTGGGGCGATATCGACAGGAACTGGGGGATGCGATCTCGCAGACCGGTCAGGTTGCACTTCTCAATTCCACCAAAACCACCAACAAGCTGGGCAGCACCACCCACCTCAGCGTCATCGACAGCGACGGCAATGCCGCTAGCGTCACCACCTCTAATGGTGAAGGCTCCTCCTACGTTATTCCCGGCACCGGCATTATGATGAACAACATGCTGGGTGAAGAAGACCTCAATCCCCATGGCTTCCACCAGTGGGCCCCCAACCAGCGCATGTCCTCCATGATGGCTCCCACCATGGTGCTGCGGGAGGGCCGCCCTTACCTGGTATTAGGTTCAGGCGGCTCGAACCGGATCCGTACCGCGATTTTGCAAGTGATCTCAAACCTGGTGGATTTTGACATGCCCCTAGAGACTGCCGTGGCCGCCCCCAGAATCCATTGGGAAAATGACCTGTTCCACCTAGAGCCCGGATTTGACCAGACCGCATTAGCCCACATCATGGGCAGCGCCGAACCCATTTGGTGGCAGGCCCAGAACATGTTTTTTGGCGGTGTCCATGCCGTCGGTCTCGACGAAAACGGTGTCCTACACGGGGCCGGAGACCGTCGCCGCAGAGGGGCTGTCGCTGTGGCACAATAGGGAACTGGTTTAACCGTTTCAGATCTCTCGTTTTCCATCATCCCCCCAAATCCCCATGGATAATCGCCGCTATCACATCACCACGTTTGGCTGCCAGATGAACAAGGCCGATTCTGAGCGGATGGCTGGCATCCTGGACGACATGGGTATGAACTGGACGGAAAACCCACTGGAAGCCGATTTGGTGCTTTACAACACCTGTACCATTCGCGACAACGCTGAACATAAGGTGTATTCCTACCTGGGCAAGCAGGCCAAGCGGAAACAGTCCAACCCCAATGTCACCTTGGTGGTGGCTGGCTGTGTGGCTCAGCAAGAAGGAGAAGCCCTGCTGCGTCGAGTGCCTGATCTGGACCTGGTGATGGGCCCCCAGCACGCCAACCGCCTCAGCGATTTGTTAGAGCAGGTATTTGACGGCAATCAGGTGGTGGCCACTGAGCCCGTCCATATTATGGAGGACATCACCAAACCGCGGCGGGATAGCAAAATTAGCGCCTGGGTCAATGTCATCTACGGCTGCAACGAGCGCTGCACCTACTGTGTGGTTCCCGGTGTACGCGGTGTGGAGCAATCCCGCACGCCAGAAGCCATCCGTGCTGAAATGGAGCTACTGGGTCAGCAGGGCTACACCGAAGTAACGCTACTGGGTCAAAATATCGACGCCTATGGCCGTGACCTGCCAGGCATCACCCCCGAAGGCCGCCGTCAAAATACCCTCACCGATCTGCTCTACTACGTTCACGATGTCCCCGGTATCGAGCGGATTCGCTTTGCCACCAGCCACCCCCGCTATTTTACCGAGCGGCTGATCAAAGCCTGTGCTGAGCTGCCTAAGGTGTGTGAGCATTTCCATATTCCGTTTCAGTCCGGTGACAACGACCTGCTTAAGGCTATGGCACGGGGCTACACCCACGAGAAGTATCGCCGCATTATCGATACCGTGCGTCGCTATGTGCCTGATGCGGCCATCAGCGCCGATGCCATTGTCGGGTTTCCCGGCGAAACCGAAGCGCAGTTTCAAAACACCCTCAAGCTAGTAGACGATATCGGCTTTGACCAGCTCAATACGGCCGCCTATTCGCCCCGACCCAATACCCCAGCGGCCCTCTGGGATAATCAGCTGGATGAAGCCACTAAGAGCGACCGGCTGCAGCGTCTCAATCACCTGGTTTCCATTAAGGCAGCTGAACGCTCCCAGCGCTATGCCAACCGGGTGGAGCGGGTGATGATTGAGGATATCAACCCCAAAGATCCTACTCAGGTGATGGGGCGGACCCGAACCAACCGCCTCACCTTCTGTGATGGCGACATTAACCAACTCAAGGGCAAAATCATCGAAGTCAAAATCACCGAAGTGCGCCCCTTCAGCCTGACCGGCAAACCGGTAAAAGCACTGGTGAAAGCTTAGGCTGCACAGCTGAATCTATAGCGTTTCATCGCGTTTCGCCATGCTACCGCGCGTATACATTCGCCCACCCGTGGATAATGATTGGGCAGCTCTGCTGGAAATGCACCGGCGCAGTGCCGATTTTCATCAGCCGTGGGCGACACCGGCCCTTGATGATCGGGGCTGCAAACGCTACATAAACCGCTGCCAGACGGAGCCCTTTGTGGGCATGCTGATCTGGCATGCGGTGGACCACCAGCTGGTGGGGGTGGCCAACCTCAGCCAGATTTTTTATGGTAGCTTTCAAAATGCTTATCTGGGTTACTACGGCAGTGTAGACTATACTCGACAGGGGTTAATGACTGAGGGAATAGCGCTAGTCATCCACCATGCATTTACCACCCTGCAGCTGCACCGCATTGAAGCCAATATTCAACCTGCCAACAGCGCCTCAATTAACCTGATCAAACGATTGGGATTTGCCAACGAAGGATTCTCCCGGCAGTATCTAAAAGTGAATGGGAAATGGCGCGATCACGAACGCTGGGCACTGACCATAGACCGCTGGCAACCGTAACCGAGCAAGCAGCTGCCAGGCATTTACAGTATTGGTTGACCAGCGGACAGATGCAGGGCCCACAGATTCGACATAACAGGACGTAACCCATCAAACTGGGCATCCTAGCCATAATGCACACCGATGCAATTGAGGTATTTAGACCAATGGCAGATACAGAAACCCTCCTGCCTGCTCAGCTCCACCACCGTGACTACACGCTAATCTATGCGCCTACACAGCTGCGGCGACAAGGAATGACCCCTGGCTTTGAGCAACGGTGGCAGCAGTCCCATACTCAAATTTTGAAAATTGCTCAACAGAGTCATGGACTAGCAGACAAGGGGCTTACCGTAAACAGCCTTGCGGAGACCGGCGATTTTCAACCGCATCAAGACATGACTGGAGCCAATCTTGAATCGTTGATGGCAACAACTACACTGCCGGAGCAGCTGGCACTGGCCCCAGTCCTCCAAAGAGTGCTAGATCGCTATTTTGAGAAGAAAGCTGAGGGGCAACAACCTCACAATGGTGAGATTATTTTAATTCTGCTGGATCATGAACCCACAGATCGCCTAGCCATCGCTAAACAAATCGTAGCCGCGTCTCAAAAGCTGGATCATCGCTACGAGCTCGGCATTGGCTGGCTGCAGGTGGGAAATGACTATATTACCAAAGGCTTTTTGGTTACCCTAGACGACAACTTACGACAAAAAGGAGCTAAGTTTGACATTGTGGACCACAAGGTTATTGACCAGATTTCCACTGATAATCTCATGGATTTTCTCATGGATGTTTTGCAAGATTAGCAAGCTATTTAACCCACTAGCATCTTGCCAATAGAGAGCGGCAGTGCCTAATCATCTGTTGCTTTTGGTGCTGTTGCGGCCTCACCCAGTGGGCGGATATTAACAATTTTGCCTCCCAGCATCGTAATTCGCTGCATTTCTTCGTTCATGCGATGAAACGGAACTTGAAGAAACTGGGTATGGCTGGTGCGAATCGGTGCTTGGTGATCGGAGGTAATCTCGTTCTCACTCAGCCCGGTGAGCTCATACACATACATGCGGTTGTCTAATGTGGAAGATGCGCTGCTGGCATATTGTCCTAACATAGCGATGGCCTCTGAATAGCTCGGATGTGGATAAGGATTTTATCAGGTCCAAAAATTAATACAGGAGAGACGTTCCATGAAACGTCTCTCTGTCATTTACGCCCGGGTAATACTGGCCACCCGTCCGCCTGTTTTATGAATTCGCTGAAGCGTGCTAGACAACTTTTCATAGGGAACGACATAGGCACGACTGCTGCGGCGAACGCTGGGATATCCGGGAGTATTGATCCCAGTTATTTCAATTCGGTACAGCGTTCCTCGGGCCTTGGTTGCCTGCGGTCGACCAAAGACTCGACTAGGCGTATTGTTCTTTTCAGAGGGTAGATAGGTGCGTACGCGGGTGTCTGCCCCTGAAGGAATATTGATAGCCGATACGCTGCCCTGGGCTAATTCTGCTGCTAGGCGAGACTTCTTGCCAGCTAATTGAGAGCGATCGCTGTTGGCATAGCCGCGATACAGACTAAACATACGGGTAAACCCGGCGATGCTTTGACCTGTTTCAGTATTAAAGCTGCGGTAGTACGGCACAATATTGTCGCCAAAGGCGGCTTCGTACTCGGCTGTATCGATATAAGAGTCTATATCAGCGTCAAAGCCTTCATTTTCATAGCGATCAAGATGTTCAATGATTTCCGCTTCACTGTAGGGGGCTCGCCCCAGCAGGTGCTTAAAATTTAGCTCAATGACGCGCGTTTGAAAATTGGGATACAAAAACTTGATTTTATAGATTTCTGACTTGGCCAGCGCTCGCACAAAGTCTCGTACTGTTAATGATCCATTGGTCAATAACGATTCTAGGGTAACTAGCCGTTCTGACTGCATTAAGTAGTCGTTTCCTAAAACATGTCTATAGATCGCCTTGATAGCAATTTTGGCATTGTTGGAAGCACCATCAGGTCGAAATTCTACAGGTTGTTGCTCAGTAAATGGCTGAGTGCCAAGATAGGCCGCCGATACGGTAATAGCCACAGATCAATCTCCTTTGGTCTAGTCTGGTTTAAGGTTGGTCGTTGCTGAGCGGTTTAATCTGAGAAAATATCTAATGGGATGGCAGTTTTACTCAGTCAATCTATGCCATGAATCAGCAGCGGCAGCATTGGTTTTGAGCAAGCACCAACGCTGTAAACCGCGTGCACAAGCCCTCGTTATACCGAAGTAATGTTAAGGATACGGCTGCCCCGCTGGTTTAATCGCTTTAGCTTTGATGAGAGCTGTTCATAGGTAACCAAATACTCTTGAACACTTTGACGAATTTGAGGGGTTTGAGTCCTAGCAGACTGGGTGACGCGGATACGATAAAGCTGCTCTCGGCTGCCCCCAATTTTGCCGTGAAGCTCTTTGCCAAAGTTGGGGGTTCTGAGTGGTGTAGCTGTATTACGCGCTAGTTCTGTTGTTAGCGCACCTTTTTTGTTGGTAGCTCGGGCGCGATCGCTACTGGCATAACCCCGATAGAGCTGGAACATACGGACAAATCCGACAGTTTTCTGACTCGTTTGAGTGGCAAATCCTCGATAATAGGGGACTACCTGGTCACCAAAGTTGTCTCGGTATTCGGCTGAACTCACGTAGCTGTTGATTTCAGCCTCATAACCCTGCTCGACGTAGAGATCGACATGCTCAGAAATCTCTGTTTGATCATAGGGTGCCCGTCCCAACAGATGCTTAAAATTAAGTTCTATAAAACGTACTTGAGGGTTGTTTGAGAAGAACTTGTTTTTATATAAATCTGACAGGGCCAACGCTCGGACAAAATCACGTACCGTTATATGACCTTGTTTTAGCAGCGATTCGGCACTGGTCAACCGTTCTGAGCGCATAATATGCTCATTGCCAAACAGCTGACGGTAGGTCGCCCCGATGATGGTTTGGATATCGGCTTCTGTTGAGTTGGGTCTAAGCTCGGTTGGAATAACTTGGGCAAACGGTTCAAACCCCAGAGTGATAGCTGATGCGGCACTTGTCATAATGGCTTCCCAGAACTGTCGTTTGTTGGCAATAATTGAATCAATACGGGTCGATCTCTGATGCGCTTCTAACACCTGGGCGCTTGTAAGGCACCAGAGATCGCCTAATGTCTCACCAACGAACAGTTCGCTAGAAAGACATCCGGCTTTTTAGCCGTTAGCTAAGAGAATTGATGGCATAGTCGAGGTAGGAGTTGGCCTCAACGGCTGAATCACCGCTCAGACCATGATTGGACTTGATGTAGCTGAGGGCTTCAACGTACCAGCTGGGAGAGAGTTCAAACGCTCTATTGATTTCACTGACACCCGCAATCAGGTAGTCATCCATAGGACCTGTTCCTCCTGCAATCAGGCAGTAGGTCACCATGCGAAGGTAGTAACCAATATCACGAGAACACTTGGCTTTACCTTCGGGCGTGGAGGCGTAGTTGTCTCCTTGCATTTGGGTGGTGTAAGGGAATTTTTGGTAGACGGCCTGAGCTGCCCCATTGATTAGGCTATCGGCGTTTTTGGTCAGGCTCTGGGCAGCAGATAGTCCAGCTTGGGCCTGACGAAAGCGACCAAATGCCACTTGAAGCTCAGTACTGCTTAGGAAACGGCCTTGGGAATCGGCGGTTGCCACAGCTTCTGTCATGGGGGTTTTCATGGTGATAAATCTCTCTAATCTTTCTAAAGGTTTTACAAAATTGAGGTGAGAAGGTTAAACCGACATTAGCCAACGGCGCTGGCTGCCCGGTCAAAGTAGCTGCTGAGTTCGGACATGAGCGAGCTGCAGTCGCCCTGGGTAACACCGGCTCTGTCGTTTGCGATCGCAATTGCGGCGGCCTTCATCTTATTGACCCCTTCTGCGACGGAAGCACCCGGCACACCCAGGGCCAAATAGGTTTCCCGCAGACCGTTCAAGCAGCGATCGTCTAAGACACTGGCGTCACCGGTAAAGATGGCATAGGTGACATAGCGCAGAATAATATCCATATCGCGTAGGCAAGCGGCCATACGACGATGGGTATAGGCATTACCCCCCGGTGCAATTAGCTGAGGCTGCTCTTTAAACAGCGTCCTTGCTGCATTGGTGACAATTGCATTGGCGTTGCCGGTCAGTCGGTTAACCACATCCATACGCTTGCTGCCGTCTGCCACCATCTGGCTGAGCGCATCGATTTGGGAATCGCTGATATATTCTCCTCGGGCATCAGCCTGAGCAATAACTTTTGTAAAAGCGTCAAACATGGAAAAATCTCCTACTCAAAAATAAGCCTATTCAAAGCGACAAGATGTTCTTAAAAAGCGTCTTAAAGGAGTGAACCTATCTCCTGCTGTAGAGAGCAGAGCCACACTCTGATTAGCAAGGACAGACGTGAGAACATCTCACCAACCAAAAAACTCCAACAGATTCCCTCAAAACAAAGATGTTATCGGCCATAGTGAATACCCCAGGTAGACAAGTTTCAAGAACTGTTAGGAAGACAGCTTACATGCTTCTCACACGTAGGACGTCAGGGTATCCCCATTTCTCTCCGACAGATCCCTATGAATGGATGATGGTCAAAAATTGACAACCACCCTTTGAGGGAAAAGAGTCCTGACCGTGATCAAGACTCTGACTTTTGAACCACAACAATTTAATCAATTTGATTGTGCAGGTACCGTGCATGGCTTTGTGTCTGAATCCTTACAATCTCAAACCCTTTACCCACAGGCCAACGAGAAGATTGCCCTCAAATAACTCAGGCTCAAACTTGTTTGCATTCTGTTACACATCTTTCGTCTTTAGCGGCCTCGGCATAGTCAAACAGCATTGTTCGCAAATATCGCTCGGCCCACTCTTCTCCAAAAGCTCGTTCTAGAATGCGTCGAGTTTTATCATTCTTTTGCTGCTGCAGGCAGTATCGACGCTGACCCGCAGCAATTAGGGCCTCTTCTACGGAGTCAACAGGAACGGTTTGACGGCTAAGCTGGCAGTGGGTAGATAAAATCTGAGCTGCCTGAAGTAAGAAAGCCTGCTGCTCTTGTTCGTCTACGGGGCTAACAAATAAGCAAATATCTGAAAAGATATCGCCCCAGGCAGGCAGCGTACGGGGTTGTAAAAACTGCGGGTTTGGCAGCTGCTGCAGAGCCTGGCGATAGTTAATGGGCAGGCTGCGATCGGCTGAAACCGGTGATAGATCAACAATAGCCGCACTAATTTGGCCGCGACCAGCGACTAGGTCCACGCCAAAGATCGGTAAGGGAAAGTTGGTGCGTGGAAACATCACACAGTGAAGGATATCCAAATGCTTGCCCACTTTAGCCAGCTCTAAATGGATTTTACGAAACTGCACCGTTTGATAACAGTGATTTTAAAAGCTGAGTCTCTCGCCCTCTAGCGTTACTTCTACATAGCCTAGGTCCTCAGGTGTCTGGTAAGGATAGAGCACAAACTGGCTTTGCCAGTTTTTTTCGATGGTGTCAGCTAATTGGGAAATCAGAGGGTGCTGATGTTGGCGCACAGAGTTATCGCGAACGTGATTCATAGCTATCGTTAAATCCTTATAGAAGCAGTGGAAGCAGCCCCTGCCGTGCTGCGAACCCCATACTCCTTACCATGGCGTAATCCTGTGCAGACCCTGTGCATGTTTGAGAGCGCATCTGCAGCCGTATCTCAGACTAATATGACAATAGCTAGCTATTCTGTAGCAAATATGGCGTTCTCTTGGTCACACCAGGCGTGATAGCGCTTCAGTCGATTGAGGATGCGAAGAACAAAGTCTTTTCCCTGCAGAGGTTTACTAATATAGTCATCAGCCCCTACCGAAAACGCTTTGGCCTGATTGTCGCGATCGGCGTGAACACTCAGAAAAATAATGGGCAAATGCTGCCATTCGGGATGACTGCGAATGACTTTGCATAGCTCAAATCCGTTGACGCCAGGCATTTCAATATCCAACACAATAACATCGGGCAAGATTTGGTTAAATATTGTCCAAAAGCGTTGTGAATTGGCCAAGGGCGTAACTTGGAAGTGCCAGGGCTGTAACAGTTTGATAATTTTTTGTAGGTAGTGACTGTCATCATCCACCAGCATGATTTTGCTGTGACGGTACCTAAGGTAGGTAGCCTGGTCAATGGCTTCCAATACTTCTGCTGGACTAACCGGATATTCTAAAACCATGGTCGCCCCCCGACGAATCAGGTCTAGCCGGTTACCAAAGTCAGCTTGAGGGGTAATCAAGACAACCGGTAGCTGAGGCCAGCGCTCATTGAGCGTTTTGATCAGCTGCAACAATAGCTGCAAGCTTGTTTCTGCTAAACCAAGAGCCGAGTCTTTCCCGACTAGATTAATCAAAACCAGATCCGGGAGATTGGCGGCAGCGTTCGGGGTCTGTTGAGATTCATGGATGGATAGAATCTGGGCCGCCATCTCGGTAGATGCTGCCATTTCCACCCCCAGCCCCTGGGCCGTGGCCAGTGCCATTAGCTGTTGAATATAGGCCGCTTCATTAATATCGACTATAAGAATATGCGGCAGATGCGGCGGGTCGGCTGACAGTGTCACTAGCTGGGGCGGTGCCTCTAACGTATGGCCTAAGGTCGTGACCAACACCTGCAGCTGAGCGACTTGGGCAGAAGACAAATTAGGATCTGTCTGCAGCAGTTGCTCTATTTGTAAGGCCAGGCGGTGCCCCTCCATCAGACCGAAGATACCCAGGGTGCCAGCTAAACTGTGGGCGATTTGTTTGGCCTGCATCCATTGCTGTTCATTCAGTCCTTGTTGTTGAAGCGTTGCTGCTAGCGTTGCTAGGGTATGCCAGCGCTTGATACTCTCTCCTTTATGGGTTTGCCAGGTTTGCGTGAGTCCTTCTAAATATTGTGCCCGCCGTTCGGTGGCAACACTCTGGGCGAGTTTAGGCGCATGGGTGGGGGTGCCCAAACGATAGCCTAGGCCCCGTACGGTTTCGACAACATCGGTGGAGATACCGGCGGTTTTGAGCTTTTGTCGCAGACCTCGAATGTGCGATCGCACCGTCGCTTCGCTAGGAAATTCATCCGAAGACCAAATCTGGTCGAGCAGCGCCGACGTACTAAACACCTGATGAGCATGACGCAAGAACAGTTCCAGTAGCGCATACTCTTTAGCCGTCAGCGTCACCGGATAGCCCTGGTAGGTCACATCGCAGCTAACCGGATCGAGACATAAATCACCCCAGGCCAAAATCGGCTGCGGTTCAGCTAGGGCACGACGCATCAGCACTCGAATCCGGGCTAAAAGCTCTTCAATATCAAACGGTTTGACTAAATAATCATCAGCCCCTGCCTCTAGACCTTGAATTTTATCAACCTGCTGCCCCTTAGACGACAGCAGTAAAATGGGCGTTCCATAGCCGCCACTGCGCAGTCGCCGACAGAGCTGCAGACCGCTCAAATGGGGTAAAACCCAGTCGAGTACGATCAGATCATAGTCAAACGTAGACGCATAGGACCATCCCATCTCGCCATCGGCGACTCGATCTACAACATAGTTTTGTCCTGTCAGCTGCTGAGTCAACACATCAGCCAGCGCATTATCGTCGTCTACCAGTAAAACTTTCATCGGGTCAGCCTAAAGTCTCCACTGCAATAGCTTGGCCATTTGACTGGCTAATGTGAGAGGGTCAAAGGGTTTGGTAATCACCCCAGTCACACCCACTTTTTGAAACAAGCGTTTTTCGGCTGTACCCGTTTTGGCCGTTAACAAAATAACAGGAATACCCTGAGTTTGGAGGTTGTTGCTCTACCTCTCAAATGTAGCATTGCCGGCAATTTCTGGCATCATCACATCAAGCAGGATGGCATCTGGCTGATGCTCTTCAGCCAAATGAATGCCAGCCTGTCCTGAAGAAGCACAGATGATTTGCCAATCAGCTTCCATCTTCAGGCTAAGACCCACCACTTTCTGAATGGGTTCTTCATCATCAATCACCAGTATCAGCTTGGATGTCATGGTGTTTTTCATCTCAACGCATAGACCCGATCGCGAGACAATGGAACTGTAAAATAAAATCGACTGCCTACACCTAGCTGGCTCTCTGCCCAGATAGTGCCGCCATGTTGTTCCACAATTTTACGACAAATAGTTAGTCCCAAACCTGTTCCCCCTTTCTTACGAGAATCAGACGAATCAACCTGTTGAAAACGCTCAAAAATACTCGCCAGCTTATCAGCCGGAATGCCCTGTCCGCTGTCTTGCACACAAAACAGGGCGGCTCCAGGAGAATAAGACCGGTTAGCAGAGCCGCTATACTCTGTCTCATCAGTCTGGAGACTTAAATGAATCGTCTGACTAGGGGCCGAGAACTTAATTGCATTGCCAATTAGATTGGTGAGTGTTTGCACGATATAGTCTGGGTCAGCCCAAATTGAAAGCGGTTCGAGCTGGGTACTAATGTGAATATCCTGCTGCTGAGCCATTGTTTGGATTGTTTCGGCTGCCTGTTTGACCAAATCAGCCGCATTACAGGTGCAGGCGTCCATGGTGACTTCACCCGATTCTATCCGCTGCAAATCAAGCACACTGTTTACCAAACGAACAAGTCTATCGGTGCTTTCATCAGCAACGGCCAGCATTTGTTGGCCCTCGTCGGATAGGTGTCCTAAACGACCGGTCGCAATCAGCTTTAGAGAACCATGCAGTGACGTGAGCGGCGTCCTCAGCTCGTGACTGACCACAGCAATAAATTCATCTTTCATGCGTTCGATGGCTTTGCGCTCGCTGATATCGGTAATCAGGGCAAAAAACCCATTGATTTGAGCTTCTCCGGTATTGACGACCTCTAAATGGGTAATGTAGCTGACGCTAACCGAATGACAGCGCCCGTCCTCAAATGTCAGCTCACTTTCATAGGTAACCTGATGACCCATAAGGGCCGCCTCAATATGGGGCTGAATGGTTTTATAGTAGCTGGGCTCTGTTACAGTGCTGATGGGCTGACCATAGAGCCTGCTCGGATCTTGCCCCAGCCAATATTCGTAGGCTTGGTTATTAAATCGATAGCACTGCTGCTGATCGACATAGGCAATGAGCACGGGCAAATTGTTTGTGATCAAGCGAATTTGCTCCTCACTTTGTCGGAGGGCCGCTTCGATTTGTTTGCGGTCTTGAATTTCTTGCTGCAGGGCGATGTTAGCCTGGGTCAGCTCAGTGGTACGCAGCTTTACCCGCTCTTCTAGATACTCTAGGGTCTGTCCCTGAGACAGCGCGATACCGATCTGGGCCGCTAGCTGCTGCATCAGCTCTAGTTCAAATTCGCTCCAACGTCTGGGGCGATCGCACTGATGGGCAATCAATAATCCCCAAAGATATTTTTCAACCGGTTCCTCCATCGGCGACTCATGGGGTGGCAGGGGATGCACAATCGGCACAATCAGCTTGGACTGAATCCCCCACTGTTCAATAAATTCCACCAGACACTCAGCCAGTCCAGACTTCGGGTCATGGACATTGGTAATCGCGTGAACGCGTCCTTTGGCATACAGCCGCTGGTAGTCCTCTGGAAATACTTCTTCTGGGAAAGACATGCCTAGTACAGCAGGATAGGCGTCTTTTACAGCTTCACTGGTCGCTTTGCCGGTCCCATCGGGTAAGACTCTATAGATCAAAACGCGGTCAGCGTTTAGTAGCTTTTGCACCTCTGTAACGGTGGTCTGCAAAATTTCTTTGAGCTGCAGTGATTGACGAATCTTGAGGGTGATTTCGGCCAGCAGCTGTGCTCGCTGATGCTGCCGCTCAATTAAAATTTCAGCACTCTGATCGTTAGAGGTGAGCAGTAAACGCTTTTGCTCTAATACCCCCACCAGGGTCTCCTCTGTATCCAATACTGGCAGATGACTGATCTGATATTGTTCAAATCGCTGCATCAAGGACGCCACCATGGATAGCTCAGACTGGGCAACGGTGATAACAGGATGCGACATCACCTTGGCTAAGCGCAGTTTGGTCCAGCTAGGTTTCTGGGCAATGGCTTTTAATAAATCTTGGCGAGTGACAACACCAACAACCCGACCGCTGCGCAACACGACAACACAGCTGGATTCAGGGCGAGCAGCAAGCTTAGTTAAGACTCTTGGTAGCAGAGCTTGACTAGAGGCCGTTAGCGGATGGGTATCAATGACCTCATCCCAAAACGTCAGTTCGCGCGCTCCATTATCAAATGCCATTGGTAATCAAGTGCATCACGTTACCTACTAATCTATGGGGCATCTCGCAAATTATTAAGCAATTGTTTCTATTCTTTAAATTTTGAATAATTGATTGAAGCAGTATGACGTAAACAAAATTGCGAGCAGGACGATGGAGGTCACTCTGCTCGCAATATCTGGTTTGGTTCTAGCGCTATAGTTCAGTGATGCTGGCGATTTTGCCACCCTGACGCTGTACCCGCTGCATGTGGGGCGTTAGCTGTTCGTAGGGGATAATGACCGCCTTGTTGACACGCCGAATTTTGGGATAGCCTGGGCCGCTGATGGCCGCGACTTCAACTCGGAACAATCGACCCGAACCAAACGCTTTGGAGCCACCAAAGGCACTGGCTGATGCGTCTCCTTTGGCCGCAGGCATAAAGGTAGAACCGTTGGCACCGGGCGGGAGTATGGTGGAAGCCGTGTTGCGGGCCAGGTCTTTCACCAGGCGAGGAGCATTTCCAATCAGCTGAGCCCGATCGCTGCTGGCATAGCCACGATACAGCTGAAACAGTCGAGCAAACCCAACGGAGCGCTGGCCTATCCCGGTTGTCACCAGATCACGGTAGTAAGGAACAACAGATTCACCAAAGCAGGTTTGATACTCAACGGAGTCAATGTAGGAATCAATATCGGCCTCAAATCCTTTAGATTCATACAGATTTAAATGGTCTGTAATTTCGGCCTGGCTATAGGGCGCGCGTCCTAGAAGATGCTTAAAGTTTAGCTCTATGGTGCGGCTTTGGAAGCTGCTGTAAAAGAACTTTTGTTTATACAGCTCTGATTTGGCGACCTGTCTGACAAATTCCTGAACGGTAATTTTGCGATCGCGCAGCAGCGACTCACTAATCACCAAGCGATCGGATGAGAGCAGATGGGGATTTCCCAGAACCTGTTGATAGACGCAAAGAATGACGCCTTCAATGTCTTTTGAGGTTGCCTTTGGCCGCAGCTCTACGGGAGCTGTTTCGCTAAAGGCCGATGTTCCTAAACGAGAGGCTGCAGTTGTAATAGCCATCTAAAATTCTCCTTGACGTCCTAGAACTAGACAGCGGTAACACTGATCACCTTGTTGCCCGACCGATTTAACTGTTGGAGCTTGGTCGTTAGCCGATCGTAGGAAACTAGTACTTCTGTCATACTCTGTCGGACAACGGCTGAGCGAGGAGAAGCAGCCTTGACGACGCGCAGTCGGTAGACGTCTCCACGAGCCCCGCCCAAGGCTCCAGAAAGGGCCGCGCTATGGGCTCCATCGATGGGAGTTGGCATCTGTTTAGCCAGCTCCATCGTCAACCGAGGCTGTTTTTGCCCCTGGGCCCGATCGCTGCTGGCATAGCCGCCATAAAGCTGTAACAGTCGGCTAAACCCAATCGTCCGCTGGCCAGGATGGTCGGTTTGAAAGTCTCGATGGTAGGGGACAATCGTCTCTCCAAAGCTGTTTTCATACTCAACTGAGCTGAGATACGAATCGATCTCTGCCTCGTATCCTTTTGATAGAAATAGGTCTAGATGATACGAGATCTCCGTTTGATCATAGGGTGCTCGCCCCAATAGATGCTTGTAGTTCAGCTCAATAAAACGAACGTGAAAATTAGGATATAAGAATTTTTTGCGATAGAGCTCTGACTCTGCGATCGCACGAATAAAGTCCCGTACAGAGATAATGCCCTGCATCAGCAGTGACTCAGGTTCTACCAATCGATCACTTTCCATCAGATGCTCATTGCCAAGCACCTGACGGTAAGCTGCCGAGATTACCATTTGCACATCGTCTCGGGTCCAATGGGGGCGCAGCTCAACAGAATTAGCCTCTTCAAAAGGTCTAACTCCCAGTCGTCCCGCTTCTTGTAAGCCAGCCATCGCTATTATTTTCCTAAATTAATGAATTAATAAACTAAAGGTTGCTAATCAAGGGGATAAACCGATGTAGCCACTGCTATGGGACAGTCCCTTACAGCTATTGTCATCCCAAGAATCAGCAGTGCTTTTTAACAGTATTGCTGAGGCTGTCCTGCCAATGGAGATAGCCTTATCTAGCAATTAGTAGAACAGGCGAATTGTGCAGAATCTGTGCAGACCAACAAAAAAAATATGCAACATAGCCACAGTAGAATCGTTCCAGATAGCTGCCTGTCAGCCATCTGGCGTGCAAAAGCTGTTCTCCATAAAACATTTAATGAGGTACGACTAACGACGGATAAGTTAAGGTCTGTAACTTTTTAGGATCAACAAAAAACAGCATTCCCATTGTCTTTTATGATCGGTTTCACCTACGTTTCAGGCTTTATAAAACAAGGATTTAAAAGATATGGCGCTTCCTCTGTTAGCTTATGCTCCATCTTGTCCTAATCAGCGTGTAGACGCACTGGGTGCTCGAGATGATGAAACGATTGTCTATTCAACCGACGATCTGTTTTCACCTATCGAGATAGGGGAGCTGATTAACGCAGCCTATCGACAAATCTTTTTCCATGCTTTTGATTGCGATCGTGAAATCGTATTAGAATCCCAGCTCCGTAACAGACAGATCACAGTGCGTGACTTTATTCGCGGTCTGCTGTTGTCAAAAACGTTTATCGATAGTTTCTATGCCAAAAATAGCAACTATCGCTTTGTCAAACACTGTATTGAAAAAGTTTTGGGTCGTCAGCCCTACAGTGAAGCAGAGAAAATCACCTGGTCGGCAGTGGTTATGACCCAAGGTGTTAAAGGATTTGTAGACGCGCTGCTAGACAGCGACGAATATATAGAAAACTTTGGTGAGAACACGGTGCCCTATCATCGACGTCGGCTTTTGCCAGGGCGCACGGTAGGTGAAACTCCCTTTAATATTACGTCGCCTCGTTATGATGAGTATCATCGCAACCAGCTAGGCTTTCCGAAACCCATTTGGCAAGAGGCTGTTCGTGGCTTCCGCGCCTACGAACAACAGCCCAGACTGGGAGATCCAACACTGTTTCTCGATATGGCAAAGGGATTTGCCTCCAAAGGGCGCAGTTCAACTGTGACCTCCGTCGAACGCATTAATATCAACGCCAAGGTGCCCTATCGTAAGGTCGGTCGCTAGTCTATTAAGCAAGATAGCCATATTCTGCCGCCAGCGCCTGTGATCGCATGTCCGGTCCCCTCATCAATCTGATGAAAGAATGGGTGTAGCCGCCTTAGTCACCTTTAAATAGGGGGATGGGAACACTGGATTCCAATCCAGAAGGCCCACAGGCAGAGGATATATTGCATGAAATATATTCGATATATTTGCGTTGGTTTAATCGTATTAGGTATTTTCTTTCGCACCACTAATCTGGATCAAAAAATCTACACCGTTGATGAGGTCAGAGGTATTCTAAGGGCCTCTGGCTATACATCCCAGGAATTTATCGCAGACGTCAGCGCCAGCGACACTACCACGGCTCAAACGCTGCAACGCTATCAGCTACCAACGGCCCAACGAAGCTTAGGCGACGCCCTTAATGCCTTTCAAGGAAATCCTGAACATCCGCCGCTCTACTATGCCTTGGCCCGCTTTGCCATGCAGCTTACCCATTCGTCTACAGCAGCGCGGGGGCTCGCGGCCCTATTGAGCATCCTGGCTCTAGCATCGATGTACTGGCTCTGTTTTGAGCTGTTTCAATCAGCCGATATTGCCTGGATTGGAGCTGGCGTGATGGCCATTTCTCCATTTCACGTCATGCTAGCGTCGGAGGCCAGGCAGTATACTCTCTGGATGCTGCTGGCCACCTGCTCTAGCGCATTTTTTCTGCGCGGGATACAGCAAAACCGAGTTAAAGACTGGGTAGGATACGGGCTGACGCTGACCCTGGGACTATACACCCATCTCTTTTTTATATGGCTGATGCTCACCCATGGGCTCTATGGGCTGTTGGTAGCGCGATTGGCTCTGCGGCGATATCTCGCGGTCTCACTGCTGAGCGTGATCGCTTTTATTCCGTGGCTGTGGGTGATTGCGACCAATTTAGACCGGCTGGAAAAAACGACAAAATGGGCCAGTCAGTTCAACGCCGACTTGAGTACGCGTCTGGCCTTCTGGCTCCACAATATCTGTATCGGCTTTGTCAATTTTCGATGGTCGGTGGGCTTAAAAAATCCCATTGTTTACCTGGTTTGTAGTCTGGTAGCTGTCTGTATTTATCTGCTGTGTCGATACACACCGCGGCGGGTGTGGCTGTTTGTTTTACTGCTGGCGGGGGTGACGGCCGTGGGGCAAATTATTCCTGATCTGATGCTGGGCGGACGGCGTTCTCTACTGCCCCGCTATGGGCTGACCAGCTATATCGGTTTGGCTATGGCGGTTGCATTTGGGATTGACCACATCTGGCGACAGATTGGGCCAGCCACAAAAACGCTGGTGGGTCAGGGGGGCTTTTATCTACAGCGATTTGGCACTGTAGCTCTGGTGATTGGCGGGATTATTTCCTGTGGTCTCACCAGTCAGTCATTGGACTGGGGCAAGGGGTCGAGCGGCTTAAATTTAGCGATCGCACCCATCGTCAATCAAGCTTCATCTCCCTTGATCATCGGCGATGAAGACACCTACATGCTGTCTTTGAGCTATCTGGTCAAACCCGGCGTAGAGTTCAAACTGCTCGATGGCAATGCGACCGCCGATACGCTAGCGGCACTCTCGGCGGATATCACCCAAGACAAGTTTCTCTATGTGCCATCTAATCAGCTTTTAGAAGCCGTTACCCAGATCGATACCTGGCAGCTCAAAGCGCTAGTGGCAGATACCCCCTGGTTTGGTGACCGACCAATTCTGTATCAGCTGCTAACCCCGTAAACAACAAAGCGGGGGGCCAAGGCCCCCCGCCAATCATTTAGCAGACGCGTCAGTTCAGGGGCTTATTCATAGAGCCAAGTATTCTGACAGGAGTCCCAGGCAGCTAGTTCGTCATCAGAGAACCAAAGGGCAATTTCGGTCTGAGCCGTTTCGATCGCATCGGAACCGTGGATCAAGTTGCGACCGATAGTGACACCGTAGTCGCCACGAATGGTACCTGGAGCAGCGCTGATGGGGTTAGTAGCACCGATGAGCGTCCGCGCTGAGCCGACGACACCTTCACCTTCCCAAACCATAGCCACTACTGGGCTAGAGGTAATAAACTCCACCAGAGAGCCAAAGAAGGGACGCTCTTTGTGAACACCGTAGTGCTTTTCTGCGAGTTCTCGAGAAACGGCCATAAACTTCATACCCACCAAGCTAAACCCTTTGGTCTCAAACCGGCTGACGATGTCGCCAATCAGACCGCGCTGAACTCCGTCAGGCTTGATCATAATAAAAGTGCGTTCCACAGCTTTGCTCCTAACAATACGTTTATTGAGTTGATGGGGACACCGCCGCCCGCCGCAGAGTTACCGCCAAGAAAGGATCAAGGGGCAGCTGGGCGGTCTAGCCGTCGGTGCCGAATACTCTGCAATAGAGCCAGATCTAGGGTATATCCCTTTGCGGTCATTTTACGTATCGCTCCCTCAAAGATCCGGGATATAGAACAAACCTGAGCAGGTCTACAGCAGCGCTACGAGTTCTTTGGTGGTCGAGATGATCCAAGCCGCCATTAGACTGAGCCAAATAGCCAGCTCTAGCTTGGGCCGTTTGGAGATGAGCTGGAGTCGCTTTGACCAAGGGCCTAGTTTGAGGTTAGACCACCAAAATACAACGTGATTTTTCCAAAATTTAGGACTGTCCTGGGCTAGAAACTTGCCGTGAAGCATCGAGAGCAAAAAAGAAAGGCCGCCCACTTTGGCATTGAGCAGCACATGCAGCGCGATCGCAGCCACCATGACAATCCAAGAAACCAAATGACCGTAGTACCAAAAGTGATCTAACTCTCCCTGGGGTAGCCATTTTTCATCCATCATCTTGCCGCTAAACAGGGCAAAGGTGAGGGCTAGCAAGGCAAAAGTATTGGTCAGACGGCTGAGGGTATGCCACCAAACAGGCTTACCTACCTGATGGGTGAGCTTAGCCAACGAGTCTGATGGAGCCAGACGATGCTGCCCCTGCTGAAACACATATACTACAAATGCTGGAAAAATCAGCAGCGTATAGAGACCAAAGGTGCCGTGCACACCTTCAATCGCCTCGTACCGGGGCAGCGGCACCGTCCCCCAGCGGCCATCGTAGGTGTTGTACGTCCAAAAGGCGCTCAAAATTGCCAATATCAGACATAGACCGGTGGCACCATGCAAAATACGTAAAAGTAATGGCTGGTAGGGCTTGGGTTTCATAGACGGGCGGTCTAGCAGCTTTCCATCAATTCAGCGACCCGATCCCGCATCAGGATGTTCCAAAGCGGCCGGTTCCCTGAGATTTGATTTTTTGTCAATCTTTTATAAAGAGATTTTTTGCAGCGATGGGCATTTCCATTGAAATTTCGCTGATTTCATATCAAAATCTCGCAAATTCCTGCGTATCTGCTGTAAAGCTACGGCTAAGAAGTCTGAGTGTTTACGGATGAACTCAAACCGTCTTTGCCAAATTAACTACCGTAGATATCCCATAGCCAGGCACCCCTATCAGATGCCATGGATTATCGCTTAATGTTCCCTATCTGATTGACTGCTATGCCTTTTTCTCGATCGTTTACCCCCGTCAAATCAGATACATCTCAGGTTATAGAGGATCCATCCCAGGTCTATCGACAAACGCTGAAACACAGGCTGATGGGATGGCTCCGTCTCAATTCATTTGCGGGCAAGCTCTTTTGGATGATCATGCTAGGAGCGCTGAGTGGCGTTGGCGGCATGGCATTTCTGTTTAGCGAGATGATCAAGTACCAGGCCGAAGACCAGGTACAGAGCACCTTGGATGGCAAGGTCAATGCGATCGCATCGGTTACTGAAGCCGCAGAAACCCTAGCCTATGGATTGGGCATTAGCGCTACCACACTACACGAGCGTCAGGCCCAGTTTCCGGATACCTATCGAGAACTGACGCTGCAGCTATTTGAACGACGACCAGAATTTGTGGTGGGTCTAGGGGTGGGACAGCGAGAAAATGGTCTGATTGTCGATCAGCCCTGGCTGTTTCCCTACTACTGGGTGGCCTCATCAGAAAACCCAACGGATTCAGACCAGACTATTCGCTACGAAGACTTTGCCGATGATACAGGAGAGTTTTATCCCGAGAGCGATCGCTATAAGGACTATTTTTTACCCCAGCGTACGGTTTGGACAGAGCCTTACGCCCAGGGCAACAGTCAGCTACTAACGTACTACTTTCAGCTGTTGTCTAGCGACGGACGCTGGCTGGGCACAACGCTAGTTGATATTGACAACCGCTATTTGAGCAATCTGTTGGACAATGCCGTCTTTCGGGATATGGGGCATTTTATCCTATTGACTCGCTCAGGCAAAGTTGTTGCCGATCCGTCTAATGCGGAGAACAATCTTAAAACCTACGAAGAGATTGCCGATCTCAAAGATCTGTGGCCAGACATCGATCTAAGCGAACAGATCGGCTTTTTAGAAGGGGAAACGGGCTATTGGGCCTATGCCCAAGTGCCTGAGCATGACTGGTTTGTCTTTGGCTATGTACCCTATGCCGCCGTCTTTAACCGGATTGCGCTGATTACAACAGCGGCAATAGCGCTGATGGTGGCCCTATTATCAATTGCGATCGCGCTGGCTATTCGCAATCTCAACCGTCGTCTGAGACCGGTACTCAATCAGTGTAATCAGCTGGCCGAAACCGACAGCGGTCTGCTGGCCCAGTGGGATCGCCAGGACGATCTCAACCAGCTCTCTCTGGCCTTTTTTAATATGCTAGAGCGGCTCAACCTCAATGCCGAAACCATTCGTCGTCACGAACAAAAGATCGAAAAAGAATCACTCCATTCCGACCAAGTGTCGGAACAATTTGAGGATCTCAATCAGCTGCTAAGCCAGGAAGCCGGTCAACAACAAGCTCTGGTTCACGACGTCCAGACGCTGACCGAGCGAGTCATTCGCGGATTAGAATCAATCGATATTCAGCTAGACAGCCTTAATACCCTGGGACGATCGCTAGATATAGAGATCAAGCGACTGCCGGCCCATTCTGCTGAAACCTTATCGCTTTTAGAACAGCAGGTAGAAACGCTCCAAAATGCGCTAGAAGTAGGCCAGCCCACTCACCAGATAGAGTCGCTAGCGGCCCAAATCATTAAAAACGTACTGACCTTGAGAGCCCACGATCAGCGCTGGTCCCTGTTGGATCGTCTGCATCACCAAACTAGCAATATTGCCCAGGCCGGACAGGTTGCCTCAGAAGAGTCTCGCAATGTTGTTGAGTCGGTGCGGTCAATTGAGCAAATGCTGACAAAGATCGAGCAAATTTCGACCAAGCTAGTGCGCCGTTCCCAGTCAGTTTCCAAGTAATGTCAGCTATCTAGACGAGGGCCGGTTCTACGGCTGGCTTGGCATTCAAAAAATACGATTAATGCTGTCTCGCCATTGGAGGGCTAGCTATATGAAGCATACGTAAAAGGTATCCGTAAATATAGTGAAATTATGTCTGAAATACAGTAGAGCGGGTTGGATTTCTATAAAGCTTATACTTGAAAAAATGGTGGCAGCTGTAAGCGCCGACGTTATTTCTACAGACTATTCCTATATCTCTTGTGCTTTGTATGTGTGCTTTTAAGTCAACATCGTCTGAGCTGTCAACCTCTCCTTATGCTGTCAATCACCCCCTACAAAAGCTAGGCCCCGGCGTTACGCTTAAGCGCTGGCTACGGCTAAATTCTTTTGGCGGTCGGCTGTTTTGGATGATTATGCTAGGGGCCCTGGTGGGGATGGGGGGAATGACATTTTTGTTTAGTGAAATCCTCAGACGTCAGGCTGAAGACCAGGTACGTAGCAACCTCGACAGCAAGGTCAATGCGATCGCATCGGTGACAGAATCCGCCGAGACCCTGGCCTACAGTTTGGGGGTGAGCGCCACAACGCTGCACGAACGCCAGGCCCAGTTTGCCGATACTTACCGAGAGCTGGTCCTACAGCTATTTGAGCGTCGCCCAGAATTTGTGGTGGGGCTGGGTCTAGGGCAAAGTGAGAATGGCATCATCGTCGATCAGCCCTGGCTATTTCCCTACTATTCAGCACCGGCATCTGCCGATGTGTCCGTGCCGGCCTCTGACGCGATTCGTTACGAAGACCTGGCCGATGATGTGGGCGAATTTTATCCAGAAAGCCAGCGCTATCGTGACTACTTTGAGCCCCAGGTTAACCTCTGGACAGCCCCTTACGAGAATGAGAATCTTCGTATCCTCACCTACTACTATCCGCTATTTAATAGTGAAGGTGTGTGGCTCGGCTCCACTCTAGTGGATATTGACAGTACCTATTTGAGCAATCTACTAGACGATGTAGTCTTTCAAAAAGCCGGGCGTTTCTTGCTGGTGACTCAGTCGGGGGAGGTCGTGGCAGACCCCAACACCCAGACAAGTAATGTGCAAACCTACCAAAGTATTCCAGGGTTAGCCGATATTTGGGAGCAAGTTGACGCTGAGACCGCTGGCTTTCTAAAAGGACAAACCGGCTACTGGTCCTACTCGCCTGTGCCTGGACAGGATTGGCTTCTGTTTGGATTTGTTCCCTACAGCGCCATCTACGGACGAATTTTTAAGATTGCTGCTGTTATCACAGGGCTGATGGTGCTGCTGTTGGGGACCATTGTCTTTCTGGCGATTCGTAAGCTCAACCAGCGGATTAAACCCATCTTGCTGCAGGGCAAGCAGTTTGCCAATGATCAGCAAAGTCTGATGGCTTCTTCTGTCCATCATGATGAGCTAGAGCAGCTGTCCCTATCGTTTTTTAATCTGCTCAATCAGCTCAATCTGCACCAAGAGACTATCCGTCGTCACGAAGAAACCATCGCCCAAAGTAACTTGCACACCGACCAGATAACTGAGAAGTTTTTAGCATTTACGGCCCAGATCGACGATGAAGCACAAGCGCAGCGCACCCTGATCCAAAAGGGACAGCAGCAGCTCACCCAGCAGGTGAATGAGTACAAGTCAGTGGATCGTCGCCTCGATACCCTGTTTACCCTGGCGCAGACCCTGAGCGGATTTTTAGACAGTATTCCTAATGAGTCTGAATCAGCCCAGCTGTTTGAGTCTTTGGACCAGCGTATCCTGGCATTGAATGCGGTTTTAGATGAGACTACTCCTGACGACAAAGCTCGATCACAGACGCTGATCACCCAGCTGATTACCGATATTGCCAGTTTGAAGGCATACCATCGGCAGCACTATTCTTTAAAAAAGCTGCAGCATCAAACCACCGATGTTGCCCAAAGTAGACAGGCCGTTCTGACAAGATCTCAGGCAATGGTCACGGCGGCCCAGACCATTACTCAAATTTTGACCGAAATTGAATCCATTGCCGCCGGTCTAAATCAGGATGCTCGACATGTCTCAGATATGCTGTGGGGAAATCTGCAGCAGTCGGACCTGACGATGCCTGGCAAAGCAGATGCGGCCATGCAGTCCTTGGACGACGCGATCGCTCGGGTAAGCAGCTCGTCAGGTACGGCCCTAGAGCCGCTAGACCCAGCCATGGCAGAGAATAATCGCCGCGAGAGCGACCCATGGGAGTAGGGCCCCTAATTCGCCTATCATAAAAGCTGCGGCAGATATACAGGAGCAGCACAATGGGCAGGTGGCAGCGATTAAGTCTGGGACTAGTAGGTGTGGTGATGGTCCTGGTGCTAACGCTGATGCCCAACGCTGCGATCGCAGAGCCCAGTACAATCAACTACACCCTCACCGATCTGACCGGGCGTAATTTCGAGGATGCTAATCTGGCCGGGACTTCTCTCGCCGCTGCCGAGGTCCGCGATGCCAACTTTCGAGGAGCCGATCTCAGCACCACTATTCTGACCAAAGCAAAATTTATCCACACCGATTTGACCGGTGCTAACCTGTCTGAGACCTTTGCTGACCGGGTTGAGTTTACCGGGTCCAATCTGACCAATGCCATCATCAACGATGCTCTGATGACCAGCAGCACCTTTGCCGAGGCCGATATTACCGGAGCTGACTTTTCCTACAGCATCATTGATCGGTTTCAAGTCAAGTATCTGTGTGAACGAGCCGAGGGAGTCAACCCTACGACCGGGGTGTCCACTCGCGAAAGCTTGGGCTGCGACGACTAAGTTCATCCCTGTACGCGATTGGGTCGAGGAGATGTTCCGTAGTCCATACGTTGCTCGAAGAGACGTTCCATGGAACGTCTGCACCCCTAAAGATTAGAACTTAGGTAGGCAAAACTAGATAAGTACATAAATCTAAGCAGCGTATTTTTTATTACATCCAATACTTAAGTGACCGCAGCTATCTCAGCAAAGCGGGCTGTTTTCTACGCCATTTGGCTTAGCCATCTGCGCTTTTGGATTTTGTTGCGCCAATAAAAAAGACCCGCTTCCTCACGCAAAGGTAGCGAGCCTACGATAGCGAACATGTCAACGAAATGCGCTTTCCATTAGCGTAGGGTCTGATCGTATCTAGGCCAATTGGTCAAAGGTCTAATGCTGACCCACCAGCTGATGCGTCTGGGAGAGCGGCCGGTTTACCTTGGCAAACATGGGCCACAACCCTTGCTGTGAAAGCATAAAAAAGGGCTGTGGCATGTCCTTTTTTGGAGGCGGAACAGAACGTGTTTTTCCCTATCCGGGAAGCTGCGTGTTTACACCCAACTTTGCCTCAAACCCTTGCGAATTGACAGAAAAATGTTGATTCTAATAACAGATACGCTTGCTACGTGATTAGACCTAATACAGCAGAAATCGGGCTCGGGTAGGAGTTGAATTTTAGGATGTATACAGCGTCTCCTTCCAAAAACAGTTATCAAATAGCCGTACTAGCCGCTAATGTTCGTCAGTTTTGCCAGCGGCAGACCGATCGCCTCAGCGAAAAGCTGCCCCTGTTAGACGTTTGGCTAGTATGCTGGAGCCAGCTCTGGACACATGATTCGGGGCAAGTAGATACCTGTTGGTACTATCTGTTGCGGCAGGCCTTTCACCTTCAAGCCGCGCTCAAGGACGGCGCTCAGTTCCTGCAGCGGCGTCTCACCCCATACCAAGAGAATTTGCAAACCAGCATTCAACTGCCAGGGCCCCGGCTGTCCTTCTCTTTAGCGCTAATCACGGGTCTAGGAGCCAACGACGAAACCCAGCCGTCCAGACGTATCCAGCACACTACGCGAGACGTTTCGCCAGGTTTACTCAACCGTCGTGGGCAAGTCAGCATACAGCCGGACAACCACGATTTACTCGTTCTGCTACAAAACGCCGTGACGTTGTTGCAGCCAAAAATAGCAGCCAAAAATTTGACGGTCGTTCAGCCGCATTGCTCGGTTCCTCTAATGGTAGACGGCTGGCAAATCGAGCAGGTTTTACAGAGATTGCTTGACAATGCTATACAGGTTAGCCCTGTCGGTGGCATCATCACAGTCGGCTGGCAAACGTCTGCCCAGGCGGTTTTGATCACAATTAGCGATCAAGGACCGGGGCTGGACGGAGTGGATATCAAACAGCTATTCGAACTGGCCGATTCGCGGCACTCTGACGGAGCAGGTCTGGCGATCGCAAAAAAGATTATTCTCGACCATCAGGGCAGCATCGGTGCAGAAACATTATTCCAAGGTGGTGCAAAGTTTTCGATTTTTTTACCTCGTTAGCATTCTTGACTCAGGTTCGCCATCAGGTCCCAAATGCTTATTTATTTAAATTGATTTTCTCAAATGTGCATAACGACTGCATTTGAGCCGTAGTTAAAAATGTCTTCTACGTCCGTCGCTTTCTATGGACGCATCCGTTATGACTGATGCTATTTCTGTTCTACTTGTTGATGACCACGCTGAATTTCGTCAAGGGGTGCGCACCTTACTTGGGTTCTATACCAACGGTTCTGCAACCTTTGAAGTTGTTGGTGAAGCAGGCTCGGTAGACCAGGCCATTAAGATGGTTGAAACCCATCATCCTATGGTCACCCTGCTAGACATGGAACTAAATCAGGGCACCGGTTTAGACGTGCTCCAGCGGCTGAGAAGTCTCGGCGTAGACACCCGAGTCTTAAGTCTGTCGACTCATCGAGAAGATGAATGGATCTTCCAAGCCATGCAGGCTGGAGCCGATGGATATATCGCCAAGGACAAACTTGCCACACAGCTGTATGAGGCTCTGCAAACCGTCTTACAAGACGAAATTTATCTAGACCCCGAATTAGCTACTGGCTTCTTCCGATTGTTTCGCTCTAACTTTCATCAACATCAGCAGGCCCGTGAAGAGATTCGTCTGACAGACCGAGAACAAGAAGTTCTGCACTGGCTAGTCCAAGGAGCTTCAAACGAGACGATTTCCAAACAGCTATTTATTACCATCGCTACGGTCAAAGCCCACCTCACCGCAATTTTTGAAAAACTCAAAGTCCGCAGCCGCACCCAGGCCATTGTCAAAGCCATCAAACTAGGACTGGTGAAGGCTTAGCAAGCTCCCAGGGCGCAATCCCAGAGGCGAGCACAGCAGCAGGCATCCCCTACGCGTGTTAACAAGATAGAGGGCATTCTTAAAACTCTCTTACTGTTACTGTGCGATTTAACTTTTCTCAGCTGTTTTCTCAACTCCGCCGCTCCTATCAAGAAATTCTTAGCCTGTTGGGGAATACCCCCCGGCTGATTCAGCTGGTGTGGTCAGCCGCTCCAGGCTGGCTGATTTTAAGCATTGTTCTTACTCTGGTGGGTGCGCTGATACCGGTCGCACAGCTCTACGTCAGCAAGCTGGTAGTTGACCAGGTCGTAGCGATTTTGGCCAGCGATACGGCAGAATTCACGACCTATTTGCTACTGCTGATGCTCGCGGGCTTCGGTCTGCTGTTGTTACGAGAGCTGCTGACTCAAGGGGACGCCTATGTCAAGCGGATTTTGAACGATCAGTTTTTACTCTATGCCAATGTCCAGCTGCTTAATCAGGCGATGCAGTTGGATTTAGCCCACTATGAATCGGCTGAATTTCACGATGTTCTCAACCGGGCGCAGCAGAGTGGCAGCACCTATCCGCTGCGAGTGGTAGAGCTATTGTCTAGGCTGCTGGGTGCCAGCACTCGCCTGGCCGGTTTAGTCACGCTGCTGGTGCGCTTTAGCCCTAGTGTGATCCTACTGCTGATGGTGAGCGTTTTACCCACATTCTGGGTGGGTGTGCGTTACTCCGCCCGGCGGTTTTGGATGAACCGTCGACAAACACCGTCTCGGCGCTTGTCGGATTATTTTTATCAGGTGCTGACTGACCCTAAATATGTCAAGGAAGTACGGCTGTTTAATCTGGGGGCGCATCTGGTGGAGCAGTACCGCACCATTCGCCATGAGTTTAATCAAGAATCTCGACGGCTAGCCCGAAACAAGTCTTTAGCCCAGGTGTGTATTGAGCTACTGGGGGGGGTTGGCTTTTATGGAGCCTATAGTTTGGTGCTGTGGCAGACCATACGAGGTCTGGTGACGCTGGGGGATTTAACCCTATATGCTGGCGCTTTTCAGCAGGCCCAAGAACTAATTGAGCAAATTTTAGTGAGTTTAGCCACACTCTACGAATACAATCTTTACGTCTCACAATATTTTGAGCTACTGGATATCTCACCTCGGGTAGTTACCCCTCAGCGACCCCAGCCGTTTCCTAAACCTATGGTGCGGGGGCTCCAGTTTCAGGATGTGTACTTTACCTATCCGGGGCTTAGTCAGCCAACGCTAAAAGGCATTAATCTCAGCGTTGCGCCTGGAGAATGTATTGCCCTGGTGGGGCTAAACGGGTCGGGTAAGACCACCCTTTTAAAAGTGCTGACCCGGCTCTACGATATTGACCAAGGAAAAATTGTTATTGACGGGGTGCCGCTGCAACAGTTTTCCTTAGATGATTTACGCAGCCAGATCGGTATTTTGTTTCAAGACTTTGCCCGCTACGCGCTAGATGTACAAGACAATATTGGCTTTGGTAATCTGCCCCAGCGACAGGATATGGCGTTGGTCACCCAGGCCGCCAGCGGTGCAGGAGCGACAGCTGTGATTGAGGGGCTTGAAGACGGCTATCAAACCATCTTGGGTAAAATGTTTTCCGGCGGTGTGGATCTCTCTGGCGGCCAGTGGCAAAAGATAGGTCTGGCCCGCGCCTTTATGAGCAATGCGCAGATTTTAATCTTGGATGAGCCCACCGCTGCCGTAGATGCGATCGCAGAGCACGATCTCTTTCAGCGCTTTCGTCAGCTCACCCAGGGTAAAATGTCCTTTCTGGTGAGCCATCGGTTTTCCACCGTGCGTATGGCCGATCGGATTGTGGTGCTAGAAGACGGCAAGATTACCGAAGTGGGTACCCACGATCAGCTGATGGCTCAGGCGGGTCGCTATGCCGAAATGTTTCATATTCAGGCCGAAAGCTATACGTGATGAACCTATGCGATTTGGTAGGGACGTTCCATGCCCCTACCAGGAATCCAACGCCGCGTATAATACATCTCCATGGACATTATCTTTATCCTGGTCGATCCTGAAGAACCCGAGAATATTGGTGCCGCTGCCCGAGCAATGCACACCATGGGATACACCACCCTGCGTCTAGTGCGTCCCCACGCCAACCATCTAGGAGAAAAAGCCCTGGCCCTGGCCCACGGGTCTCAGCATGTGCTGCAGCAGGCCCAGGTTTACGCGGATCTTAAAGATGCGATCGCAGACTGCGACATTGCCTGTGCCACGACCGCCCGGCATCGTTACGAAAAACACCACTACACCTCCGTCCGTCAGCTGCCCGTCTATCTACAGACCAAAGGCGAATGGCTAACTCGAATCGCCCTTGTCTTTGGTGGCGAGCGCTCTGGGCTCAAGTCGGCCGATATTGAACGCTGCGACCTGCTCACAAGCGTTCCCCAGGCCCAGCTGCAGCCGTCGCTCAATCTGGCCCAGGCTGTCATGGTCTATAGCTTTGTGCTGTCTACTGACCAAACTCAGGTACAAATCACAGACCAGCGTCTCAACAGCGCTGCTATGCCCGAGGCCGAATACGCTAGCCTCAAACGACTGCTAAAGCAGCTCATGGTACGCATCAATCTACCCGAGCGCTATCAGGGCTATGTGATGCAGGGTGTCGCTCGACTTGGTCGCGACGATCTCTATATGATCCACAAGCTCAGGTCGGTCCTGGACTACGCCCTGGACCACGCTACTGAGAGAGAAACCCCGTAAGGAGCAGCGGCAGCAGGATCAGCAGACTCCCAATAAACAGCAGCGTTGCCGGGTCAATATCGATCACAGGCGGTTTTTTAGACATGGTTTTATCGTGATGATCTAATACTTTGAGGATAACTTGAAGGTACTGCACAATTGCTCCTTGGGATTATCGGTGACTTCCGTTTTTAGCCGCTAAGGTCCAGGTACCGACGATTTATAAAAAACTACAAACAATATTGGGCAAATCTCAAACCCCTGAGCCATGATGGGTTGATCTTGGAGCAACATCTATGGTTCATCAGCGCAACGGTCTGCTTAGTGACGATGCTTTAACCCGACCCGATGAGGGCGCAGTCTATACCTGTGCGATCGCAGTTATTGGGGGTTCAACAGCCGCCTATACGGCTGCGCTGACAGCGCTCAAACTCAGACTCGACGTCTGTTTGGTCCAGCCCCAGCGCGTTGTCGGTGGACAGTTTACCGCCCAGGCCCTGCCCGCCTCTGATGATGGCGATCTGCTGCGGCACCAGGCCGACCTGATGAGTATCGGGGGAGAAGAATTTGCCATCTCCCAAAGCCAGCGACTGTTTCGTAAGCGGCAGCGGCAGCTACAGCCAGTGGCCGGTAGACAAGTCGCCGATCCAGGCGGTTCCTGGGTCTGTCCCCTCTCAACCACGCCGGTAACCGCATCCACCGCGCTCAATGAACCCCTGATCCCCTATCTAAAAACAGGCAAGCTTACCCTGATCCCCTATGCCGAACCCACGTCGCTGCTGCTGGCAACAGCCGGCGATCGGCGTCGGGTCACTGGGGTTGTGTGTGCAGATACCAAAACCAACCACACCTTTACCGTTAACGCCCAGGTTGTCGTTGAGGCCACGGACTTTGGCGATCTGTTGGAGATTGCCCAGCTGCCTGCCCGAGTAGGGCAAGAAGCCCGCAGCGATACGGGAGAAGCGATTTTACCCGAAGATGCCCGACCCCAGTGTCAGCAGTCATTTACCTTTGATGTCCTAGTAGAGCGCACCTACCCCGGCCGAGGCGTGCCTGTAGGGGCTCCCAAAGAATATGGTCGAGTCACCTGGCTCAACTTAAAAGAGTTTACCGGTGACTTTTGGGTGAGTAAAAATAAAACCTGGAAAAAACGTGACTTCTTTGATGCCTTTGGCATCTTTCGATATCGACGACTCCAGCGGCGGTCACTCACCAAAACAAAAGTCTCTCCCGGTGATGTCTCCGTCATCAACTGGGGCACCTCCGGTCACCCCGAGCGGGGCCAGTGCTGCGGTAACGATTATCGCACCGGCCATTTGATTGGCCTGAGTCGGGCTGAGCGACAGCAGCAAATCGAGCGAGCCCGCATCCGCGCCCAGGCATACATTCATTATTTGCAAACCAACGGGGCCCAGGACCTTAAACCCCGAGGAGACCTGACCTGGACTAACGACGGGATTGCCCTAGAGCCCTATATTCGAGAGTCCCGTCGCGGCATCGCCCTGACAACGGTGCGCCATGAGGATGTTGCCGCCCGCTTTTTCCCAAACCAGGCCCGCGCCCGCGCCTTTGACGACACCCTCGGAGTGGGTCAGTATCACTACCTCGATCTCCATGGCAATCTGGTGGATGGCCACGTTAGCCCCAAGGGACAAGACGTAATTGCGCTACCGTTTACAATCCCAGCCGGAGCCCTGGTCCCCATCGACACAGACGGTCTGGTGCTGTCTGCTAAGAGCATCGGCACGACTCACATTACCAACGCGGCCTATCGAATGCATCCAGTGGAGTGGGGCATTGGAGAAGCCGGTGGTTTTTTAGCCGCCTTTAGCGTTTGGACTGGAAAACAACCCCGCGAGATTGTTAAAGACCGGTCTCTTTTGCGCAAGCTGCAGGGATTTGTCACCCGTAATGGTATTCCGATTGTTTGGTTTGACGATGTCTCCCACGTCGATCGTGACTTTGAGGCAATTCAGGTAATGGCGGCAGCTGGCATCATCAACAGTGAAAATCAGAAGAACCTACATTTTCGTCCCTATGCCAGCGTCAGTCGAGCGGTGGTGTGTACAGCCCTGGTCAATCTTTTGGAACTAGAAACCGCCACACCGGCTCAGCCCTCGTTTACCGATGTCCGGCCTAAAAAACACTGGGCCTACAGCAATATTGAAACGCTTAAGGCCCAGGGGATGGTAGCCGGTGTGGGTCGAGGAAGATTTGCCCCAGACCAGGCCATGACTCGCCAGCAGCTAGGCTTTTTAGTTAAACGGGCCATGCCCCAAGCCTATGAGCAGGCCTTTGCCGATACGCCTAGAGACCGACAGATTGTTCAGCGACGAGATCTCTCACGGGTATTTTATGTGCTACTAAAGAGCAAATTGTCGATTTGACTGTCTGCTAATTTGGCGGCTGATTGACTGCCTTTACCGGCACACAGCCGTCCGCCCGTGGCCAGAACCAGAAGGCATTACGCGTTTGTGACCACATAAATCGGCCATTTATCCGTAGGACCTGATTGTCGGGTGACATAGACTTCTGTTATCGGTAACAGGTTTAGACAATCATGGCTATTGAACAGATGACAATTTATGTGTCGCCACGCGTTAAGCAGGCGATTAAGCAGCTGGCTGCAGACAAAGGACATTCTATGAATACGATTGTCGTAGAGGCATTAGAACTTGCGATCGCACAGTGGTCAGGTCAGACTAGCCGCTTCTAAACGATGTTCTAAAGAGACTACAGTTAGAGACCAGCCACAGCAGTAAACGAGATACACCCTGATGGTTTGTGTCCTGCTCCTAAGAGCTGCTTGACGATAGTTGCACCCTGCGCCCAGTCAGGTGGGCGACACGGTTTAATCATAGGGGAAAAGGCTGTCTTTAAAACAAGCACGTCCGTTAGTATGGCCATTCTTTACAACTACCTGACGTAGGTTTGCAAACCTGTGAAGCGGGTCAATCGGGTTGATGCCACTGGCGAGCCTGGTTGCGAATTGTGTCGTATTCGTCCTGAGACATTTTGTCTAAATTCTTCAGGATAAAGTTCATGCGTCCCTGCTTTTGCAGTTTGTCGCGATGGCGGGCCAGAAAATCCCAGTAAAAGAAATTAAAGGGACAGGCGTTCTCTCCAGTACGGGCCTTGTGATTGTACTGACAGCCTTTGCAATAGTCACTCATCCGATTGATATAGTTGGCTGAGGCCGCATAGGGTTTAGTCGCCAAGATGCCGCCATCGGCAAATAGTCCCATACCAATCACATTGGTTTGCATCACCCAGTCATAGGCATCAATAAAGGCCGCATGGAACCAGGATTCCACTTCTTGAGGAGACAGCCCGGCAATCAAGGCGAAATTACTCAGGATCATCAGTCGCTGAATATGGTGGTTGTAGCCCGTGCGCTTAGCCTGGTCGATACTCTGATGTAGACAGTTCATCGAAGTATCACCGGTCCAGAAAAAGTCTGGCAGGGACTGATGATGCTCAAAATAGTTTCCCTCTGGATAGTCTTCGGCCACGTAGCTATAGAGACCGCGCATATATTCTCGCCAGCCCAGCACCTGACGAATAAATCCTTCAACGCTGTTGAGGGGGAGATCCTGCTCATGGTAGGCCGTTTCTACCGCTTCAATCACTTCCAGCGGCTGTAGCAGACCAGTGTTTAAATAGGGCGACAGCAGCGCGTGCCAGAGCGTATCTTCTCCGGTAACCATGGCGTCCTGATAGGGGCCAAAGGTGGTCAGTCGCACGTTGAGAAAGTAGTCCAGCACCTGCAGAGCCTGGGCGCGAGTTACCCCCCAGCCAAAGGGTTCTAAATCTCCAAAAGTATCGAGTTTGGCCACTTTCGCCATGACCTGTCGGGTGATCTCATCTGGTTCAAACCAGTGGGGTGCCGGTGGATTAATCTCTTTTTTAGGCGGTTTACGATTCTCTTTATCGTAGTTCCACTGCCCGCCGATGGGATGCTTATCATCGGCCATCAGAATATCGTAGCGTTTACGACCCTCACGATAAAAAGACTCCATCAGTAAGCTTTTACGACCGTCCGCCCACTGCTTAAACTCGTCCACCGACCAGAGAAAATGATTGTTGGGGACGACCGTTAGCTCACAGGGCAGATCCAAACCGGCAATCAGTCGGGCAAAGGGGCGATCTGCCGGTTCCATGACCCGCAGCTCAGTAATGCTGTGCTGTTTGATCCACTGGCGCAGCGGGGCTGCAAATTCTGGGGCCGTGCTGTAGGTGACCTGGCGACCTGCGGCTTCTAGCTCAGCCGCAAAGTGACGCATGGCCGACCACACTAGCACCAGCTTTTGCCGATGATAGCGCCGCTCGGTGCTGTGGGCAGACGACTCGATCAAGATGACGGGAGCCCTATCTGTAGTAGCCAAAGCCGCCTGAGCCTCCCACAGCTGATCCCCTAATACCCAAATACCAACGGTCATCTAGATGTATTCCAACAGCTTTTGTATACATTCTTTAACTTATGGTGTTTCTATGACCGCACGCTAGTATTTGCGTATAGCAAATGTTCTGATGCACGAATAGCAATGGAATATTTAGCGATCCGATTGCTACTGTTCTTAACAATCGCTGACAAAACACGAGACGCTATAGGACAGTTTAGTGAGCACATTTGAGCGCTTGCGCTGCAGGTTACCTAAATCAGGAAGTTATCTCCATGAGTGCCGCTGAAGCTACCCCCTGTGTTCTTTTGGTAGAAGCGAATGAAGAACTGGCCCACAATGTCAGCACCGACCTGCGGGAGTCAGGCTATATTCCCCTAGTGGCGACCACCATTGATTCAGGGATGCAGGAGGTCCGTAAGCACCAGCCAGCCCTGATTGTCATCAATCGCATGCTGGCAGGAGAGTCGGGATTAGACCTGTGTCAGCAGCTGCGATCGCAAGGAGACCGCACCCCCATGCTGCTGCTGATGGCTCGCGATAACCTAGACGACCGGGTAGCCTGTATTGAGTCTGGGGCCGACGACTACATCCTCAAACCCTACCGCAGCGAAGAATTTCTGGCCCTAGTCAGTGCCTATTTGCAACCCAGCGAAAACGGCGTTGAGCAAATGGTGTTTGGGGAGCTTACCCTCAATGTAAGCAACCGTCAGGCCATGCGCGGCAGCCGCGTTATAGACCTCACCATGAAGGAATTTGAGCTGCTCAAATATCTCATGGAGCATCCTAGAGAAGTGCTCACCCGTGACCAGATTCTAGAAAATGTCAGGGGCTATAACATTATGGGGGAATCTAACGTCATTGAAGTGTACATCCGCTACCTGCGCCTAAAAATTGACAGCGATGGCGAAAAGCGGCTGATCCAAACCGTGCGCGGCGTTGGCTACGTACTGCGTGAAGCGTAGGCTGTTGGCTACGGAGCGTTTTGAAAGGGAAAACCCAGGTGATTAATTGGCATCAAAAGCGATATTTACCCCTACTAGGTCTATGCTGTCTGCTGCTTGCCTGTAGCAGTGGCCCCAATGCTACTGCTACCGAGGCTAACCGCAGCCGCGTAGCCGAGACAACCGGAACCCTAACGGTTGAAGCTCCTGCCGATTCTTCTGTTCTGACTGGACCTGGCCAAGTGCTACCGATTACTGCTCAAGCAACCATTGCTGGCGAAACCGTTGACCTAGAAGTTGCGGCGACACCCGCTCAGCAGCAGCTCGGACTAATGCATCGTCAGGCATTGCCCGACAACCAGGGCATGCTGTTTCCCTTTAGTCCACCGCGACCGGCCCGATTTTGGATGAAAAATGTGCCGGTAGGGTTAGACATGGTGTTTTTGTACCAGGGCAAGGTGCAGGGCATTGTGGAAGCACCGCCCTGTGAGTCGGATCCGTGCCCGACCTACGGCCCTGGCAATTTTCTGGTGGACAATGTGATTGAGCTGCGGATCGGTCGGGCGGCGGAGCTGGGACTCCAGCCAGGGGACCGGGTGGAAATTACGTATTTGGCTCCGTAGGGACTTTGCATGCAAAGTCCCTACCGGGTTTTACCGTAATACCTGGCTGGCTGCCGATACACCGCTGCCGGGGGTAAGCCCTTCGTAACCGAGGATTTGTAGAGTGGTTTCGAGGGAGGCAACGGTGGTCAGGATGTCGCGATCGCACACAAACCCCAGGTGCCCAATCCGAAAGATTTTGCCCTTCAGATGATCCTGACCGCCCGCTAGCGCAATATCAAACTGCATACTCATGGTGGAACGAATCGCCTCAGCACTGACGATTTCATCAGGGATCACAGAGGTCACAGCCGGGCTGCTAAAGTCATCGGGAGCCAGCAGCGGCAGTCCCAGAGCTTTCATCGCCGCGCGGCTCGCCTGCTTCTGACGCTCATGACGGGCAAAGATATTTTCCAGACCTTCCGCTTTCATCATCTCTAGGGCAGCCTGCAGTCCGAAATACAGGTTGACCGGTGGCGTAAACGGCGTACTGCTCTTAGCAAACGACTTCCGATACTTACCCAGGTCCATATAAAACTTAGGCAGCGTAGCATTTTTGTAGGCCGCCCACGCCTTTTCACTAACCGAGACAAAGCCCATGCCCGGCGGGATCATAAAGCCCTTCTGGGAGCCCGAAGCCACCACATCCAGACCCAGCTCATCCACCTTCAGATCGTAGGATGCCAAACTGGTCACCGCGTCCACAATGATAATTGCTTCGCCGTGGGCTTTGACTTTCTCGTTGATGGCTTCTACCGGGTTGAGCACACCGCTAGAGGTTTCGCTGTGGGTAATGATGACTGCCTTGATCGCCTTATCGCTATCGGCCTCTAGCGCCGCGCCAAAGTCCCCAGGCTTGAGAGGCACGCCCCAGTCTTCTTCGATTACCTGCACATCTAGACCAAACGCTTTGGAAATCTGCGCCCAGCGATCGCCAAACTTACCGTTGCTGCCCACCAGCACCTTATCGCCTGCGCTCAGGAAATTGATGATCCCTGACTCGACAAGACCGGTACCGCTTGCACACTGGGTCATTACTTCATTCTTGGTTTGAAACAGCCTCTGGAGGCCCTCATTGACGTCAGCAATAATCTTGCTAAAGTCGCCGCTGCGGTGACCGATGGGGTGCTTAGCCATCGCTTGAAGGACTTTCTCAGGCACCGGGGTGGGTCCCGGAATCATTAGCATTGCTTTATTGTCCATGGGTTTGGGGGGATGACGTATAAAAAGTGCATTCCCCAGAATCGCATAAGTTTTAGATACCGCCACGCATCTTTTATGTGTTGTAAGGTTCTAAGTAATAGATGTGGTTATCAGATACCGTACATGGCAAAAGATTAAACAAGGGCGATCGGATTTTTGGACCCATGGGCTTGCTTATTCTCCAATATGCTCATTTGCTATCGTAGGTAAGGGTTTCTGATGAAAGGATACTAATCGCAATGTTTGCAGAGACCGATGCTATCGAACGCGATCGCAATTTACTATCCAAGATTTCAAATATCATTGTAGGAATCGTTGAGCCTGTGCAAATAATTCTCTTTGGCTCTCGTGCAACTGGGCGCGCTCGCGCCGATTCTGACTATGATTTGATAGTAATTGAGGCCGAGCCGTATGGCCCCGGACATAGTCGTCGGCAGCAGGCAACCAAACTTGGGTTGGAACTGTCGAGATTAGGCATTTCGACTGATATTTTGATGTACAGCCAAGAGGAAATTGCTAAGTATCGAGAGTGGCGTAACCACGTTGTCGCCCATGCATTTCGTGAAGGGCAAATACTGTATGAAAGGCCTGAGCGAAGCTAGAAGCTTGCTAAATGTAGCCCATCGTGGCCTACGCGCACTGTCAGGCATGGTTGATAGCGACTTTTTTGCAGATGAGATCTTTGGTTTCCATGTACAACAAGCAGCAGAAAAGTCATTGAAAGCATGGATTTCAGCATTGGACGAAACGTTTCCGTTTACTCATGATTTAGCCGCTTTGCTACGAATTATCGAAGGCAAAGGCTATGACATTAGCAGGTTTTTAGAAATTACAAAGTTCAATGATTTTGCACGACATCTTCGATACGTAGAGTCAGATTACGAGATAGAACCATTGGAGCGTGAAACGAGCATCAATATAGCTCAAACGCTCTACCAGCATGTAGATGACTTTATAACAAGACAAACATCGTCATGAAGACTATTCAGCTAACAGCTCAACCATTGGCCGCCGATGCGTTTCGCCCATTTGGGCAGGTGCTAGGCCCTCAACATGATGGCAAAGCCTATGATACCGAGGATGCCCAGCTCAAGCTAGATAACGGTATCCCACGTTTTTACATCATGCAGCTAGAGCGTAAGGGCACCCAGTTTGATCGAATTACGCGGCATTTGGCCTGTACGCAATGTTTGGGTTCCCTAGAAGGCAAAGAATGGCTGATGGCGGTGGCTCCTCCTTGTGAGGGCAGTGCGCCAGACCCAGAACAGATTCAGGCATTTAAGATTCCTGGAGATTGTTTTATTAAGCTGGAGGTGGGTACCTGGCATGCCGGGCCTTACTTTGAGACAGATGTGATTAATTTCTACAATCTAGAACTGAGTGATACGAATGTAGTGGATCACGATACTTGTAATTTGGGTCAGACCTATGGGCTCACTTTTGACATTGTTGGATAGCCCTTTAAGTTGCAACAAGTTTGTTTGAATTTGATTTGGGTATAATTTTTGTAACAAGCCATAGCGAAAGCGATTTTGGAGTAGCGTGATGACAACTAGAGAACTCATTTTGAAGGAGTTAGAGCAGCTGCCTGAAACGCTTTTGAAGACTGTGCTAGATTTCTTGACTTTTCTTAAGCCGAAGCAATCCCAGACTGCCGATAATCCGTGGACCCAGTTTGTAGGCATTTTGGATGATGCTGAGGCTAAGGAGATTCAAGAGGTTATCACTCAGGAATTTGAATACATTGAATTGAATGCATAGTGAAACCACCCCAGATAGGTCTTTCATAGAGGTTAATTAGTATAATGACGCCCAAAGAGATGATCTTACAAGAATTAGAAACCGCACCTGAGCTTATTTTGGCTGAAGTATTAGATTTTTTGAGGTTTCTAAAAGCCAAACGGGCACAGTCAGGCAAACAAATTACTGTTGTATCTCCAAGTGGCGAGATGACAGTTCCATTGGGGATTTTGGCAGCACAGGAACCGAGCATTGCCAAGTACATTACGGCTACTCCTACGCCCATCCAGCAAATACGTGATGAGCTGAAACAGGCATTGGAAAGAGCTGGCTACGATTCCCGAGAGAAGATTGTTGGGTTAGTTCAGGAAGTAAAGCAGGAAATGCTGGCCGAAGAGGATTCTGAGTCAGCAGATTATGCTTGATCGGGTCTTTTTGGATACCAATGTTTATATTGTGGGTGTTGCGAATCAAGAGAGTGTTGAATGGCAGATTTTACAATGGCTAGGATTTGATGGTAGTCAACGAGCGCTCGTTGACGTAGTGATATCGACGGAGCTAATTGAACAGATATTGCGGGTGGGCAAACGCTTACAAAACAAGGACTGGGCCCGCAATATTATTAATCAAATGTGGCGAAATTTGAAGCTGCGTTATGTTCTAGTTGATGCACAAGAGTTTGCGGTTTTGGAATCGCTAGGCTGGCTGCCCAGAGAGGATATTGGTGTTTATCTAACGGCTAAACAAGGTGGTGCTGAATGTTTTGTGTCGTCTAATCATGAGTTGATTCGTGTGATGGCGATTAAAAATAAAGATTTTGAGTGCTTGAAGCCGGAAGACTTTGCAACACGATACTTTTAGCAAATGCGTTGAGCCTAGATATGAGAGTGTATTGATTTTTGTGTAAGCGCTTTTTTCTTATGGGGAAAAGCGTTCTGGAAACAGAATAGCAAAATGCGAGAGGGCTGCGCGCCAATTTTTAATGGGTCTGTTCCATTTCTTAGCAATATTGTTCATGGCTAGA
>JBHJIL010000058.1:0-120794 GCA_050043465.1 Leptolyngbyaceae cyanobacterium
TGCATGAAAATAATCTACCTCTTTGAGACATGTTTGAGATGTGCTGTCCCCATTGCGAAGGGGGACTTACAGGGGGTTATCGACAGTTAGCGCTATCGGTCAAGACCTCTCCGCCTACGGCACCTCCCCTTACGAAGGGGAGGACGTCCTACGACATATTCTATGATTGGGCTTTTATTTAGGTGCATTCCCCTTAGTAATCAATCTCTCAACTTATCCGATTGCTGAGCTGGTTATATCAAGTAACTTGTGCTACTGCGCTACTCATCGGGAGAGACTGTGGGGTTAAGGCTGCTTTAACCTGCCCGATAGCCATGCGCAGTTGTCCTCGATTTCTAGCAATTTCAATATTTCTGAGTTTACTTAAGTTGGGAGACATCTCGCTAAATGAAAGTTGCGATCATCGGTGCGGGTATTTGCGGTTTACTGACCGCCTACCTGCTCCAAAAAAAGAAACCTGATGCCTCCATCACGCTCTTTGAGAAGAGAGATCGCGTCGGTGGCAATGTCCACACCGTAAAATTTGCGGTGGGCCAACCTGGCAATCAAGTGCAGTATCGCTGGGCTGATTTAGGAGTCAATGATTTCAACATTGTCACGTATAAAAACATTGTCGCGCTGCTAGATGAGCTGGGCGTTGCCTACAAATCCATAGAAGATTCAGCCGCCTATAGCAGTCTGGATGGGGCGATCGCCTATGTCATCGATCCAGGCTATCGAGCAGGTTCTAGACACGCCACCACGATGCCAGCTGCCGTGCAGAAAGGCTTTGACAACTTTAGCAAACAAGCGCCCATTGATTGTCAAGATCCGACCTTTGCTGAGTTTTCAATTGCTGACTATATCCAGTATCGCAACGCTCACAATTCCGACAACGATCCAGAGTTTTACCCAGCAGAGTTTGTTCGCTACAACCTCTATCCCCGCATCAACGGCATGTATTTTGTCCACGACACGACGCCCTCCACCATGTCGTTTGTCGCCATCATGGGCTACTACTCGCTTCAAGAAGGGTTCGGGAGTGCGCCACCAGAGCGGGTTCATGTTGAGGGCGGCTGCCAAACCTGGGTCAACGCTTTGTGCGATCGCATTCTGGATCAAGGGGTGACCATTGTTCACAATGCCCAGGTGCAGGTTTTGGGAAATTCAAATAGCGTTGACCTGCTGGTTAATCGTAACCGCTGTGAACATTTCGATGCCGTGGTCATGGCCTGTCAAGCTTCGACTGCCCTCAAGCTCATCAAGCAAGGCATTACCGATGACATTGCCGGTGTCCTCAGCCAGTTTGACCATTACAACAGCGTAGCCGTTGCCCACACCTATGCTCCCCTTCTACCACCGGATAGAAATATCTGGCGCACCTACAACATATTGATCCACGGTGATGAGATGCAGCTGCGTCCCTACACCATCTCCTACGTCTGCAACCGCCACCAAAATGATGCGGTTAATCCTAACCATAATAATTTCGGTAATCCAGAGTTTTTTGTCACTCTAAACCCGGCGATTCCCATCCCAGAGTCTTATGTTCTCAGGCAAGCAGACGGAACCCTTGCAGTCGCCCATTTCACTCACAACATTGTTAACGTTGCAACTTTGAAGGCTCAAAAATTTCTGTGGACAGGATACGGAAACGGCATCCAAGGCCAAAACAACCTCTACTTTACCGGTGGTTGGACGGTCGGGACAGGTCTGCATGAGGAGTGCTACCAGTCAGCAGTAGGCGTTGTCGACCGCCTGCTGACTCAGTCCTCACAAAGACATCATCGACTGAAACTGAACTTGGCTAAAGCTAATCGCCCCAAAATGTTAGCAAGCCTGCTTGATTGAGAATCATTAAAGGCCCCAAAAACCATGGCTATCTATCGGTTTCTTGCTGCTGTTTCCAAGTATCTGTGAGTAGACCTGCATAGCCCCAGTCTTCTTCCTCAATCTCCTGTAAGACGATGTGAATATGTTCGGGCTTTTTACCCAAAACCCTTACTAGAGAGTCAGTCACATCCTTAACTAGCTCTGCCTTTTGCTGGCGTGTGGCTCCGGTCGTAATCTGAATATTGACGTATGGCATTGCGACTGAGGGACGATAGACTATCGAAAGGTGCCCTACTAGTGTATGTTTTCCCATCAGCTTACTGATCGTTTGCAGTTGCGATCGCTTCAGCTTACGGACGCGGCTGAATTGTTTGCCCTTACCCATGCCAATCGTAGCTACCTGCGTCGATGGCTACCCTGGCTAGACAGAACAACGCCCGTAGCAGACACTCGCACCTTTATCCGCAATACCCTCGAACAGTTTGCCAATACAGATGGAATTGTGGCGGCCATTTGCTATGACGGTAGTATTGTCGGCGTCATTGGCTATAACCACATCGACTGGACGAATCGGATTGGCCACATTGGCTACTGGCTAGCAGAATCTCACCAAGGTCTAGGAATTATGACGACTGCCTGTCGCTACCTGATTGACTACTCGTTTGCCACCCTGGTGCTTAACCGTATTGTTATCTGCTGTGCGACCAACAACCACCGCAGTCGAGCTATTCCTGAAAGACTCGGGTTTTACCACGAAGGTAGAGCGCGGGAAGCCGAATGGCTATATAACCGCTTTGTTGATCATGAGATTTATGCCTTACTTCGGCGTCACTGGGACTGTTAAAGGAGAGCCTGAGCGATCGCATCAGTCGGGTTCCTGAGCAGCTATGGGATAAAGCTCTAAGCCATATCGATACAGCGCCACCGGTCGATCAATCGCCTTAAAGTAGTCGGGGTCCTTGGGGGACAAATACACGGCTGTAATCTGGTCTGCCACAATATGGTCTTGAGCTAAAGCGTAGGCGGTCGTATTTTCCACTTCGTTTAGATACACCGTGGGCCGTTCGCCCCGAAAAAACTGCTGGAATACTTCGGTAGTGATAAACGTGTCACTATCAGGCTGCTCTACGGCTCGTCCAGTTACCGTTGACACCAGCTGCTGGCGATCTTTTAGAAAAGTAATCTGTCGATTGGGATTATCTGGATCGACTTTGACCGCTTCCACCCAGTTATCCCCTAAATAGGCTCGGGCCAGACTCAGACTGTTAAAGCCCCGGTCGGACACGACGCCTTCAGTCGTTTTTAGCGGTCGATTGAGAAACTTACCCTGGGCGACGCGGGCTTTTTGAAACCGAATATCCGCTGCGATGGGGACCTCTAGAAACTGCCGATTTCCCTCAAACCCAGGAGTAACCACATCGGGCGCTAATGGAGCAGCCATCGCCAAAAGTGTAGACGTCATCCGCCAGGAGCCGTTCATCCAGGCTGGATACACCAGATCGCCTTCTGAAGACCGGACCGACGGCTTACTAGACCAGTCGGGAAATGTCGATATCCGCTCAGCCAGCGGACCTGCCACCGCCTCACCGCTACATAACAGCCAGACTAGCGCGAGAAGGACAACCCAAAAGAGGTTACGTTTGAGACGCTTAAGAAGAAATCGATGCATAGCTGCGTTGATCACCACAGCCCCAGTTTAGTCCCAACAGGGATTGGGTAGACTACAGCGATATCGGCAAGAATCCTAAATTATTCAGGAGGCGTGGCAAAAGGCACTGTAGCCTGAAGATACCTCGTCTATCAAAGACGGATCCGCTTTTATCAGCAATGGATAATCAAAATCTGCTTAAAGAAGCACTGACGGATGAGCTGGGCCTGCTCTACAAAAATGTGACCCAGCTTACTGATGTCAAGTCTTTACCTGAAGACGATCTGCAGCTGCTGCGGGGCCTGGTTTCAGTCCTCCAGTTTGCAGCTCAGCAAATGACCCAGCAGCAGGCTTCAGGGGGCAAACTGACCGCCGATGTCACCGCGCTGCGAGAACGGGTTGCTCAGCTACAGCAGGAAAACAGCGCCTACCAAAAACAGCTGCAGTGGATTCAAGATCGCGTGGCACTATCGCGCACATCCACTGGCAGAATGCGTCTGAAGGCCACCCTTAAGCAGACTCTTGATATCGCTCTAGATATTACTGGAGCTGATAACGCCAGTATTTTTTTGCTAGATGAAGCGAAAGTGGTGACCGACTGTATCTTGACCCGCTCAGGTACCACAGAGCGCGAACGCCAAAGCCTGGTGGGGCAGGTGCTCGAAAAGGGGCTAGCCGGATGGGTGGTGGAACATCGCAAGGTTGAAACTATTGCCGATACTCGTCTAGACAGCCGCTGGATTAATCTGCCGGATCAGCCTTACAAGGTCGGCTCAGCCGTGTGCGCACCGATGGTGAGCGGCAATCGCATTCTGGGGCTGATAACGCTGACCCACCCAGACGCCCGACATTTTCAATCCCCAATGCCAGATTTGATCGCCTCCATGGCGGACCAAATGGCTCTGGTTTTAGAAAATGCCAAGTTGCACATTGCCCATCAAACGCTAAATCGCCAGCTCGCTCGGCATCAGGATTTTTGTCAGCAGCTATTGGCTAGCGAGGTCATAGGTACAGTCATGGTGCAAGATAAAAAGATCGTACAGCTAAACAAGCGGGCGGCCAGACTCTTTGGCCGCGACCCCGACGAGCTGATCCAGCTGCCGTCAATTACCAGCGTCATCGCCTACGAAGATCTCAGTCGGCTACAGACCGCTCTGATGCAGTGTCATAGCAATCCTGAGCAAATCATGACCATTCGCTTTGGGATTACCCATAAAAGCGGTCAGGTCAGACAGGTCGCAGCCCAGGGTATGGTTCTCGACTTTCAAGCACATCCGGCGATCATGCTCATTATGAAAAAAGCTGATACCAAGGGCTGATGACGTTGCTGTAGGGAAATGGCCGTGGGCTTCTCTATTTCTAATGTGTCAAAACAGGGAAAAAAGACGCTCTCGATTTTGACGAGCTATATTCCTCAAATTTTGTCTAAACAAGGCTCCAGCTGTCAGGCAGAGGTTTATGTATCGATTAGAGGTAATACCCTGTTTCACGACAACGGGCGTTACTTGTTTGTTCTGTTGAAAACGCTGGCGTCAAGTTTCTCAAAGGTTGCTATTAATCGATTGAGTCTCACCGATTACTATCGGATGGGAACCTATGGGCGCAAGATTTTTAGCATTAGCAATCTAGTTGTTGACAACAGCTTGCCAGCTGAGAGAAAAGACAGGCTGTTGATCTATGACCGGTCAGCGCCAGACCTCAGCGGCTGGCGCAGCCGTATTCGAATTGAGACTGATATTTCGCTCGCTCAGCCGGACGACGTGCCGTGGGTACTGATGCCGTACTGTATGCATCCTAACGTTTACACCTTGTTTGAGCGAGCAGAGATTCAAGCACTGCGGTGTAGTGCTCGCACTCTGCGTCTTTTCTTTACAGGCAGCGTCAGGCCCAGCCTATATTCGGGTCGTGGCTTTTGGCAAACAGCCGGGTTTGACCTTATGTCTCGGGTGCAAATTATAGACACGATTAAGGCTAACCTTGGCGATGCGATCGCACAGATAGATACCCAGGAAGACCTAGACCCGCTGCTCAGCGCAGACGCTCCCAACAAAATTGTTCTTGGCGACAGCCAACAGATCTATGTTCAGCCTAGAAACTGGCTACCGCTGCTGTCTCGCTGCAATTTCTTTATTTGTCCACCGGGAATCGATATGCCCCTTTGTCACAATGCTATTGAAGCCATGGCCGTTGGCACCATTCCACTGTTGAACTATCCCCACTGGTTTTCACCGGGTCTCGAAGATTTGCACACCTGTATCTCATACCGGACAGAGTCCGAACTCATAGAAAAGGTCGGTCTGATTTGCTCAATGCCAGTGGCTCAGATTGCTGAGATGAGAGAAAATGTGATCCACTACTATGAAACTCATCTAGCTTTTGATGGGTTTTATCAGCGTCTAAACAGCACAAACCATCCACAGCAGACGCTGTTTTTGAATACTGGCGATCGAAATATCCTTGAACGCATCACCCCGACCTCAGTTATTTGGGGCTAGGTCGGATGGGCCGATGTTGGCAAAACCTGTGGCCATCGCAAGGACCTGCCATGGCCTGAACAAGAGCAGGGCTACAATAGGCAGAGTTAATTTTCTAAATTTGTGGTGGTTGCAACGAGCCGTCCAACGACAATTAAATTTCTTAAGTCGCCCACGTCCCAAGCTTGGATCGACCAGGCCTTGGCTAACCTAGATGAGGTGATGCTAGACCATTCGCACTGTGAGCGTAAGGCTGCAGGCATTGCCATTAAGCTGATGTTTTTGTATCCAGGTGATATCGCCTTGGTTAACGCGCTGACAGATATTGCCCAGGAAGAACTCAGCCACTTTAAACAGGTCAACCAGTGGCTTGAACGACGCGGAGTGGCGCTGCGCTCTCTGGCTGCTGGTCCCTATGGGGCCAAACTCCGTAAACAGGTACGCCCTAACGATCCAGACCGCAAGCTCGATTTACTGCTGGTTTCTGCGCTGATTGAGGCCCGCAGTCACGAACGGTTGGGGCTGCTGGGTGAGCACTGCCGCGATCCAGATCTGGCCAAGTTTTATCGTAGTCTGATGGCGTCTGAAGCCCGGCACTACGGAGCCTACTGGGTACTGGCCACCCAGGAGTTTGGTGCCGATGTGGTGACACCGCGTCTAGACACGTTAGCGACAGCGGAAAGTGAAATTTTGGCTACACTGCATCCGGCCCCTAGGGTTCATAGTTAAAAAGCTGCCGTCAAAACAACCTATGCATACTCGCTTTAAATCCTTTTTGATCCGCGACTGGCAGCCAGCTGACCGGCAGGCAGCGGCTGAACTCATTGGTCAGGTGCTTACAGACTATGGACTGCCGTGGGAACCTGTGGTCGCCGACCTGGATGTGGTGCAGGTGGAAACCCACTATCAGGATGGCGAATTTTGGGTAGTGGAGCAGGCTGGTACGATTGTGGGAACGGCGGCCTACCATCCGATTGAGCGGGGGGAACAGGCCGTAGAAATTCGGAAGATGTATCTGCTGCCAGTGGCCCGTGGTCAGGGGTTAGGACGGTTTTTATTAGGGCAGTTGGAGGGTGCGATCGCAGCCCGAGGCTTTAAAGAAATCTGGCTAGAGACCGCAACGGTACTCAAGGAAGCTGTTCGCATGTACGAAAGCTCGGGCTATCTACCCGAGACTGGGGTCGCAACCACTCGCTGCGACAAGGTTTACAAAAAACGTATCGCGACCTAGCGGTACTCCCAGGATTTCCACCAGACCGCTATAATCAGTCGGGCCAAATCTACTGTCTATTCCTAAATTACTAGGGCAGGCACAAAGTCATGCCCCTCAGCCTCTTTATGGATGACGTTCTGTGATTGCAGTTTATCCTGGCAGCTTTGACCCGGTTACCTTGGGCCATCTTGATATCATTACTCGCAGCAGCAGTCTCTATGACCATGTGATTGTGGTGGTGTCGCGCAACCCGACCAAAAATCCCATGTTCACTGTCCCAGAACGGCTTGGCCAAATTCGGCAGGCCACAGAACATTTAGACAATGTAGAAATCGATAGCTTTGATGGCCTAACGGTTAATTACGCCCACCAGCGACAGGCGAAGGTCTTAATCCGGGGTTTACGTGTACTATCAGACTTTGAGAAAGAGCTGCAGATGGCCCATACTAATAAGACTCTTGCCGACGATCTCGAAACCGTCTTTTTAGCCACATCTACTGAATATGGCTTTTTAAGCAGTAGTCTAGTAAAGGAGATTGCAAAGTTCGGCGGAGCAATCGGTCATCTTGTTCCTGAGCATGTTGCCCACGATATTCAGAAATGGTACGGCAAGAACCTCCCATAAACGATCCTAGGCTCAATGGCCAAACGGCCGAAGATGTCTTATCTCAGCGGCAGCCTAAAGTAGCGGCTACCCCCGCTGCCGGGTTTGATATTCAGGACGCACTCAATCAGATTGAAGAGGCGGTCCTAGACAGTCCTAGACTGCCGGTCATGGGTCGCACCATGATCAATGAAGATGATCTGCTCGATCAGCTCGATGCGGTGCGGTTAAATTTGCCTGGTGCGTTTCAAGAAGCCCAGCAGCTCCTAGAACAGCGCAGCGAAATTTTAAGCGAAGCTGAGCAGTATGCTCAAGAAATTGTCACCACCGCTGAAAAGCAGGCTGCGGCAATTTTGAACGAGACGACCATTTTGCGGCAGGCCGAGCAGCAGGCGCAGCAGATACGGCTGCAGGTAGAACAGGAATGTGCGGCGCTGCGATCGCAAACCATGCTAGAAATTCAGCAGCTGCAAACGCAGACCAAGCAGGAATGCGATGACATGCGTAAAAAGGCAATTTCCGAATGCCACGCCATCCAAACCGACGCCGATACCTACGCCGATCAGGTATTGGAGCGCATGGAAACTCAGTTTAGCGAAATGCTCAGTGTCATTAGCAACGGCCGTCAGCAGCTCTACGATCGCCAGCAGCGGGCCCGACAAACTGCCCCGTTAGCAGAGCCTCCTGCAGCGGCTCCACCCTCGTCAATATCGCGCCGTCCTCCTACATCTCCGCCTCCCCAGCGGCCCTCATCACTGCAGCAGCAGTCCCACATTCCGCCGTCTCCGCCTCCTCAGCGCCCTCAGCCGCGCCGTCCGATCTAACCCATGATTGGCTATCTCAAAGGGAACTTGGCCGATATTCAGCGGCTTACTAACGGTCGTGTAGTCGTTACCCTCGATGTCCAGGGGGTGGGGTACGAACTACAGGTGACCGCTCGTACCATGGGCAACCTTGCCCCCATAGGCGATCCGGCCCAAATATTTACCCACTTGCAAAATCGAGACGACCAGCCCGTGCTGTTTGGCTTTGGCTCTAGAGCTGAGCGAGATGTCTTTCGACTAGCTACCAGCGTTAGCGGTATTGGCCCCCAGATGGGAATGGCGTTACTAGATACCCTAAGCCTTAACGATTTGGTTCAGGCCGTCGTCTCTGGTAATGCTCGCCTGCTCTCCCAGACACCGGGCGTCGGTAAAAAAACAGCAGAGCGCATCATCTTAGAACTTAAAACTAAGCTTGCCGAATGGCGACAGCAGGCAGGACTGATCACAGCTCCGGCGGCAGGCCCCGCCACCGTAATTCAAGAAGATGTCGAAATGACTCTTCTCGCTCTGGGCTACTCCAACAGCGAAATTACCAAAGCACTGCAGACCGTCGGTCAAAACAAAACCCTCAGTAAAAATGCGGACACCGAAGACTGGATCCGAGAAGCTATTTCCTGGCTCAGCAGCTGCTAGTCTTCTCTAGCATTAGGCCCGCTAGCATCTCACCTCCCTTCCCAACCCGGCCCAGCCACCGTCCAAATCTAGACATGCCTGTATCAAAGGTTGTAACGAAAACACAAGGCCAGTAGCGATACCTGATAGGTTTATTTAGCGCACTTTTGTATCAAATTACACTGTTTGATGTGTTGCCTCCCAGGGCACACTGCAGGTACGCCAAACGCCACCAACGCTTTCAATCACAGGGATTTATGAAACAAGTTGTTGCAGTTATTCGGTCTACTCAGCTAGATAAAGTCAAAGATGCCTTGGTCAATGTCGGTATTGTCGGGATGACCGTATCCAACGCCCGTGGCTTTGGTCGTCAGAAAGGTCAGACCCAAAAGTATCGGGGGCAAACCTACAAAGTTGATTTCCTGCAAAAGATCCGACTAGAAGTTGCCGTTGCCGATGACAAAGTCGATCTTGTGGTTCAAACCATTATTGACTCTGCTCGCACCGGTGAAATCGGTGATGGCAAAATTTTTGTACTGCCCATTGAGGCCGTCTACCGCATTCGTACGGGCGAACGAGACGATGTGGCGCTCTCTGGCGAAGGCTAAGACTCCTCCATTCCTATTTTTTTTAGAGCTGCCTGGGCTGCCTTTTTCTCTGCATCTTGCTTACGGCGACCTTTTCCTCGTCCGTAGAGTAATCCTTTAACTCTGACTTCGGCTGTGAACTGTTTCGCATGGTCAGGGCCGCTTGCATTGATGATCTTATAGCTAGGAACTTCCCCTATCTGCTCTAAAGACCACATTTGGAAGCGGCTTTTATAGTTAACCTGGATGGCTGTTTTATCGACGGTATCTGCAACGCTATCAAACATAGGGACCACATAGGCCCGCACAGCATCGATATCATGACTACTATCGAGAAAGTAAGCGCCAATTAACGCCTCAAAAGTGCTGCACAGAACCCGCTTACTGTTGCGGCTGTTGCTGTTTTCAGCTCCCCGGCTCAGACGTAGACAAGCTTGCAGCTGGAGTTCGTTAGCAAAGTGGCTAAGCTGATTTTCATCCACAAGAGCTGCCCGTAGGGGCGTCAGCTCACCTTCAGGCCGATCAGGGTAGCGCTGATATAGGTACTCACCACTCAGAAAAGTAAGAATCGCATCACCCAAAAATTCTAGCCGCTCGTTGTCCTCGCACTCATGTTCTTGAGCATAGGACTTGTGGGTAATGGCCAGCTGCCAAAGGTCCTGGTTATTAAATATGGGTAGGTCAAACGTGCTCATTTTCCTACCATAGCGTGAATTATGATCTGCACTAGCGATGAATTCTGCTTGCAAAAAAACGCTGACGACTTAACGTAAATGCTATTTTAGAGGCGTTCTTACCAGGGTAAGCACGATGGTTGTCACTATGGCAGTTAGCAAACTTCATCTTGAACCCGGCAGTCATGTCACTATCCCAGAGGTGAGTTGGCAGGATTTTGAAAAAATATTGCAAGAACTGGGCGAAAATCGCGGCAGTCGCGTCGCCTACAGCCGCAAGACATTAGAGATTATGGTTCCTTTGCCAGACCATGAGCGTTCAAAAATCTTGATCTCGGATATCGTTAAAGTATTGTTGCGTCATCAAAACCGCGACTGGGAATCTCTGGGCTCAACAACATTTCGGCGTCGGACTGCAGGTGTAGAACCTGATGATTGTTTTTACATAGCCAACTATCAGGCTGTTATTGGTAAGAATCGTTTAGATTTGACCTCAGATCCACCCCCCGATCTGGCTATTGAATCTGACTATACGTCGAAAACTAAATTAGAAGCCTATCTAACGCTACAGGTGCCCGAGCTTTGGATTTATGATCGAACGTTGAAGATATACGTTTTGTCAGCCGACAGTTATATAGACGCTGACGCTAGTCCCACATTTCCAGGTCTGCCCATCAAAGCAATGGTGGCAGACGTCCTTGACCAGGCTCAAAAAGTTGGGAGCAGTCGGGCACTGCGAGCTTTTGAAACGAGTTTGTGAGGGAGAGCGCAATGTAATTTGGATAGAGACTTAGAACTCTCTCTTTTATGATTGAACTTCTAGAAGTCGATCAGTATCGACAGTAGGTCATCAACAGCGTTAAAAAAGCTGCAACAGATATCTGCTGCAGCTATACGATTTTGTCTCAAGAAGAATCTTGACTATCGGGTGCCGAATTTCTTCGTTCTTATGATTCTATTCTTGGCTTCGTGAGCCCAGCTTGTGATCTATGCAAAGACAAAGTTGTCACTGGTCAGGTCACTGACACTGACATTTAGTAGGAGTGCAGCATTATCACTACCAAAATCAATCAGTGTGGATGTGCCTACTTGAGTGGCAGCACCCCCTGCACCTAGAACGTCTGAGACGTTCTCGAAGATTGCACTCACATTGAGAAGGTCATCCGTTGTGGAGAAGTCAGTCACGACATCGATGCCTGCATGCTCCTCAAAGATAAAGGTGTCAGTGCCTAGACCACCGGTTAATATGTCGTCATCGTCTCCACCGTTGAGGATATCATTGCCGCTGCCGCCGGTAATCTCATCGTTGCCTAGACCACCCGTGACGACAACATCCCCGGTAGCAGTTTGAATAAAGCTGTCGTCGCCTGCGCCTAAGCGGACATCGCCCACTAGCGTGCCCTGGTTCAAGATGTCAACGCTGCCCAGCGCACCGTTAGCGTCAATGGCAAAGCCGTTGCCACCAGTGATGGTGCCACTGTTGATAATCTGCCCATCAAAGACAACACCGGATTCAATTGAGATACCTGCCTGCTGTTCCGATGCAATTACACCATTAAGTTCGTTGGTAATGTCGCCGGTGAATGTGGCTTCAGTTAGCCCCGAGCCGACAAATAAACGAATACCGGCAGGGACGTTGCCATCGCCTCTACCTTGGATGAGACCGCTGTTGGTGATATCGGCGGATAGTTCTACGTCATCAATGCCGTTGCCCAGACCACCGGCAGTACCCACCTGTACTGAAATACCGCTGCCAGAATTGCCTGCGCCGGCATCGATCACACCCTGGAGCTGATTGTTGACGGTGATATTGTCAGCGGTACCATCGAGATAGACGGTGCCATTGCGCTGGTTACCGGTGCCCAAGATATCGCCCTGGTTTAGCAGGGTAACGTTGTCGCCATCTAAGTTGACGGCGCGGCTGCCCGAGTCGATTTGACCCGAGTTCACAATCTGCAAGTCGTGGTCAGCATCGCCGATGTAGAGACCGTTGCGAGGTCCGGAGATTTGTCCCCCTGCACTGTTGGCAATCAGACCGTCAAAGGCGACGCCATCTTCGACCACCAGCCCGCCTAAAAAGCCCACATTGACCTCAGTGGTAATGGTGCCCTGGTTAATGACTGAGCCGGTAACGGTGGCTTCTGGCTGGCCCGAGCCGTTAAAGAATCGCAGACCGCTGGAGCCGTTGGCTGCTACTCGCGCACCGTTGGCGAATACATCTGGACCGTCGCCACGACCCTGGAGCAGACCGCTATTGACGATGTTGATATCTTCGCTGATGGCGTCTCCGGTGGCACCGACTTGGATTGCGATCGCATCCCCCAGATTACCCTCACCGGCATCAATCACCCCCTGGCTCTGGTTGTTTACGGTAATATCATCGGCAGTGCCATCCAGATACACCGTGCCATTGCGCTGATTGCCGGTACCCAAAATATCGCCCTGATTAGTGAGAGTAACGTTATCGCCGTCTAAGTTCACCGCGCGGCTGCCAGATTCAATTTGGCCCGAGTTCACAATCCGCAGATCGTGGTCGGCATTACCAATGTAGAGACCGTTGCGCGGTCCAGAAATTAGCCCGCTGTTATCAATGCGGCCATCAAAGCCGATGCCGTCTTCAACTACTAGACCACCCAAAAAGCCCACGTTGACCTCAGCGGTAATGGTGCCTGTATTGGTTACCGAGCCCGTAACGGTAGTTTCTGGCTGGCCCGACCCGTTAAAAAATCGCAGGCCGCTAGAGCCGTTGGCTGCCACCCGTGCCCCATTGGCAAAGACATCAGAACCGTCACCGCGTCCCTGCAACAGCCCGCTGTTGACAACGTTAATATTCTCGCTGCTAGCGTCTCCGGTGGCACCGACTTGGACTGCGATCGCATCCCCCAAATTGCCCTCACCGGCATCAATCACTCCCTGGCTCTGGTTGTCGACAGTAATATTATCGGCGGTGCCATCCAGATACACCGTGCCATTACGTTGGTTGCCAGTACCGACAATATTGCCCTGGTTAGTGAGGGTAACGTTATCTCCATCCAGGTTTACAGCACGGCTCCCAGATTCGATTTGACCAGAATTAACGATGTTGAGATCGTGGTCCGCATTACCAATGTAGAGACCATTGCGGGGACCCGAAATCAGACCGCTGTTGGTAATATCACCTTCAAAGGCAACTCCTTCTTCAACAACTTGGCCACCCAAAAAGCCCACATTATCTTCAGCAGTTATCGCGCCCTGGGTTGTCACTGAGCCGGTCACCGTCGCCTCAGGCTGCCCCGACCCATTAAAAAATCGCAGACCGCTAGACCCGTTGGCCGCCACTCGACCACCGTTGGCAAATACATCAGAACCGTCGCCACGTCCCTGGAATAGACCGGTGTTAACAATATTGATATCTTCATTGATCAGATCTCCAGCAGCGCCCACCTGCACAGAGACAGCATCGCCTAGATTACCTATCCCGGCGTCGATGGTGCCCCGGTTATCCAACCCCAAGTCATCAACGGTGCCATCCACATATAGGGTGCCATTGCGCTGGTCGCCCGTCCCCAAAATGTCGCCTGTGTTGAGAACAAAAATGCCATCGCCATCGCTGAGATCCACAGCGCGACTGTTAGATTGAATGGTGCCAAGATTCAACAGTCGTAGATTGTCTCCAGTGGAACTAATGCCGTTTAGATCTCCCGAAATCTCTCCTAGGTTTAGTACGATGGCATTATCGCCACTTGCTTGCACAGCAGTGTTGCCCAGGTCAGGAGCTGCAATCGATCCGTTAGGCAAAACTGCTAACAGTGTCTGATCGCCAGTAATGTCAACCGCAGGCTGACCTGCCGGTGCTTGAATATCATCAAGGAAAACTTCAATCTCACCGTTATCAATCACGATAGGAGTAGTCAGTTCGTTTGCCATAACTAAGACCTCTAAGTTTGTTGTTTAATCTGTTGTCGGCAGGCAACAGAACCTGTTTCCTCCGTATCGTAGACAGGCAGTATCTGAACGCGCTTGAGGACTAGGACCCAAATCAATTCTGGGTCTTAGGACCTAGAGGGGGCCTAAGTTATCTGGGCTCAGTAAACGTGAGAATGACACAGGGAGAAATCTACTGCTATCTCACTGTTTGTTCAGCCAGTTCTCAGACGGAATCAAACTCTCTAATCGCACTCTCATTCAATCTAGTTGCGTATTCGTTACCTCGGCAAAAAAGAAGAGGGTAAAAAAACTTTCAAACTTGAGTAATTGGTTCGGTATATGGAGCTGCAAAATAATTATCCAGCACCCAGGACTTTCTCAGTAGACATTCATCTAGGAGAAAGGGCCTCACTTATACTTTAGGGGCTGCGCGAGAAATAACTTAGACGTTTTCTCGAAAAAACTATACCGGTCGTAGGCCCCCCTAGCCCCCCAAGTTTGGGGGGATAAGAGTCAAAGCCCCCAAACTTGGGGGTTTGGGGGCCTAGATAGCTGGTAGCTTCTTTCCTAGAGATGTCCTTAGTGGTTTTAGTGCTTCTCTCCCTCGAAAAGGAGGAAGCTAGAGAAAATTATTAAGTCAAGCGCGCTAGCAAGCCCTTATGCTGAGAGGATATAAGCATTTTTCTCCTCCCTTCTGACGACGTTATAGGATACATCACAGTTATGGCAAAGTCACAAGGCCCAATTCGACTCTTACTGGTAGATGATGAAGACATCATCCGCTATGGGCTGAACGCAATTTTGCAGTGTGAAACGGCTATCGAAGTCGTCGGAGAAGCCTGTAACGGCCAGGAAGCCGTGGAGCAGGCTCAGCGATTGGTTCCAGACGTTGTGCTGATGGATATCGGTATGCCTGGCATGAACGGTGTCACTGCCACGGGTAAGATTTGTCAGGCACTGCCAGATACCAAAGTATTAATCCTAACCACATTGACGGAGGATCGTCATTTACATGACGCTATTCAACAGGGAGCCTCAGGCTATTTGTTGAAAAATGTTCCACCGGAAGATTTTATTCATATTATTCAAAGTACCCATAAGGGCTATATGCAATTTGCTCCTACCATGGGGCAAAAGCTACATCAGCAGCTTAAGCCATGTGCCTCTAATAACGCTATCAACGATTGGAAAGGCGTAACGCCCAGAGAACAGGAGGTACTTCAGCTAATTGCAGCCGGTGCTAGCAATCGAGAGATCTCTCAGAGTCTGCACATTGCTGAGAAAACGGTTAAAAATCATGTGAGTAATATTCTAAGTCGTGTTGGTTTAAGAGATCGCACACAGCTGGCGATTTGGGTCAATACAAGTAACACAGAGGTGCTGCAGCCTGCATAAACTCAAACAACCCTATGATGCGTTGGAATCTCTGGGCAAAATTTAGTGTAGCTCTCTTGTTAGTTTGGCTGGTGGTGAGTGGATCGACTATCGCGATGCTCTCGCAACATTTGAACAGTCATGCAGAACAGGCTGTTAGAGAACGGGCAACCATTGTGCTAACGGCAATGCAGTCTGTTCGTGACTATACTCGTGACCATGTGCAGCCGCTGCTAAAAGAGAGCAAAGATGTGGGCGCTTTTGTACAAGAGAGCATCCCTAACTTTTCTGCCCGCACCGTATTTGCTGATTTTCAGCAACAGGATGACCTGCTAGAAGATTTTTTATACAAAGAGGCCACCCCCAACCCCACTAACCTAGATGATTTAGCTGATACGTTTGAAGCCGATATTTTTAGTCAGCTGCAGCAGTATGTAAAAAATAATCAGGATGAACCGCAGGTGCTGTCTGGATATCGTTCTTTGGATGGGAAAAAGCTTTTTTATTCTGCTCGACCGCTACTGATGACCGATGCTAGTTGTTTGGAGTGTCACGGCAGCGCTAAAAATGCTCCCCAGTATCTGTTGGATATGTATGGCGATCGCAACGGCTTTAACTGGCAGCTCAATGACGTCGTCGCGGCGCAGATGGTTTATGTGCCAGCCGATATGATTTTTAATCGGGGACGTCAGAATCTTCTTACGGTTACAAAAACGCTCCTGGGTATTCTAGGGGCATTTTTTGTGGTTATTAATCTGTTGCTATGGCGGATGGTGGTTAAGCCTTTGAAGGTTCTGACGAATACGGCGAAATTTGTCAGCAGCTGTTCTATTCAAGCGGGGCAAGAAACTTACCCTCAAAACCAGCCTCTGGAGAAATTAACCCAACGCCAGGATGAACCCGGTCAGCTGGCCCGCTCATTTCAGTACATGATCTATGTGCTGGGTCAGCGGGAGCAAGATCTGCAGCTGGCGGTGCAAGAGCGGACGCGATCGCTAGAGCAGGAAATGCGCGATCGCAAAACTGCCCAAGATGCCCTACAAACCTATTCCCATGCCATGAATCACGACCTGCGCAATCTGGTCATGGGCATTTCCAACCTGGTGCAGGGGATGCTTTTTCGCGTGTCTAAGGCCGCCGATGGACCGTCGGTCGTTATGGAGCCCAAGGCGTTGACTATGATTCAGCAGAGTTGCGATCGCCAGCTCAAGCTCATGAGTTCCCTCATGGATGTACAGTCAGCCGACATCTGGCGCGTATCGCTCCAGCCTGCTGCTGTGAACCTGCGACAGCTGACCGAAGATGTCAGATTTTTCTACGAAACCCGGCAGGTCATCGCCGCAGGAGGCATAGATAACCAGATCTCATCAGACCTGCCGCCAATACATGGCGATTTTAGTCAGCTTAGACGCGTCTTTGAGAACCTGATTGAAAATGCCCTCAAATACAATCCAAAAGGTGTGAGCATCACGTTGACAGCCCAACTCGACAGTCCAACGAGGGTACGCTGCGCGGTGATTGACGATGGTGTGGGGATTGAGCCTGCCAAGAGCCAAAACCTATTTGAAATATACGCCCGTGGGGATACTCAATGTTCAGTGGATGGATATGGTTTGGGTCTCTATATCTGCCGTCAAATCATTGAAGCCCACGGTGGTAATATCGGTGTGCAAACACCTGCAGCCGGGGGCGCAGAATTTTGGTTTACGCTACCTATCATCAGTGCTAGATTCACATTTGCTTGAGTCCAAGCAGGATACTCTTTCCCCTCCTGGGAGGGACAGTGGGGTGGGTTGACCGTTAGCGCCAGCGGTCGAAACCCACCCCGCCTGCGGCACCCCTCCCGAGAGGGGAGGAATTGGTACATTGTTTAGATTCCTAAGCTAGCGTACATCCAAATTAAGGAGATACCCGTACCCTATTTATGGCTTCTGAAAATCCCACAAATCAGCCTCCAGATTGGGGAGATAAAACAGATGCAGCATTGGTCCTATCCTTACGACAGGGGGACAAGTCTGCCCTGGCGGTTTTGTATGACCGTTACTCGCGGCTGGTGTACACCGTGGCCTTTCGGATCTTAAACAACGGTCCCGAAGCTGAGGATCTGACCCAAGAAATTTTTCTCAACCTTTGGCAAAAACAAGCCTACGATCCGAGTCGTAGCGCCCTCAGCAGTTTTTTGAGCACTGTGACCCGCAATCGGGCCATTGACCGGGTTCGTTCCCGCAGTAATCGTCGTCGGATTCTTAAAGGGATGGCCCCCCAGACGGTGCCCGATTTTTCTGTTCCTGTTGAGCAAGCCTCCCAGGGAGAACGGTCGCAGCGGGTGCGCGCGGCCCTACAAAATCTGCCTGAAAAGCAGCGAGAATTGCTATGGCTGGCTTATTTCCATGGATTTAGTCAATCCGAAATCGCGAGTCATACGAATATTCCTTTAGGGACGGTCAAGTCGCGAATGCGTCAGGGATTGCTCAAGTTGAAAGGAACCCTCCAAGATTTAGTTGACTAGCTACGCCCCTCTTTTGATCGATTACCCATCTCTGTCCTATGACTTCTGAGCGAAAATTAGATGAATTAGCCGCTGACTATGTTGCTGGCACTCTCTCAGATGAAGAGGCTGATGAATTCGCCCGGCTAGTGGTTACAAATCCAGAGCTGCAGGCAGAGGTTAGTCGTCTTGAAAAAACCATTGGCTTAGTGCTGGGTGAGCTGCCGCTGATGGCCCCGCCCCCAAGCCTACGGGATGCGATACTCACAGGCAGCCCCGCTAGCCGCCCTGCTGACATCCCTCCCGTTATATCTAGATCCAAACCTTCGTCCTTAGTCTGGATATTAGGAGCCTTAGCCGCTGGAGCGACGGTGCTATCCGGCGTACTCGGTCTGAATAACCACCGATTACGGTTAGCCAATCAGCAGCTCCAGAACGATCTGATTGCAGCCATGCCGGCACAGCAGGCACAGCTGATTTTGCAGCAGCCTGATACGCGCTTTTACGACTTTGAAGGCACTGATAGAGCTGCCGATTCATTTGGCAGCATGATTGTAGATACGGGGGGGTTGGAGGCTGCGATCGCATTTAAAAATCTCCCTCCCCTAGCCCCCGATCAAACCTATGCCCTATGGGTTAACTATCAAGGCCAGTACATTCCCTGCGGCAATATCCAACCGGGTCAGGACGGTACCGTCTTCGCTACCTTACCCATGCCACCGGTTTATCAATCTAGACCCTGGGTTCAAGACGTCATCGTCACGGTAGAGCCTGCCGACTTACCCGCCCAGCCCACGGGTCCCATTGTGGCTGAAACCATCTAGGGAAAAGGATTTCAAAGTAAATCAAAAAACATTCATCTAAACCAAACCCTCATTCGTATTAATAGTCAAACGGATAAATTGTTGTTGATGCGGAGGTTAGTGTTAGGCATACCGAGATTGCACCATTAAGTGTGATGTCGGAAGAGATCTATTTTCAATCTGTATGTCATCCAAATAGGATTCCAGCAGGCTACAAAAAGATCAAATTTAATCTCATCCAATGCCAAACATTATTCGTATCTATAACTGAATGCCAATTATGTTCTCGCCTGGCTTCGCTGTTAAGTAAGCCATAGAACAGTAACTGCATGTCTGTTTCCTAGCTCTTTTCTTGATGACAAGTTCGACTAACGCTGTCTTGGCGCTGCTGCCAGGGCGAGTTTGCTGTGCTGAAATTTTATCAAGATTTTCTCTCGGCTTTGCTATCTAACACTATAGGAGAACCTCCAATGAACGCTTTTCTAGCTCTTCTCGTTAATCAGATTGTTGGCACACTGTTTCAGGATGCACCAGAAATCGAAGACTTAGGAGATATCTTCGTAGGCGGCAACAACGACGATACCCTACAAGGTGGCGACCAAGACGATATCTTTTTTGGTGCCGATGGTGATGACACTATTCTTGGGGGTGCCGGTACTGACGTCGTCTTTGCTGGCAACGGCAAGGACACTGTTATTGGCCAAACCGGTAACGATGTCGCCTTCCTAGGGGCAGGTAATGATCGCTTTATCTGGAACAACGGTGACGGTAGTGACTTTATTAACGGTGGCGCTGGTTACGATACCACCGAGGTTAACGGTGCCGATGGCGCAGGCGATGAGTTTGAACTCACTCAAGAAAATGGTCAGGCTATCTTTGATCGTCTAAATTTGGGTCTGTTTACCTTAACTAACGAGAGTATTGAAAAATTTAAGATTAATGGACAGGGAGGCGACGACTCTCTAACAGTCGGTGATTTGACCGGTAGTGATGTTAAAAAAGTTGTCTTTTCCGGTGGCGATGGCAACGATGTTTTAGATGCTCGCGAAAGCTCTACTGAAATCAAGGCTAGAGGTGGTGACGGGGACGATCTGCTCCAGGGCGGTTCTGCCGAAGATACCTTTTTTGGCGGAGCCGGTAATGACATTGTTGTCGGCCAGCGGGGCAATGACACAGCAGACCTGGGTGCTGGCGATGACCGTTTTATCTGGAACAACGGTGACGGCAGTGACTTGATTAAGGGAGGGTTAGGCTTTGATGTTACTGAAGTGAACGGTGCCGACGGGGCTGGCGATGAGTTTGACCTGGCTCAGGTCGATGGACAGGCTATTTTCAACCGTCTCAACCTGGGGCTGTTTACTCTGACTAATGAAGAGATTGAGCAGTTTGAGATCAATGGACAGGGAGGCGACGATTCCCTGACGGTCGGTGATTTGACCGGTAGCGCGGTGCAAAAAGTTGTCTTCTCTGGCGGTGATGGCAATGACGTTCTAGACGCTCGCGAAAGCTCGACGACCATTGAAGCCTTCGGCGGCGACGGCGATGACCTATTACTGGGTGGTTCTGCGGTAGATACCTTTTTTGCCGGAGCTGGAGATGATATTGTTGTGGGTCAGCGCGGTAATGACATCGCATACCTGGAAGATGGCGACGATCGCTTTATTTGGAACAATGGCGACGGCAGTGACTTTATCAATGGTGGTTTAGGCTTTGACGTTACGCAGGTAAATGGAGCGGATGGCGCTGGTGATGAATTTGACCTGCGTGAGGTCGATGGTCAGGCTATTTTCAACCGTCTTAACCTGGGGCTGTTTACCCTGACTAATGAAGGTATCGAACAGTTCGAGATTAACGGTCAGGGCGGTGATGACTCATTCACTATCGGTGACCTCACAGGGAGTGAAGTGCAATCTGTTGTCTTCTCCGGTGGTGAGGGCAATGACTTTTTGAATGCAAGTGGTACCTCGACTCCAGTAACCGCTGACGGAGGTGAGGGCGATGATATCCTTATCGGTGGTGCCGGAGATGACATCCTGATTGGTGGCAATGGTGCCGACCTGCTGATTGGTGGCGCTGGCAATAACATTCTCATTGGCGGTGATGGGGCCGATTTCTTTGGCTTTGATACCGGCGCTGTCTTTAATGCCGCTGATATTGGTACCAATCAAATTCAAAACTTTGAAGCCATCGATAGCATTGTGCTGGATGTCACTGTCTTTGCTGCACTCACCAGCGCAGTTGGGGGAGCCTTATCTGCTAGCGAATTTGCGGTAGTCAACAGTGCTGAAGAGGCTGCCTTGAGTGATGCCACTATTGTCTACGGAGCGAATACCGGGAACCTGTACTACAACCCCAACGGTGCAGACGGTGGGTTTGGCAACGGTGCTCAGTTTGCAACAATTGAAGGTGCCCCCACATTAGACGCTAATAGCTTTGTAGTTCAAGCATAGTTATTCTCAATCACATAGATAGAATAGACATTGCAGCAAATTGAGACGACGTTATCAGGGAGAAATTGTGAAATAGCAGCCGCTATCGATCAGCCCATCCTCCAAATTAGCAGTTGCTAAAAACAATAAGAACCTAAGCAGGATGATACAGATAATGTGTCGTTCTGCTTAGGTTTTTGAGTGCCTTTGGCCAATAATTGCTAGTGTACTTTTTGATCGGTCGTCGCAAAGATTGTTATAGATCCAAGTACTTGAGGCTATATTTACATAACATGGGCATCTTAGTATTTACACGGAGTCTTTAAGATGACTTGTTGAGAACTTATAACTCCTGATGGCTGTTTTCAGCCAAAGTACGAGTTCTGAATCAAAATTCTACGCTTTACTATAGATATGATCTGGAAAATTTCTAAATACAAGCGTATAGCAACCTGTTATGAGATACGAGCTTCAATCGGCTGCAGCCGCAGGCTGTAAAGAAATTTTTATTGCAGAAAACATTTTACTAGAATTTCAAAAAGAAACTGATCTTTACGGCATTATTATTAATACTCTTCCAGATCTCATCTGGCTAAAAGCGCTTGATGGTGTTTACCTTGCCTGTAATCGTCGTTTCGAAGATTTCTTTGGAGCCTCTGAGCAAGAGATACTGGGTAAGACCGATTATGATTTTATAGATATCAGGTTAGCTGACTTGTTTCAAAAGCGTGACCAGGAGGTCATGCTGAAAGATGCCCCATCCATAAATGAAGAATGGGCTACATTTGCCAATGATGGACACTGCGAACTTCTCGAAATAAGGAGACTTCCCATGTATGACGACACAGGGAAGCTGATTGGTGTTCTCGGAATTGGACACAATATTACCAACCGTAAAGCATCAGAGGAAAAACTTCAGAAAAGTGAGGAACGATTTTGCCTAGCTATGCGTGGCGCCAACGATGGGCTTTGGGACTGGAACCTGGAAACAAATCAAGTCTATTATTCACCGCGCTGGAAAAGCATGCTGGGGTATGCCAATGATGAACTAACCGATGACTTAAGCACCTGGCAAAACCTAGTTCATCCAGACGATAAAGACATGGTCTTGAAAATGGTTCAAGACTATTTGGTTGGCACCATTGATTCATTTGATGTCGAAATGCGGATGCAGCATAAAGCAGGACATCAAGTTTCTGTTCTATCCCGTGCATTTTTGGTTCATCGTGATTCTGACAGAAAAGCAGTTCGTCTAGTAGGCACCCACATTGATATAACAGCTCGAAAGAAGTCAGAAGCGTTTGATGACAAGAATGCCGAAATTTTGGAGATGATTGCAACTGGAAAACCTGCATCAGAGATTTATCCAGAAATCGCACTCATGTATGAAGGACGTCATCCTGGACTGCGGTGTTCAATGCTTGAATTAGAAGATGGACACCTCATGCATGGAGGTGCCCCAAGCCTTCCCAAGGAATATTGTGAGGCTGTTCACGGTCTAAAAAATGGTCCTGATGTCGGCTCATGTGGCACCTCGACCTATACCGGTAAGCGTGTCCTAGTTGAGAATATTGAAACAGATCCAAAATGGGCAAAGATTAAACATGTAGCCCTTCCCCATGGCATGCGTTGTTGTTGGTCTGAACCGATTAAAAGTTCTTCAGGAATAGTATTAGGTGCCTTTGGTATGTACTATAACTATCCTGCACTACCTAACGAAGAGGAGTCAAACGATCTCAAATCTGCGGCCAGGCTAGCTGGAATTGTGATGGAGCGAGACCATGCCCAAAAGCGTATCCGAGAATTAGCCTATACCGATGACTTAACAAGAATTGCTAATCGTGCTCACTTCTATCAGAATCTTGAAGCATCCATCAAACGGTCTGATCGAAATACGACTCGTTTAGGCTTGCTCTATATCGATTTGGATAACTTTAAGAGTGTGAATGACACTTTAGGGCATGATGCGGGTGACTTATTGCTTAAAGAAATTGCTAAGCGACTGCAAAGCATAGCACGTGACATTGATTTTGTTGCCCGACTAAGCGGTGATGAGTTTTGTGTTCTTGTAAATGACATAAGCAATGACTATGCCACTGCCCATGTCGCTCAGCGCTGCCTCGGCGTGATATCAGAGCCAGTCGAACTATCGGCAAGAAAATTCACTCCAGCCTGCAGTATCGGCATTGCTCATTATCCAGATGACGGCCAAGATCTTTCTACATTAATAAAAGCAGCTGATACTTCACTTTATGCTGCAAAGGAACGTGGAAAGAATCAGTACATGTTCTATAAGCCTGAGCTAACTCGTAAAGCAGAGTATCGGTTTCGCGTTGAGCAAAATTTAAGAGAGGCGATCGAAAAACAGCAGCTGTCACTGGTCTATCAGCCCCAGGTTGAGATCCTCACAGGTAACATTATCGGTGTTGAGGCCTTATCACGTTGGTATCACCCCCGATTAGGTCAGGTCTCACCGGTCGAATTTATTGCCACAGCCGAAAGAATAGGTATGATTAAGCCCCTCACTGAATGGGTACTGACAACGGCCTGTAATCAAGCTGTTAGCTGGAAAAAGTCAGGATTGCCTGCAGTTCGTATGGCCGTTAATATTTCTCCCGTACATTTTCTCGATAAGGATTTTATCTCATTGATTAAGTATGTTATTGATGAGACTGGAATGATACCATCAGAATTGGAGCTGGAAGTTACCGAAGGTGTTGTACAAACAGACCAGCAGAATCTCTCTATTTTTCGAGAGCTAAAAGATTTGGGAGTGTTGTTGGCAATTGATGACTTTGGCACAGGGTATTCATCATTTGCCTCCCTTAAACACCTTGCAGTTGATTGTCTAAAAATAGATAAATATTTTATTCATGATATGCTTTCTGACAAAAAATCAAAGGCTCTAATCGCCTCTATGATAGAAATGTGCCGAAATCTAGAGCACAATATTGTGGCTGAGGGAGTTGAGACTGCGGAGCAGTGTCAGACGCTTCAAAAATTCGGTTGTGAGACAGCCCAGGGATATTTCTTTAGCAACCCGATTGACTCAAATGAAGTATCCAAGCTGCTAAGTAGCAATGTGGTTAATGGAAAGAGCATGTGGCCTTATACCATCGCCTCTTTACAAGAAAATAAGTGATCGAGGTATATGACCAAATTGGCTGGTACAGCCATTGTTAAGTTCAACGATTGGTGATATCCCTATAGCCGCTGTCGTCGGCTTGCCAAATCAACTACCCTTATGAGGACAGAGATAATCAAACAGAGCTAGCCATGAAAAGGCGTGACCTGGACTATGTTGTAATCACTTTGCTTGTAGGCAGTAGCCTTTACGTTTTCTTGACCGGTCTAGTTGCCGACACCATGGGGCTACAGCACTTTGGCTGGCATAGTCAGGTGGGTTATCTCTGGATTTCTCTGTCAGCAATCCATCTAATGCAGACCTGGATCAGGGTCAAAGCATTCACCCGCCATCGTTTTCGGGGGGGATCTGCAGCCCGTTCAAAGCTGCCCTTATCCTCAGATTCTCTCGGCCAGAGCTCAAACCTCTCTCAGGCGACAGCCAGCACCAGACCTAAGGAAATACCGAGCCTGCCGGAGGGAAAAGCCCTAGGGCGGCGTTATCTGTTGTGGGCTGTGCTTGCGATCGCAACCGGCATTGGCTTCGATCGGCTAGTCACCCCCAGCGAAACTATCGAACTAGCCGGAACTGAGCAGGACCTGGGCGTGCTATATCACCGCTGGAGTGAACCAGGCTATGGCGAAGCAATCGACACCCTACTCAACTGGGGCCAACAGCCGCCTCGCTATAAAACCTATGCCAATGTGCCCACCATTAGTCTACCGTCCGCCGACTTAATCCAGGTTACTCCTACAGATACGACAGGTGGAGACTCTGACGGCTTAATTCCTGACTTTATGACCGTTATGACTCAGCGGAGATCGCAGCGCGCGTACAGCAATCGCTATGTGTTATCCCTAAGGCACTTATCACAGCTGCTATATCTGGCCCACGGTATCACTTGGGAAAAGAGAGAGTTTCGAGCGGTACCGTCATCCGGGGCTCTGTATCCCCTGGAGATTTACCCCATTGTGCATCGGGTGGAAGGCATCGAACCGGGAATCTACCACCACTCCATTCAAGACCATCTGCTAGAGCAGCTGCAATTAGGAGACTTTCGTCAGCCTCTGGTCAAAGCTGGACTAAATCAGGATTTTTTAGGAGAGGCCAACGTCTGTTTTGTCGTGTCTGGTATATTTCAGCGCACCCGTTGGAAGTACCACGAGCGTACCTACCGCTATGTTCTGATGGAAGCTGGGCACCTGGGGCAAAACCTGTATTTATCAGCCACGGCCCTAGGCTTAGGCGTTTGCGGTATCGGGGCGTTTTTAGATACTCCCCTAAACGAATTGCTAAACCTGGATGGTGAACAAGAAGCCGCGCTTTACCTGGTGACGGTGGGAGGGCGATAGTATGGAACCTTGGAAACGAAAAAAGCCGAACCGCTGGAAGCGTAGACCACCCAAAGACGCGGTGAGTCGTAGAATAGGCAAGCAGGTAAGACAGCCAAACTCAAAAATGTCTGCTTGCAAGCGGTTGAGTTACATATGCCATTGTGGCGTGTCATGAGTAATATGCCAATATGACGTGCCGAAGATTTAGGTCAAAAGGAAAAGTGAAAACGCAACCACAACCACAATCACAACCATACCAATGACCCACAGTAACCCTCCAAAAGACTTCGATGGCATAGTAATCACAACATCAACTTCTGGGATCACATAAACCGAAAAAAAGGTATCCCACACCCCTGCCATGACTGTATTGCTCGACTGCAGCGGTATTTTTTTTGCAGGCTTGGGAAAAATCCAATCCGACCCTTTAATTTCCACTATTCCCGTCAAATAATTGTCCTGACGCGTAGGAAATGCATCAAAGGTGTACGTCATGGCAAGACTACTGAACCGACGTCGAATAATTCGCGTTTTACAACCGGCAGCAATCTGAATTTCTTTCATTAAGGTTTGCTCTACTAGCAATAAGTAGGTAGTCTCAATTAGCTATCAGAATGGTAGCATCGGATTTCTGAGCTGCGCTTAGTTTTGAAGCTCACTTACTGACTGGCTACCCACTCAGCGACTCCATCGGCCAGAGCTTTTGCTAGTTCCTGCTGCGCTACTGGATCTGTAATCCACTCAAACTCGTAGGGATTGATCATAAAGCCTAGCTCCAACAGGACACTCGGCGTCACGCTCGGTCGGGTCAGCGCCAAGTTGTTCCAATACACACCGTAGGCTGGGCGGTCTAGAGTCTCTACCAGATAATTGTGCAAGAACAGGGCTAAATCATGGGCCTGAGGATGATACCAAAATGCGCCAATGCCCGCTGTGTTTAGAGCGTCGCCGTTATCTGGTAGGGCATTGTAATGCAGGCTTAGCGCCATTGTCGGTTCTGTTGCATTAATGACAGCGACGCGATCGCGCGGAAATAAATCATCATCTCCCTCGCGCACCATCACGACTGACGCGCCTAAATCCTCTAGCTCATCACGTATCAGTTTTGAAATCAGTAAGGCTACATCTTTCTCTGGATATCCGGTTGGACCCCGCGCGCCTAAATCCTCACTGCTGCCATGGCCTGGGTCGAGCAATATTGTTGTGCCCTGGAGCGGATCTGCAGAATCTGTTGTATTGACGGAGGGAGGATGCTTTAGCGACAAAATGAGATTTGTGCCTTCATAGCGCAGCTTGTAGCCCCACTGCTGATCTGCTTTAAAGTGAAACGTGTAGGACGCCTTGTCGGGTAAAATCGGTCGCCAGTCCATGCGCTCTACCACTGGATCATCTGAGAAATAGATCGTGTCTGTTTGCGGTACGGTGTTGTGCAAGGTCAGGGTGAGACTAGTGCTCTCTTGTTCCACACTCATGGGTACGGATGCCTGCATTGGAAAGACTATTTCAGTCCACTCGGGTACCTGACGAGAGACAATACCGCGAATTGTTGTTGTTGGCGGTACAGGACTCGAAAAGATATTCACTTCTGCCGCTTTGATCCAGGCACCGTAGTCTAAGCGAACCCATTCTCCTTCTCGTCCTGTGACGGCAGCTCTTGTTCCTTTGGGAAGTGGTGTCAGACGCGAGTAGTTAGTACTGGGGCCGGTGCGGGCAATACCAGACTCTACGGTAACTTCTGCCACTTGAAACGTGGTGGGTGAGAGAATTTCAATCGGGCCGCTACCGGCTTGAGTTACGGTTTGACCATCGAGAGTAAGCTGAAACTCAGGCGTGCCAAAAATTCCGGATTTATCAAAGGTGGCACAGCCGCCATATTGAGCAGAGCTAAGTGTGTAGGGCTCGGTTTGTTCAGTCAGCACAGCGTAGTTGGGCGGTAGCTCTACACTGCTGTGAGCACTCAGGGGAATGGTTCGCTCTTGTAAATTGACAGCGACAGTTGCCTCGGGCGGAGCAACGGCACTAAAGCAGATCAGCTCTCCAGGCTGACGAGCGAGGCTAACGCTGGGCTCTAGGGTGCCTTCTGCAAAGGCGATACCGTTAGGCTGAGGAGGCTCCAACGAGTTACGAGTGATATTGAAGATGATGTTCTCGCCGCCCTGGCTAATGGTGAAAGAATTTTGGCCAATGGCTAAAGGCAGCGTAGGAGCAAAATGACCGTCAGGGCTACGTTCGGTGATTAGCTCTCCGTTGATCAAAACATCTCTATCAGGGGCACCGGTACCGATAAAAAAGATGCGATCGGATATGGTGGTGTGATCCTGCGGCGGATAGGCGACAAATAACGAATCCTGAGCTACGGCGGGTTGTGTTATGGCAAATGCTAGTGCGGGGACTGCTGCATACATGCTCCATCGATTTGCCATGGTTGGAACCCTTAACTCACCTACGGGCGAAATTATAGCGGTTTCGGTCTCCTCTTTTTTGCTGCGCGCGCCTACGTTTTTTCTCTGTCGTGTAGAGAATAATCTGTCTTTGTAACCCTATGGCACAATTAACGGGTTCAATTGCTAGCTCCGCGTTGCGATCGCATTATGACTAAGTTTGTGTTTGTTACGGGTGGTGTCGTTTCCAGTATTGGTAAAGGCATCGTAGCCGCCAGTTTGGGCCGTTTGCTCAAGTCCCGCGACTATTCGGTATCGATTCTAAAGTTGGATCCTTATATCAACGTTGACCCTGGTACCATGAGTCCGTTTCAGCACGGGGAGGTCTTTGTCACCGAAGACGGGGCCGAAACGGATTTAGATCTGGGCCACTATGAGCGCTTTACCGACACCTCCATGTCGCGACTCAACAGCGTTACCACCGGCTCAATTTATCAGGCGGTGATCAATAAAGAGCGGCGGGGTGAATACGACGGTCGCACCGTGCAGGTGATCCCCCACGTTACCAATGAAATTAAGGAGCGCATCCGACGCGTGGCTCAAAACCGCAGTCCTGACGTGGTGATTGTCGAAATTGGCGGCACGGTGGGTGATATTGAAGGGCTGCCCTTTTTAGAAGCGATCCGTCAGTTTCGTAAAGATGTGGGTCGAGAGAATGTGATCTACATGCTTGTCACCTTGATCCCCTACATTCCGGCGGCGGGTGAAATTAAAACCAAACCTACCCAGCATTCGGTCAAAGAGCTGCGCTCCATTGGTCTGCAGCCAGCCATTCTCGTGTGCCGCTGTGCCCAGCCGATTCCTGAACATATCAAGGGTAAGGTTTCTGACTTTTGTGATGTGCCTGAAGCCTGTGTAATTGCCGCCAATGATGCCCCTAGCATTTATGAAGTGCCGCTGCTCATGGAGAAAGAAGGTCTAGCAGAGCAGGCGATCCGGCTATTGAACCTAGAGCCGCGCACGCCGGATCTTGAAGCCTGGTCCACATTGGTCAAACGGCTGTATACCCCTACTCAGACGTTGGATATTGCCATTGTGGGCAAGTATGTCAGCCTCAATGACGCCTATCTGTCGGTGGTAGAAGCGCTACGGCACGCTGCGATCGCAATCCACGCCGAGGTTAGCATTCGCTGGGTCAGCTCAGAAGATATTGAAAACCATGACCCGGCTAAGTATCTAGACGGGATTCACGGCATTGTCGTCCCCGGTGGCTTTGGTAGTCGCGGAATCGACGGTAAAATTCGCACGATTCAGTACATTAAAGAACAGGGTATTCCGTTTTTAGGACTCTGTTTAGGAATGCAGTGCGCCGTAGTGGAATGGGCGCGTAACGTAGCCCAGCTGGCCGGAGCTAACAGTTCTGAAATTGATCCTGACAGTGAAAACGCGGTGATTAATCTGCTGCCAGAACAGCAGGACGTGGTGGACCTGGGAGGCACCATGCGTTTGGGGCTGTATGCCTGCCGATTAGAACCGGGTACCTTGGCCAGTCAGCTATACGACCAGCCGGTGATCTATGAGCGCCATCGCCACCGCTATGAGTTTAATAATGCCTATCGCAATCTATTTTTAGACACTGGCTATGTCGTCAGCGGCACCTCACCCGATGGCCGCCTGGTGGAGATTGTGGAGCTGCCGGAGCATCCCTTCTTTATTGCCAGTCAGTTCCACCCAGAGTTTCAGTCTCGCCCCAATTTGCCCCATCCGTTGTTCTTGGGGCTAATTAAAGCGGCCAGTCAACGGGCTGGACTCCAGCCTGCAGAGACCGATGGGACTTTAGCAGAAAGAGTCACACCAGAGCAGACCAAAGCCTTGGCCGATCCGGTGGCTTGACAGCCTCGTTATATAGGTTCGTAAATGCGACCTTCATAGGCACGACAGCCTTCACAGGGGCCGAGGGGGTTGACTGCGCAGCGAATATGGGGAGAGCGGGCATTTAGCTGGCAGGTAATGTCTCCAATCACCAGCCCCATGCCGTCGATATAACGCTCGTCGGGATCGCGCTGTCGCCAAGAGTGCAGAGTGGAATACTGCCTGGCCTCCCTGGCTCGCTCAAACCGCTCCATCACCCGACGCTCAGCGCGAAAGCTGGCCCACCAGGACAGGGCAGGCGGCAGCAGACCCACGACTATCAGAAGTACCACGATGGTCATAGACAGCAACTGTTTGGGAAAATTTCTACGATCCTAGCGCAGGTTTTTGGCAGCGCAGATGTAGATTTGCTCAAGCCTGCTCGTCGTCCTTGGTTTTGGGCTTGTGGGTAGACTTGACCTGCAGCTCCTTGAGCTGACGGTCGCTGACGCTAGAGGGAGCCTGGGTGAGCAGACAGCGCGCCTGCTGGTTTTTAGGAAATGCGATCGCATCGCGAATTGAAGTTTCCTCAGCCATCAGCATCACCAAACGGTCTAATCCATAGGCAATGCCGCCGTGGGGCGGCGCACCAAAGTCAAAGGCATCCATAAAGAAGCCAAACTTATCGCGGGCTTCTTCGTCACTTAGTCCGATGGTCTCAAACACTTTTGCCTGCACGTCCGGCTGATAGATTCGAAGACTACCACCGCCAATTTCATAGCCGTTAAGCACCAGGTCATAGGCCACCGCACGGGCCGTGGTCAGGTCGTCAATGTCTTCAGGGTTAGGTGCGGTAAAGGGATGGTGCAGCGCCTCATAGCGGTTTTCGTCGGCGTTCCACTCAAACATGGGAAAGTCCGTTACCCATAAAAAGTTGAGCTTATCGGTATCGATCAGGTCTAGCTCAGCCGCAACTGCCTGCCGTACCTTATCGAGAGCCGCATTTACTGTTGCGGTTGGTCCGGCACCAAACAGGATCAAACAGCCTGCTTCAGCTCCCGTCCGCTCTAGCAGCGTTTGCTTTTGCTCGTCGCTGAGGTTGTCCTTGATAGCTCCAATGGTGTCAATCTCACCGCCTTCTCGGACACGAATATAGGCCAGTCCTTTGGCTCCCGCGTCGGTGGCCACCTTAAACAGATCTCCACCCGGCTTGATGCGCACGTTGGAAATGGCATCGTTCCCCCCCGGTATGGGGAGCACCTTGACCTGACCACCCGATTTTACCGCCCCAGAAAATACCTTAAAGCCAGAGTCTTTGACAATATCTGACACCTCTACCAGCTCAAGACCGTACCGTGTGTCTGGCTTATCGCTGCCATAGCGCGCCATCGCCTCAGCGTAGGTCATTCTAGGAAACGGACAGGGTAGGTCAATGCCTTTGACTACCTTAAAGATATGGGCCACCAGGCTTTCATTGAGCGTGAGGATCTCCTCTTGATCCATAAAGCTCATTTCCATATCCAGCTGGGTAAATTCTGGCTGGCGGTCGGCGCGCAAATCCTCATCGCGAAAACAGCGAGCGATCTGGTAGTAGCGGTCCATACCGGCCACCATCAGCAGCTGCTTAAACAGCTGGGGAGACTGGGGTAGGGCGTACCATTCGCCCGGATTAACCCGCGATGGCAGCACATAGTCCCGCGCGCCTTCTGGTGTGGAGCGCGTGAGGACCGGGGTTTCCACCTCAGTGAAATCTTCTTGGTCTTCTAGAAAGCGACGAATGGCTTTCATGACGCTGTGACGCAGGCGAATATTGCGACTCATACGCTCGCGCCGCAGATCTAAGTAGCGATACTTTAGCCGCAGCTCTTCACGCACGTTTTCTTCGTCTGCGGTAGAGACCTGAAAGGGCAGCTGAGTTCTTACCGCGCTCAGCAGCTCAATGCTATCGGCATAGATTTCGACCTTGCCTGTTGGCAGATTTGGGTTGAGTGACTCAGGCGGACGCTGACTCACCCGGCCTTCAATTTTGACGACATACTCGTTGCGCACCTGGTCTGCTACCGGATAGGAGGCCGGTGTCCGTTCGGGATCGCTGACAATTTGCACGATGCCGTCGCGATCGCGCAGATCCAAAAAAATCACCCCACCATGATCGCGGCGGCGGTCGACCCAGCCATATAGGGTAACGGTCTTAACGATATGCTCGGCACGCAGCTGGCCGCAATATAGGGTGCGCAAAGGAAGGGTATGATATTCTCAAGATTCAACAAAGCCTACCCATTATCTAGGATTGTTAGGTAGTTTTGAGAGCCGAATTCTGAGTTTTGAGGTGTGCCTCCTTAGATTCTTCTAACAGGCTCTGCGATTTCCACTCAAAACTCAAAATTTTATTCCCCAAAAGCCCAGCTATCGAACAACCGCCTCGCCCTGTAGCATCTCAGATAGCATGGACGCTGGCTGCTGCTGATGCGGCCAGGCAAAGGCATGACGAAACGCCGCTTCCTGACAGGCGCGCAGTCCGTCAAAGCCAATTACATCCTGCGTCAGCAGATTCTCATATTCAAAGGGCAGCCGCACATTATGCAGACCGGCATTATCGGTACAGATAGCTATATCCACTCCCGCATCAAAGCAGCGGCTAAAGACATCTTTGAGCTGGCTGATTTCATCTAAGGTGCCGGTTTGCCAGTAGGTGGTGGGGCACACTTCCAGACACTGGCCGCGAGCAGCCACCTCCTTGAGCAATTCTGGATAATGCAATGGAATCTGGATACCGTGTCCGATACGCATCAGGTAGGGCAGCAGTTCTGGATAACAACCGTTGCGCGTTTCATAGAGATGCCCGGTGGTCTTGACTCCTAGAGACTGAGCATAGCGATATAGCTGAATAATCTCATCGAGCTTTTCTTGGTAGGCTGCATCGCCACCGGCAATATCAATGGCGCATACATACTCGGGATACTGCGCGGCCAAATCAACCGTGGCGCGATTAATCTCGTAGGGTAGCCGGGAGTGCATACACAGAATCTGTCGAGTCACAACGGGATACTCGGTTTGCTCGGTTGCCCGGCCAACGATTTCGACAATTTCTGCCATCATGTCTGTGCGATCTCGTTCGCTCAGGCTGTGGGGCGTCCGATAAAATGGCGTGTAGCGTAGCTCTAGATAGGCTAGATTCTCGAAAATATACGCTCCCCTAATCAGTCGATAGATAAAGTAGGGCAGAGCCTCACGAGTCTGTACGCTCTCTACTAAGGTGTGCAGCTCCAGGTATTCGTCTAACGAATCCTTAGGCTGGGTATAAAATTGCTCAAATTCGGGGTAATTGGTAAACCGTTCTGCTAGATCAGGACGATTTCTCTGAAAATAGCGCCACAGGATTCTGGGTACGACAGAACCTCCCAGGTGGCGGTGGAGCTCCGCATAAAGACTCATAGGGCCTCAAGGGGTGAATGGGGTAGGAAAAGGTTATTTGGTTATGTATTTGTTTCGCCAATGCCCGGACGGATGAGCCGCCGATCCAGCGCGATCTCAGACTGCTAGACAGAGCCGGTCAGGCTGGCTGAAACAAAAGTTAAAGAAAGTGTGAAATGCCTATTAAACTATGTTTTACCTTAGGATCCGATCTTTTGCCCAGAAAGATGACCAAATCCCCAATGGGCTTAAACTTTAGTTAATCTTTGGAAGTAGGGGCACGCCGCTAGCGACAGAAAAAATATTTTTTTATCCGATCAGAGGATACGTTGCATTTATTGACACTAGCTACCTTGCCTAATCATAATTGTGATTTGTTTGAACTCTAACGCGCGAGATTCCCTTGGCAAACGTTATTGTAATAGGTGCCCAGTGGGGCGATGAAGGTAAAGGAAAAATCACAGATCTGCTTAGTAAGTCAGCGGATGTGGTGGTTCGATATCAGGGCGGTGTCAATGCAGGTCACACCGTAGTAGTCAAAGATCAGACCTTTAAGCTGCACTTGATCCCATCGGGTATCTTGTACCGGGAGACCGAATGTTTGATCGGTAGTGGTACGGTTATTGACCCCAAAGAACTGATCGCTGAACTGGATAAGCTCGACGGTCTGTGTGTTTCTAGCAAGAATCTATTTATTTCTGAAACCGCCCATGTGACCATGCCGTATCACCGCATGATCGATCAGGCTGCGGAAGAACGCCGGGGAACCAAAAAAATTGGCACCACCAAGCGAGGTATTGGGCCTACCTACGCAGATAAGTCGGAGCGCACCGGTATTCGCATCTGCGACCTAGTTGATCTACCCAGCTTCCGGGAGCAGCTAGAGTGGACCATTAGCTATAAAAATATTGTTCTCGAAAAGCTATATAACCTGCCTCCTTTGGATGCCGAAGCCGTCTACCAGGAATATGAAGCCTATGCTGCACGGCTGCGCCCCCATGTGGTAGACAGCTCGCTGCACATTTATAACGCGCTGCAAAAGCGTAAAAATGTGTTGTTTGAGGGCGCTCAGGGAACGCTGCTGGATCTGGATCATGGCACGTATCCCTATGTCACGTCCTCAAATCCGGTGGCGGGTGGTGCCTGTATTGGCTCGGGTATTGGTCCGACCGCAGGCGAGCGGGTAATTGGTGTGGCTAAAGCCTACACAACTCGCGTAGGAGAAGGGCCTTTTCCCACTGAGCTGTTTGATGATATGGGCAATGCCCTATGTATGCGCGGAGCTGAATTTGGTACGACCACCGGACGCCAGCGACGCTGCGGCTGGTTTGATGCTGTTATCGGTCGCTATGCCGTACGCATTAACGGTTTAGACTGCTTGGCGATCACCAAGCTAGACGTTCTAGATGAGATGGACGAAATCAAAGTCTGTGTCGACTACGAGCTAGACGGTGAGCGCTGTAGAGACTTACCCGGTAGCGCCAGCCAGTTTGCCCGGTGTAAGCCCGTGTATGAAACAATGCCAGGCTGGAATCAGTCAACCGCTAACTGCCGCCGATTGGAGGACCTACCCAAGCAGGCTTTGGACTATCTAGAATTTTTAGCCAAGCTGATGGAAGTGCCCATTGCCATCGTGTCTTTAGGCGCTAGCCGCGATCAGACGATCATTGTAGAAGATCCCATTCATGGACCGAAGCGAGCCCTGCTGTATGAAAATGGTGGTGCGTTTAAGGTGGCCTAAAAGCGTGGCTAAAACATGTGCGCTCAAGGCGAACTCGATTTACAATGATTGACCGCCCTAAAAAGTTTGACAAACGACCTGGCAGACAATAGTTATTTACGGATTGGACAATAGCAATGGAACTGACTCTCGACTGTAGCAAGCGTGCTGATAATGAAAAACCTCGGGCGCTGCGCCGTGAAGGTGTAATGCCGGCTGTACTTTACGGCCATGATGGCACCAACTCTGTCTCATTAAAAGCTAACACCCGTGAGGTCGAGGCATTGCTGCGTCGGGCCAAGGGACGGAAGGTTGAATTGGACTTGAACGTAACCGATATGCCCTGGAACGGTAAGGTTGTTTTGCAAGAAGTGCAGAATCATCCTTGGAAAAATCAGGTTTACCATATTAGTTTCCTGGCTCAGTAGGGCCAAATCTGTTTGATCTTTTTGGCAGTCTTTATTAGCACCTGGGTGACTGACTCAGGTGCTTTATTGTGTCTATGGGATATTTAATTATTTACGGGTGTTGTATTTATAGGCGTTTTTGTTGGTCACGTACACAGTTAGGGGTGGACCAGTATAGTATGGGCGTTAGCCTGTTCAGTCATTGCCAGATATGAGATCGCCTAAAGGAAAACCTGTAATCAACGACATGACTGATTTGATAGTGCCAACGGCGCTACGAATGTGGTTAATCTTTTTGCTGATCTTTGCTTTGCTGGGCTATTCGGTCCCTGCCAGCATATTGTTTGGGGCGGTAGGCGGCTTTGCGGGTGGTGTAGTAGCAGCCTGGTGGTATGCCCCCGGCGGCGAGCCCAAACCCCAGGATGACCAACGTCAATCACGGCTATTTCAGCTACCTAAACTGCATCTGCGTACCGAACGTCGTAATTTGAGACGACGCCAGCGCTAAGATGTTCATCTTTTTATCTAAGTTACTACCGCTGCTGATTTACCCATTGGGCCTCAGCTGCCTGCTTTTGGGGCTAGCTTTAATCTGGCTGTGGAAGTTTCCCAGACGTGCTTTGCTTGCGATCGCAGCGGCCCTACTCATTCTCTTTTGTAGTAGCAATACCCTACTTGCTGCCAGGTTTGTACAAACCTTAGAATGGCAAAATTTACCCCCCGACCCGGTCCCTGCCGCTGAGGCTATCGTTGTGCTAGGAGGCAGCACATATGTGCAATCCCCCCCGCGTCCCTGGGTAGAAGTATCTGAGGCCGGAGACCGCATTTTGTATGGGGTTAAACTTTACCAGGATGGGGCCGCTCCCCTGATTATGTTTAGCGGCGGCCGTATTGCCTGGCGCGGGAGCGGGGCATCAGAAGCTGAAGATATGGCCGAAATTGCCATGGCGATGGGAGTGCCTGAGCGTAATATTTTGCGAGAAGACGACTCCCTTAATACCTATCAAAATGCGGTGAACACGGCCAAAATTTTACGACAGCGGCAGATCGATACCATCTTATTGGTGACCTCAGCTATTCACATGCCCAGGTCAATCGCTATTTTTAAGAAGCAGGGGTTCGACGTCACAGCTGCTCCTACTGACTACTGGGTGTCGCAAAAATTCTTAGAAGAAATGCGGGGCATGTCTCTGGGCACAGCTCTTTACGTACTGCCCGACAGCACTGCCCTAGACTTTTTTACTAAAGCCTTAAAAGAATACATAGGGTTGGTCATTTATCGCCTGAGGGGATGGCTCTAACCGATGCTCAAACAATCTCTAGACTCGACCCCTGCTGTTAGCGAGACTATTCAACTACAGCAGGTCGCTTACGAATTTCGCCAAGAGGTCCGACACCGTGAGGAGTTCGAAGCTTACTGCGACTGGTACTATGCTACCGCCGCCAAGCATCAGGCTGAGCTAGCAGCCATGGAAAATGATGTCTCACCGTTTAACTGGTTTTGGCGACGCGGATCTTGAGCTGACGGTCTATACCACCTCTAGCTCAGCGCTGGACAAATGAGCCTTAAAGGGTCTTTTGGCCCCCTCAATGGGAAACTCGACAACTACTGGAAAATTAGGGCTAATGGGACGTCCCTTCCAGTCAGTCAAGATCTCTTTGACAGTTCCTTCCATTCCCTCAGCGTTGTGGGGCTGATTGCGGTGACTGGGATGATGAAACAGAACTACAGGTGTGGAAACCCTTACGCGATCGCCAGCTTTGATAGACATCGTTAATCCAAAAGTTGATCCGTCGGCACAATTTGCCCATGCAGTATGTGCGCTGATTATCATTTTCTCACAGAATAGCGCTCTGACAGTGGCGGTCATCGCTAGCTTCGACGGTTAGATGATGGTTGACGCTGGCACAGGTTGCAGAAGCTTTTTCAGTCAGAATGGGTCAAGACTCCGACTCGGACGTCGTGGGCACCTCAGGTGCAGGCTGTAGATTCTGCCAGACTAGAACACCCGCTACACCCGCTACACTGACGGCGATCAGCAGCACAATACTCAACACCAAAGCCTGCAGAGAACGCCGCGTTTTCTCCTCGGATACGACGGCCTCCTCGCTGACGTCTGTCGGCTCCTCATTTTCTCCATAGAGCAGCGCTTTTGAAGCGGCTGTCAGCTCGGTGGGAGATCCCATATCCTGCTGTGTCGTTAGCGGTGGAGCGGGCTCATCGACGACAACAGTTTCACCTGTGACTACACAGTTCATTAGCACAACAGCGATATTGTCATGACCGTTTTTTTGATTGGCCAGCTCTACCCAAGACTCCACGGCGGTCGGTAGGGATACGATTTTTTTGACAATTAGGCCAATATAGTTGGCCCAGGATGTTTCTATGCGCTGATGATCGCTCAGCCCATCAGAACACAGCAGCAAAACTCCTGTTTCATCCAAGATAAATCGCTGCACATGGGGCGTTAGGCTATCGGCCTCACGGGTTCCTAGCGCCTGGGTCAGCGCGCCTGCATCTGAGCGGGCATGGGCGACTGTCGGATAGCTCTTCCCGGCAGTAATTTCGCGTCCGGCTACATCGTCATCCACCGTCATTAGATAGCAGGCTTCTGGTGTAATCCAGTAGGCTCGGCTATCGCCTACGTGGGCAATGTACAGCTCATTGACTTCGTGGTGGGTCCCGTCTGGTGAGGGAATACGCTGGGGAATCATCACAGCGGCCACTAGCGTCGTTCCCATCCGCTGTCGTTCGGTGCGGCCCTGGCTATTGTTTTGGCTGGCCACCAGGTTATTGGCAACCCGAATAGCGGCTTCAATTTGCCCCATCACTACATAGGGAGGCAAGGGTTCTTGTTGCTCGGCTATTTCTGCTAGCAGGCCCCGCAGCTGTAGCTGTAGCGATCGCACCACCGTTTGGCTGGCTACCTCACCCCCAGCGTGACCTCCAACTCCATCACAGACGATCGCAATCCGCGGCAAGCTGGGCAGATCGGCCGTGCTGGCTCGGGCTAGCTCATTCTGGCTGGGGTAGCAGGCATCTTCATTATGGGGCTGCTGGCCGCTGCTGGTGCTGCCAGCCACCTCAGTGGTCAGCGAAAGCCCGACAGACTGGGACAGCAGAGCGCGGTTAAGGTGTTCTAAAATCGCATCAAAGTTAGGTTCGGGCTGCTGGCACTGCGCCAGCACTGGCTGCAGCGCGCTAACCACAGCGGGGGCTGACTGAGGGAGTAATGGACTAATCAGCTCAGCTAGAGAGTGCACGGCTGGCTGACCTGATATCAAATGGCTCAAGCGAATCCGCCAGCCCTCAACATGAATAGCCTCAGGGGCCGTTAGACTAGCGGCCACATTCAGCCCAAATAAGCGAGGCCAAAGATCAAACAGCTGCCAGCACCAGTACACTTGCCGAAAGGGGGAGGCGGTGGCCCAGGTGCTACCCAACGTGGGCAGCAGGCGGCCATGGCGGTCAATAGGCGCATTATCGAGTAACAGTACCGAACCGTCATCGAGCTTACATTCGCCGTACAGGGTGGGAACGTGCAGCTGATAGGGGTACGCGCGCAAGTAAGGTAAGGCTGCCGCACTAACTGTTGCAGGTGTCTCGGGCGGATCGGGGGCCTGGGTGTCTTGCCAGATCCCCGGACTCAGCACCCAGTAGCGTTCATCTACGTTTTGGCCCGGCGGAATATCGCGCCCGGCCCCGATAGCTAGAACGTATTTTTTAGAAGGGTAGACGTCCACTTGAGTCATGTTAGCCAGCGGTTTTGCCAAGATAAAATATCTAAAAATATCTATCAGGTTGATTAAGTATAAGAGGGGGGATAAACCTCTAGGTTATAGAACCAACCTGGCGTAGACCGAACAAAAAAACTTGTCGGTTGCACAATCCTACACAGGGAAAAAGAATAGATTCATGGTAGTCGTAAAGCGCTCAATTGGGCAGTTCCTTAATATCCTCAACATCCTCTGCCCGTCTGTTTAGGTCATTTGCTATACCCTTGAGGTAGCTAAAACGTTACATGGCTATGAACTTGGCAATTTTTTGGATCCTGCTCGGTGTAGCACTCTGTGTGATGGAGCTGATGATTCCGACAGCGTTTTTAGAATCAGCCCTGGGGGTGAGCGCCATTGCGGTAGGACTGCTGGCAATCGCGCTGCCGGTTATGACCTTTAACTGGCAAGTAGCGCTGTGGATGGTCCTATCGTTACTACTGTTTTGGGCGCTGCGCCGATTTGCACCCCGACGCCAGCCGCCCGCCTTAATGGATGCCACCGAGGCGAAGACAATTACCTCAATTCCGCCGGGGCAGAGTGGACGCGTGATGTATGAAGGGAATTCTTGGCCAGCCTGCTGTAGCGATCAAGAGCTTGCGATCGCAACCGATCAAACCGTTATTGTCGTCGGTCGCCGGGGCAATACGCTGATTGTCATGCCCGAAACCGCCCTTTTGTAGGGACGTTGCATGCAACGTCCCTACAAAAATCCCTACGGGAAATCCAAATTTCAATTTTTCAACAAAGACACACTATGAACCCATTTGTACTGCTGATTATGCTGGCCTTTGGTGGCTCCGTCGCCGCAGGCTCTGTCCGTATTGTGAACCAAGGAGATGAGGCCCTCGTCGAAAGTCTGGGCCGATACAACGGCAAAAAACTAGAGCCGGGGCTAAACTTCACCCTGCCCTTCGTCGATAAGGTGGTCTACAAACAAACCATTCGCGAAAAAGTGCTCGATGTGCCGCCGCAGCAGTGCATTACCCGCGACAACGTATCCATTAGCGTAGACGCGGTTGTTTATTGGCGCATTGTCGATTTAGAAAAGGCTTACTACAAAGTTGAAAACCTGCAGGCGGCCATGGTGAACCTGGTCCTCACCCAGATTCGTTCAGAAATGGGCCAGCTAGAACTAGATGAAACCTTTACAGCTCGAGCTGAAATTAATGAATCTTTGCTGCGGGAGCTAGATGTTTCCACAGATCCTTGGGGGGTCAAAGTAACCCGTGTGGAGCTGCGAGACATTGTCCCCTCTAAAGCGGTACAGGACTCTATGGAACTCCAAATGGCCGCCGAACGCCGTAAGCGGGCTGCCGTACTCACCTCAGAAGGAGAACGGGAGTCAGCTGTCAACGCCGCCCAAGGCCAGGCTGAAGCCGAGGTCCTCTCAGCGGAAGCCCGCAAAAAATCCGCGATTCTTGCCGCTGAAGCTGAGCAGAAGACCATCGTGCTCAAAGCCCAGGCCGACCGTCAGGAGCAGGTTCTGCGAGCCCAGGCTACCGCTGAAGCCATTCAGGTTTTAACTCAAAAACTCAAAAGCGACCCGACCGCTCGTGAAGCTCTCCAGTTTTTGCTAGCCCAGGGCTATCTAGACGTGGGAAGCAAAATCGGAGCTAGCGAAAGCAGCAAAGTGATGTTTATGGACCCCCGAGCGATTCCGGCCACGCTCGAAGGCATGAAGTCTATTGTTGGAGAGTTAGAGCAGCGTTAGAGCACCGGTCAGGCGCAAGCATCACATCGCTCTCAATAAGGAAACAACGCTATGGGTACGCTTAACTTGAGACCATCTGGCATTTGTCGCAGAGGCCAAAGAACTCAAGGGTATGATAAAAAATGCGAAACCGATGGGAGTCGTTGAGGTGCTTTTCTAGATCGTGTACCGGACATTCCTCAATTGGTAGCGATTCGCCACAGCGTAGACAGGTCAGGTGGTGACGGTCTTCATGACTCAGGCTATATAGCGATTCACCATTGGCCAGGGTGCGGACTTGGACCGTCCCATCTAGCTTTAGGGCTTCGAGCGCGCGATAGACGGTGGCTAACCCGATGCGACTGCCGTCTCGTCTGATGGCACTATGTAAATCTTGGGCAGAAATAGCCTGCTCTTGATTTTTCAGCGCCTCTAGGATGCGATCCTGATTACGAGTACGACGACGAATAGCCATGGGTTTGAAAGGAGAAGTTCTACTAGCTTAGATCGTTGAGCTGAGGTTAGGGTAGAGAGCTGGCGATCGCTGATTTGGCAGATAGAGCGATCTGTAGACATTCCTATGCTATTTGACTAGGCACTTCCTGATAACGCCAGCTGGATGATGAGCCATGCCGAACGTCTAATATGATGAGCCATGCCGGACGTCTAATATAGCGTTGCCATTGGGCGTTTGCTATTCCAGGGGTAGGCTAAAATAATGCGGACAGCTCGCGGAATTTAGATAGTGGCACAGACTTATCAGGCTCAGGTGTATGTGACTCTTCGTCCTTCAGTGCTTGACCCAGCGGGTACAGCGGTGCGTTCTGGGTTAGAGCATATGGGATACGACAATGTCACCCAGGTGCGCATTGGTAAATATATAGAGGTGTCGCTGTCAGCCGAGGATGAAGCAGCGGCTCGGCAGCAGCTAGACCGGATGTGCGACCAGCTGCTGGCAAATCCGGTGATTGAAAACTATCGGATTGAACTGCAGGCGATGGCGGTGGCTTGACCATCGTCCCTCGGGAGAAACTACCCCGTCGCCGGGGATACGTTTTGGATTACAGCAAAGGCAAGTCAGCCCACCATTCCCTAATCTCTTATGAAATTTGGTGTCATTACATTTCCCGGCTCGAACTGCGATCGCGATGTGGTCTACGTCACTCGCGATATTCTTAAGCGTCCTACCCATCGTATCTGGCATGAAGATAGCGACCTGGGTGATGTAGACGTCGTGGTAGTTCCTGGTGGCTTTAGCTATGGCGACTATCTGCGCTGCGGTGCGGTGGCTCAGTTTTCCCCGGCGATGCGCTCGGCCATTGATCATGCCAACAAGGGGGGGCTGCTGCTTGGGATCTGCAACGGATTTCAGATTTTGACTGAGGTGGGGCTGTTGCCAGGGGCACTGATGCGAAATCGGGATATGCGGTTTATTTGCGATCGCACTCCCCTTAGAGTAGAACGTACCAGTCTTCCCTGGACCGGTAGCTATACGCAAGGGCAAACCATTACGATTCCGATTGCCCATGGCGAAGGCTGTTACTACGCCGATGAAGATACGCTCAGGGCGTTAGAAGATAACAACCAAGTTGTCTTTCGCTACAGCAATTCGGATGGCACCGTTGACGGCAGCAGTAATCCGAACGGTTCTCTTAATAATATTGCGGGTATTTGCAACCAAAAGGGTAACGTTCTCGGTATGATGCCTCATCCAGAGAGGGCGGCGGACTCTGTACTGGGTGGTACAGACGGATTAGCACTGTTTGAGTCGATTTTGAAAACAGCCTTGAGTGTTGCCTGATGGTTGCAGGCTTCTTTGAGTACCCGAGGTCTCTGACTCACGGGTTGGTGACATAGCTGATTTTAAACAGCGCAAACCTGAGCGATTTATGCGAACTGCCTTTTGTTTAAGGCGGGCCCATTGGGGCATTTAGCTTTATATCGATTTGATTAGCTTACGCAGCTCCCTACTATGCTGCGAGCAGGGTTTTCAGCCAGACGGGTATGGCTCTTCTTAGCCGAGCGTCAAGCCGGACATAAGCTGACCTTTAAAACTTAGGTATTTTTTTAGATTCATAGACTATGCCTTTGCAAAAGTCTACAAACCTCTGCTGAATATACTTTTTTAGCTTAAAAAACCATCATATTGATACGTTGACTTAATGAAGCTGCCTTTCTTTGGGCATAGGATCCCATGATCGATATTCAGTCGTACTCGTTGGAGGTATTCATACTTGGTGTTGGTTACCTCAGTTGCCGATGTTCTTATGCTGTGGGAGTTAGTCTATGGTCTCCTATGCGCCCTGCAATGTTCTCTTAATTGATGATGATCCGTCTGTCTTTGATCAGGTACAGGCACTCTTGGCGGACTCTAAACCAGCTATAGACGCATCTGATAAGTTGTTTAAGCTGTCCCATGTTGATCGGTTAACTCAAGGGTTAAAGAGTCTAGATCAGCCCACCTACCAGGTGGTACTCCTCGACCTGCACTTGCCTGATAGTCAAGGAATTGAAACCCTAGAGCGTTTCCGGCATACCTTTCCAGAAGTACCTGCTATCGTTTTGACAGGAATGGATGACGAGGTGACGGCCGTAAGAGCCATTGAAGCGGGCGCTCAAGGCTTTCTTAGTAAGCACAGGCTTGATTCTAACTTGTTGGCCTATGCTCTCTTGCTGGCAATTGACCGTCAGCGACAGCTCAATGCCTCGTTGCCACCCACTTCTGCTGTTCAGAGGCTGACCGAAATTGAAAGTTTTGAACGGTTAGCCTATACGGTAAGACCAGCGACGGTCACTGCCAATCTGTTTGAATCAGGGCTTTTAAAGGATTCTGTTCCAGATATCTTTCAGCAAATTGTTGAAGACTACAGTCAAGTTTTAGATCAGGTGCTGGAACAACAAACTTTCCGGGTAAAGCATCCAATCTCTGAGCGTCTGCGGTCGCTAGCGGAGAAACTCGGTTTTTTAAAGGCGGGTGCTAGGGATGTTGTTGAATTGCATACTCTGACCTTAAAACAAAAGAGTGAGACGGAGAATTTTGTTAGAGCGAAAGCCTATGCTGACGCAGGACGTCTTGTGGTGTTGGAGCTGATGGGCTATCTCACTACTTACTATCGCAAATACTTTATTGGCTTGAGCAAGTTGAACGCTAGTATCCAGCAAGGGGAACCATGAGTCAGCAGCCATACATTTTGAAGCTTTATATCACAGGGAGTAGTCCTCGATCTGAGCGTGCGATCGCAAACTTGGTTCACCTATGTGAGCAAGAACTAGCCGATAACTATGAGCTGTCGATCATCGACGTTTTAGAGCAGCCACAACTGGCAGAACGAGAGAAGATTCTAGTCACTCCGACGCTGATTAAAGAGGTGCCGCCGCCTTCCCAAAGGATCATTGGCGATCTGAGCGATGCAACAGTTTTATCGCAAGGGTTAGATATCCAGCGCTCTTCAAAATCCAACCCCGTGCGATCGTCTGTGAACACAAGGGAGTAACATCCACAGTATCTACGTATTCAGTATTATCAATTCCGACCTCCTAGAGATATGACAGCCATGAAAACAACATCCGTCATAGACGAAGGCATCGAAAAATTAGAAACTGGAATTCCAGGCTTTGACTTTCTATCCGAGGGAGGAGTCCCAAAAGGACGCACCACGCTAATTGTCGGCACAGCAGGCAGTGCTAAAACAGTCTTTGCCTGCCAGTTTTTGGCAGAAGGGATTAAGCGGGGCGAGCATGGAGTATTTGTCACCTTTGAAGAGCCGCCCCAAATCATTCGCCGCAATATGCGAGGCTTTGGTTGGGACATCGAGCAATGGGAACGTGAAGGCAAGTGGGCCTTTGTGGATGCATCCCCAATTCCAGGCGCAAAACCGATGGTCAGTGGCACCTATGATCTAGGAGCCTTACTGGCCCGCACTGAACATGCGGTTAACAGTGTGCAAGCCCAGCGGATCTCCATGGATTCGCTAGGGGCTATTTTTAGCCATTTACCCGATGCTGGACAGGTCCGATCCGATCTCTTTAGTGCCGCCTCTGCTCTGCGGAATATGGAGATTACGGCAATTCTAACCGCCGAGCGTACCCAAGATTATGGCGATATTAGTCGCTTTGGCGTAGAAGAATTTATCGCCGACAATGTGGTGATTTTGAGAAATGTCCTGGCAGAAGAAAAGCGCCGACGCACTATAGAAGTCTTAAAGTATCGAGGCACCGGGCACCAGAAAGGTGAGTTTCCATTTACGGTGCTCAGAGGGCAGGGCATAATTATCATCCCGCTATCGGCCATTGAACTAGAGCAAAGCTCGTCTAATGTCCGGATTACCTCGGGTAGTGCTGAGCTGGATCGTATCTGTGGCGGTGGCTTCTTTCGAGATTCAATTCTCTTAGTATCAGGAGCAACAGGTACTGGTAAGACCCTGATGGTAACTGAGTTTATGGCCGGAGGCGTAGCCAATGATGAGCGCTGCTTACTCTTTGCCTTTGAAGAAAGCCGCGATCAGCTCTTCCGCAATGCTACCGGATGGGGCGTTGACTATGAGCAAATGGAGCGCGATGGCCGGCTCAAGGTGGTTTGTCGTTACCCAGAAACAACCGGCCTAGAAGACCATATGGTTAAAATTAAAGAAGATATGGATTCTTTTAAGCCTAACCGAGTGGCCATTGATAGTTTATCAGCCTTAGAAAGAGTCTCCACACTGCGAAGTTTTCGAGAGTTTATTATCAGTTTGACCTCTCACATTAAACAAAGTGAGGTGGCGGGTCTATTTACGTCAACTACTCCTAGCCTGGTAGGAGGCACCTCAATTACAGAAGCTCATATTTCAACCATTACTGACTCAATTATTTTGTTGCGCTACGTCGAAATGTATGGAGAGGTACGCCGAGGACTGACCGTCTTAAAAATGCGAGGGTCAATGCATGACAAAGATATCCGGGAGTTTACCATTGACCATCAAGGCATGCACATTGGTCGTCCCTTCCGGAATGTGACAGGTATCTTAACCGGTAACCCTGTCTACCTAAATCAGGTGGAGATTGATCGCATGGGCGAACTCTTTCAAGATGCTGGCTCATAGGTGCATACTTGAAGCTGAGGATATTATGGGGAGCCCGACTACCTTGACTTCTGAATCGATCGCCTCTGAACAATTTTTTACCCTCATTCACGAAAATGCGGATGGGACGGTGGTGGTGGATGAGCAAGGAATTATGCAATTTGTAAATCCGGCCGCTGAGGCTCTCTTAGGCCGAACCCAAAAGGACCTGCTTGGTGAACCTCTGGGGTTTCCCCTGATGGTGGATGAAAAAGTGGAAATTGATGTTCAATCTCATACCCAAAATCCTTTGGTGGCAGAACTACGCACCGTCAAAATCGTTTGGGATCATCAGCCGGCCTTTTTGATATCCCTACGCGACATCACCGAACGCAAAATCTTAGAAACAAACCTCAAAGACCGCTCAGAGGCACTACAGTCTGCTGTCAGCGAGTTGGAAGTTTTTTCCCATATGGTGTCCCAGGATCTATGGAATCAGATGCGCCGTATTGGACAGCTTAACCAGGCTCTTTTAAGAGGAGAACAATCTAGGCTCAGCGAGCAAGGCAAGGCCCAGGCTCAACAAATTCAAGATATTAGCACTCAAACTAAGGCAACAATTGAAGGGTTACTCCAGTTTTCGCGCATCAGCCACATGGAAATGGCATATTCCTGGCTGCGTATTCACGACTTAGTCAAAGAGCTTATAGAACAGCTCCAGCTGGTGTACGGATACCGTAAGGTTCAGATTTCTGAATCTTCGAGTACTCAGGTCTATGTCGACAAACGCCTGTTGAGAGTTGTTCTGGATAACTTGTTGGAAAATGCCTGGAAGTATACGACAACTCAGGAACAGCCAGAAATTCAGTTTTGTCAGCTATCTGCCTCACAGCAGCCTCCATCAATGCCAGAGCTGGCAAAACAGAGAAACTATGGTCTTTTCTTGATTCAAGACAATGGGATCGGTTTCAATATGGCCGATATTGACGATTTATTTCGTCCATTTCGTCGATTGCCCTCGGCTCAGACGTTTGAGGGCAATGGTATTGGGCTAGCTACGGCGCAGCGAATCATTCATCGCCATGGGGGACATATCTGGGCTCAAAGCGCTCCTGATGTGGGCTCAATGTTTTACTTCACGCTACCCCTACGACCATAGCGGGCAGAAAGCCCAACCGTTGCAATTGAGTCTGTCAACGCCAGAGTTTTCAGTAATCGCACCATCATTTTCTATGAAATCTATGAATTTAATATTTTCTTTAGATTTATCCTCGTCTAACCTTTCATTTTTCTTGAGGCATGGCCTGGCTGTCGGTCTCAAATGGCTAAAACCCCTGATATATCTGCAAAGTTGATAGCCATAGTGTGTGCCACAGTACTTCTGGCCAGATCTGCTATCAAGCAATTCTTAAGGAAATCTAAAGAGATGTGATAATCTAACAGTGGATAAACGTTCTCAAGTACTCTTTTTGAGGAAAGGCATATGGATACGGGCCTACTGAGATTGATCTGGTCAGTGGTAGAAGAGACCCCCACTGATTATTTGCGGGGTATCGGTAGTCGGGATCAGGTGCGGTTACTCCTCCATAAAATTGACAGCCGTGTTCTCCTTTCACCTCAGGAACGTTTGCAGGTGCAGCAGTATTTGCTAGACCGCACGCATCTAATTCGAGATATTTCTCTGGGGCAGGCGATGTAGCTAGCTGAGTGTGGTCGATAATGGATAGATGGATCACTCACGCTCGCAGTTGATTTCAACCGTATTGGTTATTGACGACTCGCTCGAAGATCGGCATGCGTTTCAACGGTTTTTGCAGCAAGATGCGCAAGCCAGCTATCGTGTTCTGGAAGCGGAGTCTGGAGAACAGGGCATACAGCTCTTGGACCAGCTACAGACACAAGCAGGGTGTGATTTAGTCTTACTCGATTTCTGGCTACCCGATATGGATGGGCTAGACGTTTTGAGACAGGTAAAACAGCGATTAGGTTTGACAACGCCGATCTTGATGCTGACCGGATTGGCTAATGAACAGCTGGCAGCTCAGGCTCTGCAGCTGGGGGCTCAGGACTATGTTGCAAAACAACAACTTACAGCTGAGGTGCTGCAATTTGCAGTACGAACAACTCTGAGGCAGGCAAAGCTACAGATGCAGCTGTCTACCTACAAGGCCCAGCAGTCTCTGATTCAAGATATTGCCCTGCGTATTCGGCAGAGTCTCAACCTAAAAGATATTCTCCAGCAGGCTGTTATTGAGGTTAAACAACTCCTAAAGTGCGATCGCGTAATCATTTACCGGTTTTTACCTGGTGGTAATGGAATCGTGGAAGTTGAAGCACTTCAGCCAGGATGGGCGACGGTTCTAGGAGAAGTTATTCAAGACCCTTGTCTTGCCAATGGCTGGATTCAAAAATACCGACAGGGCACAACGACTGCTATTGAAGATATTGACATAGCTAATTTAGAGCCGTGTCATCACGACTTATTAGCTCAGTTTCAAGTTCGGGCTAATTTAGTCATTCCTCTGGCAATCTCATATCCTCAGACAGTTAAGGGAGAAATGCGTTCTCTACCCCAGGCGAGTAACAAGATCGTCCTATGGGGCTTACTCATTGCCCACCACTGTGCCGGTGCCCGTCAGTGGCAACCCTCAGAAATACAGCTGTTAGAGCAGCTGGCGGCCCAGCTATCCATTGCCATTCAACAAGCAGAACTCTATCAACAAACTCAGCTCAACAATCAGCAGCTAGAAGCGACCGTGCGATCGCGAACGGCAGACCTGCAACAGGCGAATTTAGAGCTATCGCGGTTAAACGAATCTCTGCAGGTGTCTAATCAAGACCTGGAACAGTTTGCCTATATTGCATCCCACGATTTACGAGAACCCCTGCGCAAGGTGAAAAGTTTTGCTGAGCTGTTAGCCAAGCGATATCACGGACAGCTAGATGAGACCGCCGATCGATATATTGACTACGTTACTGACGGTGCCGTCAGAATGCAGACACTCATCAATGACCTACTGGCTTACTCACGGTGGGGTAAACAAAATCTGGTCAAAGCACCGACCGATCTCAATCAGGTCCTAAGTCGGACTTTGGAAACCTTAGATGACGCCATTCATCGACGGCAGGCTGTTGTGAGCGCTGACACGCTGCCTGTTGTGTCAGCAGATGCCTTGCAACTCGAACAGGTTTTTAAGAATCTGCTGGATAATGCCCTGAAATATAGCCGTGATGATCGCCCACCTCAGATTGCCATTACGGCTAAAGAGCGAGGTGCCGACTGGCTAATTGCAGTCGAAGATAAGGGTATTGGCATTGAGGCTGAATTTTGCGATCGCATCTTTATTCTGTTTCAACGACTTCACACTCAGAGCGAATATTCGGGCACGGGCATTGGGCTAGCCATCTGCAAAAAAATCATTGAGCGTCACGGCGGCGAAATTGGCGTGACATCACTCCCCAATAGCGGCTCGACCTTCTGGTTTACACTCCCGTCACGGTCTAGCTCAGATTAGTTTTATTCTATATTTTCTTAAGCTTAAATTTAGCAACCCTGTGTGTCAGCTTTATCGTCTCGATAGTGAAACTGTAGAACGCTTGCCTAGAAAAAGTCTAGCCAGGATCTAAAGAAAATATTAGGACAGCGTCATTCTATTGCTCGTGTGATAACGTTACATAAGTTAATAAAAATAGAAAAGTTCTTGACTTTTAGGTAAACGTTCCTGCTGCCTTTTGATGGCGAAGGCGATGTCTTGTTGTTTGCTTTTCTGCTCTACGTTCCTTTGTGGGGTAGGGCCTGCCGATAGGTCGATGGACTGCTTGCGTTGAGGTTGACTGTGGATAGTTCATCGGGTCGCCCCATTGAAATTTTGCTGGTTGAAGATGATGTCGGCGACATCGAACTCACCCGTGAAGCGATGCTGGATTCCAAAATTACTGTGAATCTCAACGTCGTCCAAGATGGCATCCAGGCACTGTCTTACCTACGGCGACAGGCAGGCTATGTCGATGCCGCGATACCAGATCTGGTGCTGCTTGATCTTAATCTGCCCCGTAGGAATGGGCGAGAGGTTCTCCAGGAAATTAAAGGAGACCCGGCGCTGAAGCATATTCCTGTCATTGTTCTCACCACGTCTGATGCCGAAGAAGATATCCTGCGCTCCTACGAGCTGGGAGTGAATTGCTATGTGCAGAAGCCCGTAGGCATGGTCGAGTTCATGCGTATTGTTCAAGTGCTAGAAGATTTTTGGTTCACCATTGTTAAACTCCCGCCCCATTAGTCCTCCATATCCGCTTACTGTCGTTTCCCATGACTGCTATCGCCCCTCAAAGAAAATTAGCCGTTGAGCCGTTACAGATCCTTTTAATTGAGGATGATAAAGGGGACCGAGATCTGGCGTTGGCATACCTTAAAGCCGATCGCAGTTATCTATATGAGGTGACCTGGGCAGAATCTTTGGAAGCTGGGTTAGCAAAGCTAAAGCAGGTCAGTTTTGATGCCATCATTGTTGACTTAGTGCTGCCCGATAGCCGAGGTGTCAGTACGGTGGCTAAAATTTGTGCTCAAAGTCGAGGGATCCCCGTCATTGTCTCCAGCTATTTTGATGAAAGTGCTCTGGCGACTAAGGTGATTGAGCTGGGTGCTCAAGACTATCTGGCCAAGGACCACATGGATGACATTACCTTGGGGCAAACAATTCATCGAGCGATTGCTAGGGTGAAACATCACACAGCCGATGTAGCAGGAGTGAGATCGCAGACCACAGACCCGCTCAGTATCAAGTTAGAACAGCTACAAACCAATATTCAGCGATTAGAAGCCGCCACCGCTACCGTTCAAACACTCTCGGCCCAAACCTTAGACCTCAGCGCCCTACGTCAACAGCTCATCGCCACCCTTTCTGAAGAATGTCGTAGCCCGGCTACCGTCATCTTATTGGCAACCAGTATTCTAAAAAACTACGACCGGCAGCTAGCAGACGATCAGTATCTCTCTCATCTTCAACGTATTGAAGCTGCGATTCAACAGCTGATGCAGCTGATAGACAACGCGTTGACGCTGCAGCAGGCTCAATCTCAAACAGCCGCTAGCCCAGCCCAGCCGCTTAATTTGCAGCATCTTTGCGAAACTGTTATTGCCCAAATAAAAACAGAGGCTAGTCCCAGGCTAATTCTGAATGTTTTAGGAGACTGTACCGCCGTCTATCTAAATGAGAAAGCTGTAGAACAGATTTTAATTCAGCTCTTAACAAACGCTGTTTGTTACTCCGAGCCATCAACATCGGTTGACGTTACCCTGCAATGTCAGCGTCAACAGGTCAAGATTCAGATTAGCGATCGGGGATGGGGTATTCCGTCTGCCGAGCAGGCCCATGTTTTTGATGCCTTTTATCGCGCTAGTAATAGTCGCGCTTTGCGCGGAGCCGGTTTAGGCTTAACAATTGTCAAAACGCTAGTTGTTCTGTGTGGTGGGCGGATCACAGTGGATAGTCATCTCAATGTGGGAACCACCGTCACGGTGCAATTGCCCACATTACCTTAGATACCCTGAGCTTAGACTGGAGCAATTACGAACGAACTGCAATACTTCATGTTTAGATTGACCACATATCGAGAAATTGATGTATCCTTGCTGGGAAATCGGCAACACGCCCAGATTGGAAAGCTTTACAGGGTCACATGGCACAAATTTTTATCTCGGCAGGCCACGGTGGATTTGAAAATGGAATCCAAGATTCTGGGGTGAAGGTTGACGGTATTACCGAAGCTCAGGAAATGATCCGCGTTCGGGATCTGATTGTGCCGGAGCTGCGATCGCGAGGATTTACCGTTCTTTCTGTTCCTGACGATCTGAGTCTTCAGCAAAGCATCCGTTGGATTAATGACCGCAATCGGCCGGGCGATATTGCCTTAGAAATTCACGTCGGGGCCTTTCAAAATACCGACGTGCGTGGAACCACCGCCTACTATATTGCCAATAATGAGGCGCGTAAATCTCATGCCGAGCTGCTGCTGCTGGCGCTGCTGCGTCGTGTGCCTCAGCTGCCTAGCCGTGGGGCCAAACCTGATACGGCTGCCGGGATGGGGCGCTTAGCCTTTTGCCGTCAGGCTGAACCTCCGTCACTGCTGATGGAGCTAGGCTATTTGACTAATGAGCGCGATCGCAGCCTGCTGCTAAGCCGTCGCCGCGACTTTGCCCTGGGTCTAGCAGATGGTCTAGCCGCTTGGAGCCGAACCATCACCGGTACAGCCCCGCCGCCGCCAGCGTCTCAATTTCCCACCGTCAACATCACTATCAATGGCGGTCAATATGATGAAAAGGGCATCATCGTCAACAATAATTCCTACGTACCCGTTGATCTAGCCGATCGGCTTGGGATTGACCTTGACAGCAATGAAGAAATACGCCGGGTGCGCTACGGCAACGTAGTGTATATCAAAGCCGTTGACCTGCGCGATTTTAATATTTCAATCGGCTGGGACTCGGCCAGTCGAACAGTGCAGCTTAAAAGTCAGTCTGCTCTCGGTATTTGCCCGGGTCTAATCGATCAGATTATGGGGCATGGCAACACATCGCGAGTAAATCTGATGATGTTTCTCAAAAACAATAACGAAGCGGCTCTTCAAGACTTTCCCGATCTGCCCAAAATTTATCGTGAAGAAGGCGCTATTGAAGGAGTGAATTTTGATATCGCCTTCTGTCAAATGTGTGTAGAAACGTCTTTTCTCAGGTTTGGCGGAGATGTTAAAGCCTCTCAAAACAACTTTGCCGGGATTGGGGCAATCGGTGGCAATGCAGCAGGAGCCGCCTTCCCCAGTGCGCGGATTGGAGTCAGAGCTCAAATTCAACATCTTAAAGCCTATGCCAGCCAGGAACCGCTGGTACAAGAACTCGTAGATCCACGCTTTCGATTTGTAAGCCGGGGAAGTGCCGTGCTCGTCGATCAGCTCAGCGGACGCTGGGCCGCCGACCCCCTCTATGGCAAAAAAATCATGGCAATGCTGAGACGGCTGTATGAGTCGGCAAATCTGCTGTAGAGCCTGTCAATTCAGGACCGTGATTTGAGAAAATCCATCGATCCCCTGGGCAAACTATCTTGCAGACATTGTCCCCACAAGCTGCTAATATTTTTGGCTAAATGCGGTTAGTATTGCTGGCAAACTGTCACATGCCAACTGGCATACACCCCTGTAGAGATTACTCTGAAAGCTCCGGAGTTTGGTCCTATCGTCAGACTCCCATGGACGGCACTTAGTCCTCGATTTTTTTCTTCGATTATTTGTATTCCTGACGATCTGCTATGACTAATATCTACGCGTGGTTCCTAAAAGCTCTATTCCGTGGTCGTTATGGACTGTGGGGAGCTTTACTTTGGTTTCTATGGGTTTTTCCAGCTGATGCCGTTGATTTGCGCGTAGCCGTACGTAAGGGTGCGCAGCAGGTTCAAGTTGGGACATCTACTACCGGCGTTATCCGCGACAGTCGCGGTGAGGCCGTGATGCAGCTGCCTGAGCTACAGCCGATTACAGTAGACGATTCGGGAGGACGCTTGGGGCTGACCGATGGTCGAAATGACTTTGGTGTATCTAGCAGCTTTTGGCTAGAACCGTCGGGAGATGGCTTGGTCTGGATTGGCGATCGCTGGTATCGCGGTCGGGTACAGCTGATTCCTGGTGAAGGTGGAGTCATGGCCATCAACCATGTGGATATTGACGACTATCTCTACGGCGTTGTTGGGAGCGAAATGCCCACGAGCTGGCCCCAGGAAGCTTTGCGATCGCAAGCCGTTGCCGCTCGGTCCTACGCCCTGTATCACCACAGCAAGGCCAGCGGCCAGACATTTGACCTTAATAGTACGACGGCTTCCCAGGTATACAAAGGTCTTCAAGGAGAAGCCCCCTCAACAAAATCTGCTGTTGATGCCACCCGAGGTAAGGTGCTGACCCACAGCGGTCGAGTGATTGAGGCCGTGTTTCACTCGTCTTCTGGCGGCCATACCGAAAATTCAGAACATGTTTGGTCAACAGCTGTTCCTTACCTCAAAGGCGTTCCTGACTTTGACCAAAACGCCCCGGTCTACAGCTGGCGAGCACAGTTCTCACTGAGTGAAGTGGGTGAACGCATTGGTTACCCTGGCACTATCCAAGCGGTAGAAGTGTTGAGCCGCACTCCCCAGGGGCGAGCCAACCGGATGTTGATCATTGGTGATGCTGGCAATCTCACGGTGACTGGTAACACCTTCCGTCAGAGACTGGGATTACGCAGCACTAAATTTGATCTAGCCGTGGGTCCCAGCGGTATTTCTGTTGCGGGTAACGGCTTTGGTCACGGCATTGGCATGAGTCAGTGGGGGGCCAGAGGCATGGCTGAGCGAGGTCTCGCCCACGATGAAATTCTCACACACTTTTACAATGGCACGCGATTAGGAACAATGTAATAAGGGCTAAAAAAGTCTCTAGACAGGCTTAATAGCTACGATGGCAAAATGTGCCTATGGCTTGGCAGGCTTATCTAAACTGTCGTGATTGCTCATTCAAACAAATTAGGGGGCGCTAGCCCCCCTTGCTGCGCTAGCTTTGTAGCTACAGTTTTGTGCCACATTCGGAACAGAATCGATGGCTAGCCTTGTTATCGCTGCCACAGCTATTGCAATGGATGACCTCCACCGGACGCTTAGTAGCAGGTTCAGCTAGTCCGATCATCTGAGAGTTGTTGTTGCCCGGTGGCACCATGGGATAGCAGTTCTCATCGCGGCGGACCCACACATCTAAGAGCACCGGACCGTCATGGGCCAACATATCGGTAATGGCCTGATTTAGCTGCTCAGGAGATTTCACGACAATACCTTTGACACCAAAAGCTTCTGCCAGCTTTTCAAAGTCAGGCATCCCAACTTCCATATTGGAAGATGCATAGCGTTCGCCATAGAACCCCTGCTGCCACTGGCGTACCATCCCCTGCCAGCCGTTGTTGATAATGACAGTCTTAACCTTAATGTTGTACTGAGCCAGCGTCGCTAGCTCTTGCAAATTCATCTGGAAGCTGGCATCACCGCTAATGCAGATGACCTGGTTGTTGCCTACACCCATCTGAACGCCCAGCGCGGCTGGCATACCGTACCCCATGGTGCCTAGACCGGCGCTAGAAATCCATTTGCGGGGACCGTTTTGTAAAAACTGAGCCGCCCACATTTGATGCTGTCCCACATCGGTTGTATAAAACGCGTCGGGGGCATGGCGGCCTACTTCTGCAATCACTTGCTGAGGAGACAGCTGGTCACTATAGGTGGGTACCTTGAGGGGATAGTCCGTTTTCCACTGGTCGATACGAGCGCGCCAGGCTCCTGTTTGAGCCGGATCAGCAGGCTGGTCTAAGCGAGCCAATAGTTCAGTTAGGACCGTTTTGACATCGCCGACAATGGGCACATCTGGCACCCGGCACTTACCGACCTCGGCCGGATCAATATCAATGTGAACCACTTTTGCATGCTGGGCAAATAGCTCTAGGTTGCTAGCGACTCGATCGTCAAAGCGAGCACCTACGGCCAGTAGCAGATCGCATTCGCTAACCGCAAAGTTGGCATAGGCCGTGCCATGCATTCCCAACATACCGACGGAAAGCGGATTTTTTTCATCAAACGCACCTTTCCCCATCAGGGTATTGGTGACAGGAATTTGAAAATATTCGGCTAGCTGAGCCACTTCGCTATGGGCACCCGAAATGACTGCACCGCCGCCAATGTAGAGCAATGGTTTTTTGGCAGCATGCAGCAGTGCGATCGCATTGGAAATCTGCCGCGGATTTCCCCTGGTGGTGGGTTTGTAGCCTGGAATCGTGATTGAACGTGGATTTACAGGCGCATAGTCAAACTCTTCAAGACCGACGTCTTTGGGTACATCGATCAATACGGGGCCCGGGCGGCCAGACTGAGCGATGTAGAAAGCTTCAGCCACAATTTCTGCCATCTGCCGCGGGTCGCGCACAACATAGGAGTGCTTAACAATCGGCAAAGTAATCCCAAAGATATCGGTTTCTTGAAAGGCGTCACTGCCAATGGCTCCGCGCCCGACCTGTCCAGTAATGGCAACCATCGGGACTGAGTCCATTTGCGCTGTGGCAATCCCGGTTACCAAATTTGTGGCTCCGGGGCCCGATGTGGCAATACACACGCCCACCTGCCCCGTGGCACGAGCATAGCCGTCAGCTGCATGGGAAGCTGCTTGCTCATGACGTACTAAAATATGCTGAATTTGCCCGCGCTGCTCTGCTTTGTAGAGTTCGTCATAGACCGGCAATATGGCCCCACCCGGATAGCCAAATACATGACTCACACCATGGCGAATCAGGCTATCAATTAGAGCGAACGCACCGCTCGCTCGTTGAATTGCCGAACTTGCTTTAACAGAAGGCTTTACAGACATTGAAGTCATGATGTTTAAAGGCGTGGATTAGGAAAATTTTGTCAATGAATAATTGAAGCGTGGTTGTCTATTTTACAATCAGGCTTCAAAGGATTAGCCAAACTTCACAGAAAAACGATCGGCTCTACGTCAGCACCTGCTAACATTTCTGCCCTTATGCAGGGGCCGTTAACGCTGCACCAACAAAATCAAGTGCGCTCATGGGGCGTACGACACCACCAATAGAGCCAAAACCCTGGGACTGCTGAGGCGACTGCCAAAGGTCTAAATGCGCAACAGCTGGATGGGAATAAAAATAGCCTTTACTCTCCTGCGGCGATGGAAAATACGTGGTGCTATGGGTCCAGCGGTCGTGACTCATTCGGTAAACCGACAGAATCCCTGGTAGTGGCATTCCCCATCCATCCACCGCAATTAATCGACCTGTGCCTCCCATATTTTGCCAGGCTAGTACTAAAGGATAGGCACCAACAACGCCTGCACTAAAGGCGATCACGCTTAAGGGGCGGTCTATTCGGGGTGCATTTTTATCTCCTAGGAGCCACGGTAGACTACCAGGAACCACCCAGATGGGTAGTTGCCAGACGTTATCTAACGAGAGATCTGACGATAGGGACCGCAAAAACGACTGAGTGAGTTCAGCTGCATGATAGCCAGGACAAATCAGAAGCTGCATGTTTTCAACCAACACATCATGACTGCAACAAAACGATTGCAAGGTAAAAAAACATGTTGAAAGTCGTTAATATTTTTAGTGATTACTTTATCGAAGTTTATTTTCCAGGCAAATATTTAGTCTTTATTAAAGATAACAGTTTCTAGATTCGACGTAGGAAAAAATTACTACTACAGATAGACGGGGATCATTCTATAAACAGCGATCCCCGCTATCTACTCGAACGATGCTAGATATTTTCTCTGGGCTTATTCGAGTGGAATAGCAGACATCATTTCTTAGCTATCAGGAATGATGAAACTGCGCAAATTCAAAGATCTAAAAATCAAATAGCGGCGCTGTCAATGAGTGCTGCTTTTCCTTATTCATTCATCGGAGATCGTTAAACTATGGCAAATACGCTGATCAATATCGCACTGCCTGTCGTCAATGAAATCATTGATAATGTGTTGGCGGCAGCTCCCTTCGCCTCTTATCGGGAGACCTTTGCCAGCGCTGACACTCGTGATCGGCTAGCTACATTTGTTTTAAGCCGTCTGCCTGCTCGCTACATGACAGTGGCCGACAGCGGCTGCTCTTTAGAATTTCCAAGAAACTGTTATTCGGCTGAGCAGCATCAGCATATTCGTCAGCTGGTTTACCAGGGTATTCAAAAAGTGTTGACTCGTCCTGCTGAGACCTCACTAGAAACCTGTGTTCCATCTACATGGCTGGGTTAACTCCTTTCGATTTAGGTATCCCCTCTGCTGAGTGTGGTTTGCCCTCGCGCCGGTTGATGGGAAAAGCTACCTACAACGTTCGGTTCTACACCATAGCCAGCGAGGATTCTTACCAGTAGTCTCTAGATAGGCGTATTAGCTCAGTGGATGCTTGGCTAATACGCCAGACCAAATGCATCTAGGGGCCAATGGTGGAGAAATTTTTACCCACAATTAGTAGCTTGGTAGCCTTGGGAGAGCTGGGGGCTGAGTCTACAGATTGGGACGACCTCGGTTCAGTTGATACCACTGAGGAAGTTCGGCATCAGTCAGAGCGAGCCGAAACAGAGTGGCAGGGAGCCGTTTCGTCCCTTGGTCATCTTTTGCAGCAGACGCTGAGTGTGCCTACAAGTCGGTCAGCAAACAAAAACTCTACACCGGCAGGCGTGCTGCTTAGCGGTCCCTTTCCGATCTTGGATGCGCCAGAGCTAACCATTCAGTTATCTAACTGGGTATTTATTCCGCCGCCGCTAGAGCAGCTTTCACAGTCATTTTCCCAGCTGATGCCAGCTGATGAACGACCGCCGGTAGAGACAGCGGCAGCTAGGATTCTACCGCTTCTAGATGGCGATCCTCTATCGGGAGAACGCTTTTGTCTATTGCTTACTCAGCGCTTTAGCATGGTGCTGGTGCTGGGGCGTGATGCTGATAATGAGCTGCGATTTCAGTTTTCGTTTACTCCTGAGGTTATTAATCAAGTCTGGCAGCTGTTGCGATCGCGCATTTTCCTCACTACTCGTAAACAGTTAGATTTTCTAGACCCGCTAGTAGAAAAATTTGCCCCTACCGAGCCCGACTATCGCATTGTTAGCCAATTTAGCCGCTGGCTGCTGTCATCGCTGCCAGCGCCTCGGCCCAATCCGATGATCGAACGGATCGTTTCATCGCCAGATACTGCCAGCAGTAGCAGTGAAGCCCATGGGCTTGATACCGAACTGCTCCAGGCCATGGCCCATGAAATTCGTACTCCCTTAACAACCATTCGCACCCTGACTCGCTCCCTCATGCGTCGTCAGGATTTAGTTGATAAAGCCAAGCAGCGTCTGCATCAAATCGACAACGCCTGTACCCAGCAAATCGATCGATTTAATCTCATTTTTAAGGCAGTTGAGTTAGAAGCCTCTACCCACAACGGCCAGCGATCGTGTCTGACAGCAACCGCCTTAAATGACATTATCCAAGCTGCTATTCCTCAGTGGGAGCAGGCAGCTACTCGTCGGAATCTTTCCTTGGATGTCACCCTGCCCCCCGATCTGCCAATGGTGGCCAGCGATCCGGCTCTTTTACAGCAGGTGCTGACAGGGCTAGTAGAGCTTTTTACCCAAAGTGTGTCACCCAAAGGCCAGATTCAGCTTCACGTGATGGCAGCCGGAGATCAGCTCAAACTAGAATTTCAGGCTGAGACTAGCTCCGTCCGTAGTCAGCATCGACCAACGCTCAAGTCTTTGGGCAAACTTCTGATGTTTCAACCCGATACGGGTGGACTCAGTCTAAATCTACAGACGACTAAGGCACTCTTTACGGCTCTAGGTGCTAAGCTAACCGTCCGAGAGCGACCTAATCAAGGGGTCGCTTGGACCGTCTTTTTGCCCATCGAGACGGCTGACTATCCCATTGTGTGAGCAGATGGCCCTGAGCAGGGCCTATATACTTTCTAATACGCAGCGTCTGGCTCGATTGAGCATGGGCGAGCAGTAGAAAGTTAAAAAGGTAGCTTTCTCTTGCTTTCGCGTCCGCTCTCAAAGTCGAGCTCTTTGAGCTTTTTAAGAATACGGTTAAAGTACTCACCCAGGTATTCTTCGACAGTGGTAACTTCAGACTTGTCGATGCTAAAGGTGCTGTAGACCTCATCCATCTCCGCATCCAACGGATCGCTGCCAGCACTAACTTCAGCAAAGGCAAGCCGATCGGCAAACTGCCAGCCCCATTGGAAGAAGTTGGCAAACTTGCGCACACCGCGCAGCAGTCCCAGGGACATGGTTGAAACCTTTGCGTCTTCGCCAGATAGCCGCTCACAAAGACGCACCAGCTCGTAGCCACCCCAAGCCCGAGTCCCCGCCAAAGGAAACGATTGAATTTAAGACTCAGGTAGCTGTAGTGAACGGACCGCATATCGTGCATTATCCTGGGTATTCATGTAAGCGATGGGAGCTGCTTCTCCCATTACCCAGATAGCCTGTTTCTCTAGAACTGGAATTGCATACTGACCAATAAGTCCCTGCAAAAATCCACAGGGCCGCAAAATCGTATAGTCCAGTCCAGACTCTTCTAAAAACTTTTCGGTACAGTGCTTGATATCCATCAGAGGCACGTGGGGATACTTCTCACAGTTGAGAATGGAGATAAATACGTACCGCTCCACTTTGGCGTCTAGAGCTGCCTTGATCAAATTAACCTTACCGTCCCAGTCCACATCGTAGGCGGAGTCCTGGGGACGAGAGGTGGCCGCATCAATGACAGCGGTAACATCATCAAAACAGGGTGGGAGTGACTTAGGGCCACAGATGTTAGCTTGAACTAACTGCGCCCCCCACTCCCTCAAAAATGCAGCCTTTTGGAAGTTACGCACCAGCCACTTGACGTCAACCCCCTCATCTAACGCATTGCGTACAATCTGACGACCCAGCGTGCCCGTTGCACCAACGACCAATATGCTCATGTTGGACTCTAAACAAAACTTAACGCTTTACTCAGCTTAACAGATCGCGTATCGTTCGAAAACAGCAGTCGGCTCTAGCCACACTTAAAAAAACGGCTGAGCCAACGGTACGCTGCCGACTCAGCCACTTTCCATACAATCAATAATTTTGATAATTGCCGGTTGAAATGACCTGATCTATCTGATTTATGAGAATCATTGTTTACGTCAGGCAATTATCTAAAATGATTACTCTTCAGCGCCCTGAAGCTTCAGCATCAAAAAGCCAACGCCCAGACCCACCATGACAATGACAAACATGGTGACCGCAACCGAAAAAATTTCTCCACCCATGGCGCTTAGTAATCCTCCTGTAAGTACCTCCATTGCTGGAGGGGGTATGACTTAAATTCTTTGCTTACATTCTAAAACAGTTTGGCAACCTAACCCCAGCGGGCAAGGATTTACCTTGCCTATGGAGCAGGGCTAAAGCCGCCCCACTCGCCGCTGTTAGTATCGCTAGGGCGGCTGCCTTGTTCAAAGCCTGAGAGGATAGCGAGCCGCTTTAAGGGTTGAGTCCCTAGGTAAAATTCTCCATTTATCTGCCAGGTTGGATAGGCGCTGATTCCTACCGTATTGCAGAACTCTACTTTGGCATTGGCTCCTCGGGGGTCGCATTCTACGTATGGAATTAGCTGAGCCGCTTCTCCAAATAGGTGTTTTTGTCTGGCACAGTGAGGACACCAGTAGGCTCCATACATTTTTGCCTCGCTGTTGGATAAATAGGTTGCTAGTTGGGCTTCGTAGCTGGGGGCCGCCAACTGGGCTATTTCTTGACAGTTGGTAAGTGCGATCGCACCTACCAATCCCATCCCCACAAGCCATATCCAACGCTTAGCAATCATCCCCTAGCTCCAATCATGCTTCTACCCGATAGCGCTCAATCCATTGATGCTTAGGTTAACAGCCCAATGTTCTAATAAATTTATGAGTGATGATTTCCAGGGTGGTTTTCCCTACACGATACTTTAAGAAACTGTCACAATAGAACCAACTTTTACCATTGGTCCACAGCCTTTACAAGCTTTTCTAAAGACTTGTCCAAAGTCTTTTTAGCTCCCTAGTTTTCCAGAGTATGACCCTATGAAGTCCTTTGACATACCCACCGCATTTAGCCATCAGCTAGGTCGATTGCTGATTACTTGCCTATCAGCAGTCATGCTGTTTCTATCTGGTATACAACCTGCAGTTGCTCTGAGCGAAACACCAGCTACCTCGGCGCTATCTAGCGAAAGCTTCGTCGCCGCTGCTGTACAGCGTGTTGGTGATGCCGTTGTACGTATCGATACCGAACGTACAGTCACGCGCAACGTGCCCGATTTGCTCTATGACGATCCTATCTTTAGAGGATTTTTCGGCCCTGATACCTTTCAGCGTGTTCCTCAACAGGAACGTCTTAGCGGCCAGGGCTCCGGGTTTATCGTCGATAGCAATGGCTATATTCTAACTAATGCTCACGTTATCAATCAGGCCGACCGCGTTACCGTCACCCTCAAAGACGGTCGTCATTTCAATGGCATCGTCGAAGGGGCTGATGAACTAACGGATCTAGCAGTTGTCAAAATTGATACGGACAGCAAAGACCTGCCCGTCGCCTCCCTAGGCAATTCCGATAAGGTAGCTGTCGGAGACTGGGCTATTGCAGTGGGTAACCCTCTAGGGCTGGACAACACCGTAACCTTAGGCATTGTTAGTACCCTCAAGCGTTCTAGCGCAACAGTTGGAATTCCTGACAAACGAATTGACTTTATCCAAACGGATGCTGCTATTAATCCCGGTAACTCAGGTGGCCCTTTGCTTAATAGCCAGGGTGACGTCATTGGTATTAATACTGCAATTCGTGCAGACGCCACCGGCATTGGCTTTGCTATACCAATCAATAAAGCAAAATCAATTCAAGATCAGCTATCCCGTGGTGAGCGGATTGCCCATCCTTATCTAGGGGTTCAAATTGCCGATCTGACGCCAGAGATGGCCAAGCGCAACAATGATGATCCCAATGCCAGCATGATAATTCCTGAAGTCACTGGGGTTCTGGTCATACGTGTATTGTCTGATACTCCCGCAGCTAATGCTGGTTTACGACGGGGTGATGTGATTACACAAATTGACGAACAGTCTTTTGAGACAGCAAATCAGCTTCAATCCTATGTTGACCAAGCTAAAATCGGTCAGCGTCTCAGACTAAGCCTACGACGTGGGGACCAGACTCAAATCGTAACCATTAAAACGGCCGAGCTCAATCTAGATGCTTAGGGATTTGTAAGGTCCAAAAATTAATACAGGAGAGACGTTCTATGGAACCGTCTGTACGTCTAATAGTGGAGCCTAATTGACTAGTGACTGACCAATAAAAAATGGACCGAAGGTATCTTCGGTCCATTTTTTGTTTATACGTTATCTCCGTGTATTAAATCAGCCCCAGAGTTGAGGCTTCTAGGGAGCAGCCGTTTGATCATCAATTAATGCATTGTCATCTAGGAAGGGTGACGGAGCTGTTTTATCCTCAGCTGCCCCACCCGAAGAGTCTGCACCGGCTGGCGTATTGCTAGCACCCAACATATCGTCGGTAAACATGTTTAGCCCTCCCTCACGGTCATAAGCACGGGCCGTGCGATCGTCTAGCACCATGTCCTGCAGGGCCATATCATCCGACAAGAAAGTTTTGTCAAAAGACGGATCGATTTCTGGAGTGGAGCGCTCCTCATAGGCATTAAAGCCAGTACCAGCCGGGATTAGACGACCGATAATAACATTCTCCTTCAGTCCTCGTAGCCAGTCTGACTTACCTTCAATCGCGGCTTCTGTCAGCACGCGGGTTGTCTCTTGGAAACTTGCCGCCGAGATAAAGCTATCGGTGTTAAGAGAGGCTTTCGTAATACCTAGCAGTACAGGAGTGTACTCTGCCGGAGCACCACCGGTAATCGACATCGCCTCATTAACCTGTTCTAGCTGACGAATCTCTACCAGCTCCCCAGGTAGCATTGTGGTGTCGCCACCGTCTTCAACGCGAGCCTTAGATGTCATTTGACGAACGATGACCTCAATATGCTTGTCCGCAATATCAATTCCCTGAGACTGGTATACAGACTGCACCTCATTTACCAAGAAGGTTTGCACCTGCTGCAGACTAATCATGGCAGAGTCGTGCACGCCCTTGGTCTCACGATGGTACTTGAAGAAGAACTCTAAAATCTGATGAGGATTTAGCGGTCCGTCAGTTAGAGGTTCGGCTAGACTAACCTGCTGACCATCGGACACAATCATCGGCTGTCCAGGTGCAATGGGGTATTCAGTTACCACTCCATCATCTTCGACAATTTTTACTTCTACGGTTTCGTCGTCACCATAGACAACTTGGGCACTACCAGGACGTTCTGCTAAAACACAGGCTTCCTTGGGTTTTCTTGCCTCAAGCAGTTCTTCAATCCGAGGTAGACCCTGGATAATGTCACCAGTCTTAGCTCGCTCAAAGATCAGCAGTACAAGGTTATCACCCCGCTGCACTAGGTCACCGTCCTCAATATGCAATACTGCACCGGTTGACACTCGATAGGGGCGCGCTATTCGCAGCACAATACTACTGTCGTTAACAGCGACGACTTGACCAGACTCTCCAGAAGGAACTCCGTCAGCTAAAGGATAGCCGTCTACTAGTAAATCGCCCTCTTTGACAGTGGGAGACTTGCCATCTAGATCTATGGTTAGCAAATCGCTATCTCGAACAACGAGAATACGGCGAACAGACTCCACGTCTTTACGGATACCCCGAATCTCTCCAGCTTCCTTAGCCTGGATCTCGGTACGAGCAACAACAGAACCGGGCTTGATCTCTTGACCTTCTTCAACTAATAAACGAGTTTGGGTACTTCCCTGCGTTTGATCGGCCGCAATATCACGACGAATGACTAGCGTTTCTAAAATAACAAGCTGGAGACGCTGGATTTCAGGATCGTCTTGATCCGGAACCAGTTCAATATCTGCGGTCAGCTGTGACGCCTCATTATCAACATTTAGAATCAGCTGAGTCCGCAACAGCTCAACACTATCTACAGATTTAACCCGCTCACCATCCTTAAAGAAGAGGCGTTGAATCGCAGTAATTCCGATAGTGTTGTCATCACTATCACTGACCGAAAGCTGATGTGGCACAGTCGGCACATCAGGAACTTCAAATTCCTGAACAGGACGCAGCAATAGAGCAGCTCCTTCTGGGGTTTCTACATATTCCACATATCGCAGAGCTTCCGAGGTCACACCGGGAATAGCTTCCTCACCGGCACTCAGCAAAACACCATCCTTACCGCTGGCGGCCTCTGGACTATCCACCATGTGGATATCTCCAGGCTTGATGACAATCTCTCGCAGAATGTCGTTCTTTTGGGTCACCTCAACCACACCACTGGTTTGGCAGAAGATATCTTTGACGACCTCAGTGCCAGCCTCAATGTACTGGCCATCTTCCACCATCAACAAGGATATATCTTTGTTGACCTCATGGGCCTCTTCAGGAATCCATAGCAGAGTTCCTCCCTGAGTCACTTCGTAGCCTTGCTTGCCTTTACTCTTTTTGGCAATTTCTACACCTGAGAACTTGATGATTCCACCACTTTGGGTGTGGTAAGTATCATCGACTAACTCTGCTACGACCTGACCGCCAGTGACCTTAGCGCCAGGAGTGGCAATTAAGGAGTAACGTACACCTTGATCGGTCTGGAGAAAATAATGTTCGCGACCTTGGCCACTCTCTACAGCGACTTCAGTCGTGTCTAACATCACGGAAGCTGTAATAATTTCAACTTCGCGACTGCCTTTACTATCGGAGCGATCGGGTAAACGAACCACACCACCCCGCTCGGTGACAATCTTGGTCTCGGCTAAAATACCGCTAGACTCAATCATGTCACCGTTTTGAACGGTTGGTTCTGCTCCAGGGGGCAGGTTGTATACTTCACCTGAGAGCACCCAGAGCAAGCCACCCCGCTGGGCTAACTTGGTAATATTCCCTTGACGGTCTTTTTTCTCCTCTTGAACCAAACCTTCAAAGAAAACCTCCCCAGACATATCGGAGGTTACGTCTTTACTAGCCTTTTCTGTCACTTTTCGGACTCGGCCAGTGGTAGGTAGTTCAGCAATTAGGTCGCCCTTTGCTAAGGTATTGCCGTCAGGCATAAATACGATTGAACCTTGAGGGAGTGAAACGGAGCGAGTTTTGCCACTCTCCATGACGATTTTAGCTTCGGTATTAGATTCCATAACTAAAGCATCTTCACCATGGCGGGTTCGAAAAGCACGAGACCTCACGTTATCAGGCATCTGAAATCGACCAGCCACCTTAGCTCGTACTTGGGGAGCTAGTTCGCCAGTAAAGGTACCGCCTGTATGGAAGGTTCTCATGGTGAGCTGAGTACCTGGCTCACCGATTGACTGAGCCGCAATAATACCGACAGCTTCACCCAAATCCACCATGTGAGAATGGGCAAGACTCCAGCCATAGCAGTGCTGACACACTGAGCGAGCTGCTTCACAGGTCAGGGCAGAGCGAACCTTGACCTCTTTGATACCAGATGCGTCCACAGCTTTAGCCATGTCTGCATCCATAGGTTTGTTGCGAGGCATGACTACCTCACCTGTTTTGGGATGGATGGCATCTTCTGCTAGTACGCGACCCAACAGCTTATCTTCAAGCGAAATTAACACCCGCTCACCATCAGTCATGGCACTGAGAGGAATGCAGCGCTCGGTACCGCAGTCAATCTCACGAATGATGACATCCTGGGAAACGTCTACAAGACGACGGGTTAGATACCCTGAGTCTGCCGTACGTAGAGCTGTATCTACCAGGCCTTTACGTGCGCCGTAGGAAGAAATGATGTACTCGGTAACCGTGAGACCTTCTCGGAAGTTGGTCTTGATTGGTAGGTCAATAATCTCACCCTGAGGATTGGCCATCAAGCCGCGCATACCGACTAGCTGCCGAACCTGAGAGATATTCCCTCGCGCTCCGGAAAATGCCATCATATAGACCGAGTTAAGAGGATTATTCTCTTTGAAGTTCCGAACAACTTCATCTTTTAACTCTTCACTGGTCTCATTCCAGGTATCAATTACTTTCTGGAATCGTTCTACCTCTGTGATCTCCCCTCGGGTATAGCGCTCTTCCGTATCGCGAATTTCTTGCTCCGCAGCGTCTAGTAGCTCCCGCTTACTGGGAGGTACCTGTAAATCATCCACGCTGATGGATACGCCTGCACGGGTGGCATATTTGAAACCAAGCGACTTGATTTCGTCCGCCATAGCGGCTGTACGAGCAGTTCCATACGTATCAAACGACCAGGAAATTAGCTTTTTAAGCTGCTTCTTATCAATAATACGATTGCGAAAGATAATGCTTTTGGCTTGTTCGTTACCTTGATCTGCCATGGGGAACTCTATGCCTCGATGTGCTAATGGCTAACTGGATAAGAAATTAAGTAATGCCTTGACGTTGCCGATCGGTAGGAGGCTTTAAGCTGAAGAATAAGAATATGCGGTTATTCGATTCGACTGCTTTGCCTCTTAACTCGGCAACGGCAATGGCTCTAGCTGGCAAGCGCCGTATGGACAGCATGGTTGTAAATAATGCGTCCAGGAGTTGTATAGAGATGTTGCGACAGTAAATTACCTTCGCTATCCTCACGAACACGTCGATTTTGATAACGTTTCGTCACTACGCCATCACCGTTGTCAGTCACCTCAATAGGGTCGCCATCTGCTTCTACAGGACCATCAAAGCGTAGCCAGACCCAGGCATGAAGGCCGATTATGCCCTGCTCGTAAGCAATAATGGCATCTTCCATACTGGCAAAATGGGATTCAGCACCCTTCTGCTCATAGGGATTTTCGGCAGTGAGGTAATAGCAGCCCAATACCATATCCTGACTAGGCGTAATAATGGGGCGGCCGGTGGCCGGTGAGAGAACATTGTTGGAGGCCAACATGAGTAACCGGGCTTCAGACTGAGCTTCTAGAGATAGAGGGACATGGACTGCCATCTGGTCACCATCGAAGTCAGCGTTAAAGGCCGGACATACAAGGGGATGAAGCTGTAGGGCTCGGCCTTCGACTAGCATTGGCTCAAAGGCCTGAATCCCCAAACGGTGGAGCGTAGGTGCTCGATTCAGCATCACCGGATGATTTTCGATCACCTCTTCCAGCACGCCCCAAATACTTGGATCGTTGCGTTGGATCAGCTTCTTAGCGGCTTTAATGTTGTTAACTAGGCCCTGACGAATCAGGCGATGGATCACAAACGGTTGGAACAGCTCAATAGCCATCTCTCGAGGAAGACCGCACTGGTGAATCTTGAGATTGGGGCCAACTACAATAACAGAACGACCAGAGTAGTCAACTCGCTTACCCAGTAGGTTTTGTCGGAAACGTCCTTGCTTCCCTTCAATGATGTCTGAGAGCGATTTCAGAGGTCGATTGTTTGCGCCGACAACCGTACGACCACGACGACCGTTGTCAATTAGTGCATCAACTGCCTCTTGAAGCATTCGCTTCTCATTACGGACAATAATCTCAGGCGCTAAAATTTCCTGAAGTCGTGCCAAACGATTATTTCGGTTAATCACACGGCGGTAGAGATCGTTGAGATCCGATGTCGCAAAGCGTCCACCGTCTAACTGAACCATGGGGCGCAGATCGGGGGGGATCACTGGAATCACATCCAGGACCATCCAATCTGGACGGGAGCCAGTTGCAATAAAGTTATCGATTACCCGCAACCGCTTGATTAGCTTGGCTCGCTTTTGTCCTTTGGAATTGTCAATGTTTTCTCGGAGCTGCTCAGCAACCGCTTCTAGCTCTAAATCTTGCAGCAGACGCTGAAGCGCCTCAGCTCCAATGCCAACTTCAATCCCTGAAAGATCAGAGTCCTCATCGTAGAGCTGGTCTTCGATCTCAATCCACTGGTCTTCTGTTAGGAGCTGCTTATAGCTGAGGCTATCAGAATTACCTGGATCTAGAACAACGTAGGCATTGAAATACACAATCTGCTCAACATCCCTTAAGGGCATGTCCAGCAAGATGGCAATATAGCTAGGAATTCCCTTGAGATACCAAACATGAGCAACTGGAGCTGCCAGTTTGATGTAGCCCATGCGATGACGCCGCACCCGCGATTCCGTCACCTCTACACCGCAGCGCTCACAGACAATGCCACGATGGCGTACCCGCTTGTATTTACCGCAGTGGCATTCCCAGTCTTTGGCGGGACCAAAAATACGTTCACAGAACAGCCCATCCATCTCAGGCTTTAGGGTTCTGTAGTTGATGGTCTCTGGCTTAGTAACTTCTCCCACGACTGTGCCATTGGGAAGTGTCCGTTCTCCCCATTGGCGAATACGTTCGGGTGAAGCTAAGCCAATTTTGACATAGTCAAAGCGCTGATCTAGTTTTGGCATTCTTTTGGTTCCTTGTACACGGCCTACACATCAAGACATGGTTTCAGGCTATAAGCGAGGCTGGTTTTCTAATGGATATGAATTCTCAAGCCTCAAGCGATCGCACAGACGTTCGATTCCCACAGATTCGAGTCCTAAATAGAGTGCTCACATTCTGTGGACAACCCAGTTCAGAATCAAACGTCCGGCGTACAAAGGGTCTAAATCGGCGGCTCTTCCATACTAGGAACCGCTGCAGGTGCAGATGGAGGAGCTTCTGCTGAAGTCTCGTCTCGGGAGATGGACTCATAGGTTGGTCGCGACGGAGAGCGACGATTAATGGAGTCTGACATCAGGTCAACTTCAACATCACGACTGGTGCCGTCTTCATGGGTCTCCAACTTGTGCACTGCAATATCCAAGCAGAGGGACTGTAGCTCACGCATAAGCACCTTGAACGATTCAGGCGTACCTGGTCGAGGAATGGCCTTACCCTTGACAATGGCATTAAGGGCTTCATTTCGCCCCTGCATGTCGTCAGATTTAACAGTCAGCAGCTCCTGCAACGTATATGCAGCACCAAACGCTTCTAGCGCCCAAACTTCCATCTCGCCAAAGCGCTGTCCACCCTGCTGAGCCTTACCACCCAGCGGCTGCTGAGTTACGAGTGAGTACGGACCGGTAGAACGGGCATGGATCTTATCGTCCACCAAGTGAACCAGCTTCAACATATAAGGCTTACCTACAGTTACAGGCCGATCAAAGGCTTCACCAGTACGACCATCGTAAAGCTGAATTTTGCCCGGATCGTCTGGATTAAAGACCCAATCTTCCCCAGTAGCTTCCCGCGCATCTTCTAGCTTGCCATGGGTCGTTTCCATGGATGCTTCACTGCTGTACATTTCATCAAACGGTGTAATCTTGAAGCGAGCATTGAGGTTTTCACCTGCCCAACCCAGCAAACATTCAAACACCTGCCCCACATTCATCCGAGAAGGAACACCTAGAGGATTGAGCACGATATCAATGGGAGTACCATCGGGTAAGTAGGGCATATCCTCAATAGGCAATATCCGGGAAATAATCCCTTTGTTGCCGTGGCGGCCCGCCATCTTATCACCCACCTGAATCTTACGTTTCTGAGCAACGTAAACACGGACGCCCATATTGGCTCCGGGTGGCAGTTCATCCCCCTGCTCGCGGGTGAATACTCGAACATCAACGACACGGCCTTTCTCTCCGTTGGGAACTCGCAGCGAGTTGTCCCTAACATCGCGAGCCTTCTCACCAAAAATGGCTCTGAGCAGCTTTTCTTCGGGGGGCTGATCGGACTCACCTTTAGGTGTTACCTTACCCACCAGAATATCGCCCGATGTCACCCAAGCACCGATGCGGATGATACCTGTCTCATCTAGCTGACGCAGAGCGTCTTCACCAACGTTGGGGATTTCACGGGTGATTTCTTCAGGGCCTAGCTTTGTCTGACGCGCCTCAATCTCAAATTTCTCAATATGAATAGACGTGTAAAGATCGTCATAGACTAGACGCTCACTCAGTAGAATTGCATCTTCGTAGTTGTAGCCTTCCCAGGGCATATAGGCTACCAGCACATTCTGCCCGAGGGCAATTTCACCCCCCTCAGTAGCAGATCCGTCTGCAAGTACCTGACCAGCCACAACCTTATCGCCAGCAAATACCAGCGGACGCTGGTTTAAGCAGGTGTCTTGATTCGAACGCTGGTACTTTTGGAGCTCTTGAGCATACCGACGGCCTTCAGCATCAGTAACAACTACCTTTTTGGCATCTAAAAAGGTCACTTCACCATCAACAGGACTGACTACCACCATGCCGGAGTCACGAGCAGCCTGAGCCTCTAACCCTGTCCCTACCAAAGGACGTTCTGGCCGGAGCAAAGGAACAGCCTGCCGCTGCATGTTCGATCCCATCAGGGCTCGGTTAGCGTCGTCATGCTCTAGAAAGGGAATCAGGGACGTCGCTACCGAAATAATCTGTACGGGCGAAACTGCTACGTAATCTACCTCAGATGGGTCAGTAGTAATAAAGTCCTGACGATAGCGAACCGGAACAGACTCACCCAGGATATTGCCATCAATGTCGATAGGAATATCACCAGGCGCTACGCGGAAGTCGTCTTCTTCGTCCGCGGTCATGTATGTTGACGGTAAATCCCTACGAATTCGACCGTCATCCACCTGAAAGAAGGGCGTTTCAATAAAGCCAAAATCATTGACGCGGGCATGGGTTGCTAGAGAGCCAATGAGTCCAGCGTTGGGGCCTTCAGGTGTCTCAATAGGACAAATACGACCGTGGTGAGAGGGATGAATATCTCGGACAGCAAATCCTGCGCGCTCGCGGGTGAGGCCACCGGGGCCAAGGGCGCTGATTCGTCGTTTGTGAGTTAGCTCAGCCAGTGGGTTGGTCTGATCCATAAACTGGGATAGCTGACTGGAACCAAAGAATTCCTTGATGGCAGCTACTAGAGGCTTTGGATTTACAAGAGAAGCAGGCGTTAGGGAATCGGAGTCTGATACCGTCATCCGCTCGCGGATGATTCGCTCTAAACGATTGAGACCAACGCGTACCTGATTTTGGAGGAGCTCACCGACAGAGCGAACGCGACGGTTACCCAGGTGGTCGATATCATCGATGATGCCAATGTCAAACTCTAAGTTGATCAGGTAGTCGATAGCCGCTAGCACGTCTTGAGGTGTGAGAACCCTAACAGCATCAGGTACGTTCAAACGCAGCTTTCGATTGAGCTTGTGGCGTCCTACTTTACCTAAGTCGTAGCGCTTGGGATCAAAGAATCGAGAATTGAGGAGCTGCTGACCGCCCGATACGGTTGGCGGTTCACCAGGACGCAGCTTACGATACAGCTCAAGTAGAGCTTCCTCCTCGCTAAATTGCCCCTCTTTCTCGATGGTCTTTTGAAAATATTCTGGATGACGCAGTGAGTCAAAAATTTCACCGTCGCTCAGTCCCAAAGCCTTAAAGAGTACCTGGGCAGAAAGCTTTCTGGTCTTATCAATTCGCACCCAAACGAGATCGTTTTTATCGGTTTCAAACTTTAGCCAGGCTCCTCGGTTGGGAATGAGATTAGCGTTGTAGGTACGTCGCCCGTGCTTATCGGTCTCTGCCTTGTAATAAACCCCTGGGCTACGCACAATCTGATTGACGATTACCCGCTCAGCACCGTTGATGATAAAGGTACCGCGATCGGTCATTAGGGGCAGATCCCCGATGAACACTTCTTGCTCTTTGATTTCCCCAGTTTCTTTATTGATGAGACGTGTGGGCACATACATCTGGACCGAATATGTGCTGTCGCGACGCTTGGCCTCATCGACCATATATTTGGGCGCCTTGAGCTTATAGTCCTTACCTAGAAAATGCAGCTCTAACTTGCCCGTATAGTCGGTAATTGGTGAGAAACTCTCAAGTTCTTCAATCAGCCCTTCTTGCAAAAACCAACGAAAGCTAGAACGCTGGATTTCGACGAGGTCAGGCAGTACAAAGGAGGATTGGGAAATGGTTAGGTCAGTCATTCGTCTCCTCGAGCAGGTTGGGCCTAAATTAACGGGTTATAAAGGAATCTGATTAAATCGAAATCGAAAAGGAAATGGTGCTAAGTTAAAAACACGAAAACGACCGCATTCCCCCTGTAGGTAATGCAGTCCAGCAAATATTTTTCAGATGTTTTGCTAGCATTCGATAAGCTTGAAAGTGGGTGCGGTGGGCAGTTATTTAAGGTGCAATAGCAACCGTTAGGGCACCAACGTTATAGATAGCGTGAGTCCGGAGGGCTGATTGACTAGTTTACTAAGGCTAACGTATAGCCGGGATAGTATATCACAAATCAGCAGTGAAATTTAATATTTTTGGTGCTTCATGTTTTGTTTTGGTAATGTGCCTCAGTCGCACTAGCTGAATATCAGCATCTTTCGCCAATCCGATTGGCATTGCCTATTACGTTACCTTGCTTAGACTAGGGGCTAGTCTGAAACGGTGAATGAGGAATCAGGAAGCTTAAATAAAACTCTAGCGTTTGCTGTAGTTTGCTCTGCCAAGTCTTCTAGGGGCACTCCTCGCAGCTTAGCAACAAAATCGGCAACATGGCGCACGTTAGCGGGCTGATTGCGCTTTTCCTTGCGCTTAGGAACTGGGCTTAGAAACGGACAATCAGTTTCAACTAAGATGCGATCGCAGCCTACCATCTGAGCCGACGCCTGAACCTGGGTAGCGCTTTTAAACGTCACAATGCCGCTAAAGCTAATGTAAAAGCCCAGATCTAGAAACCACTGAGTTTCCTCCGGTGTCCCTGTCCAGCAATGCATTACACCCCGAACGGGCCCCTTCTCCAAACGAAATGACTGCAGAATATCACGCACCGTTTCTGCCGCATCTCGACAGTGAATAATCACAGGTAAATCCAGCTCATGCGCAACAGACAGCTGGGCACGAAACGCTTCGATCTGACGGTCCTGATCGGCTCCTTTAACGAAATCTAATCCAGTTTCTCCGATAGCGACTACCCGGTGGTCAGATAGTGCCAGCTGATGAATCGTGGTAGCCAAATCAGGCGTCCACTGATCCATATCCTCTGGATGTAAACCTACGGCAAAAGACACCTCATCAAACCGATCGGAGATCGCCCGCATCTGAGCGAATTCTGAAGGCTGCACACAAGAATGAACCAGATGAACCACACCGGCCTGTCTCCAGGCGGCTGCTACCTCATCCAGGTCAGACTGAAAGCTCAGCTTGTCAAAAGTATGGTGGATGTGAACGTGACTGTCGACCAGCTGCATAGGAGGCTACGAGGATGCCTCATGCTCTTTGCGAGCGTGAGCAAGTCTGGACTTCCGACGAGCCGCCGCATTCTTATGGAGGCTGCCACGCTTCACCGCCTTGTCGATCTTACTAAACGCAGCCGACATGGAGGTGTCAACGGCTTGCTTCTTCTCATCAGAGGGATCGGAAGCATACTCACCTAGGGCGGCGTAGTAGTTTTTGGTCAGAGTTTTGACTGCCGACTTGTATGACTTATTACGTAGACGATTGCGCTCCGCAATTTGGATGCGCTTCATCGCAGATTTAATGTTTGCCACTAGTTGCCACTGTAATTTTTGTCAGGGTCTCGAATTATAACATCAAAGTATCTAAGTAATGCCTCTAATTGTTGAGAATGTAGCTTGACTGTCCGGCTGACACCAATATTCCGCGCTAAGCTATAACAGTCACACCTCTCCCACCCTCGCTACCCGCCTCAATGTTGCGAACTCTCTACACCTTTAGCGAAGCGCAGACTGAACTCCAGCGTATTTGCGATCGCATCCACACCGATCAGGTAATCGAGCAAGAAGCCACCGTTCGAGAAATACTGAACGCTGTTCGGCTCTCAGGGGATGAGGCCCTCTTGCACTACACCGAAAAATTTGATCAGCAAACGCTGAGCGCTAGCACCCTACAGATCAGCGGTGCAGAAATTGATACTGCCTATCAACAAGTTTCGGGAGAGCTGCTCAACGCGATTCGACTGGCCTGCAAAAACATTGAGAGTTTTCACAAGCAGCGGCTGCCCAAAAACTGGGTCACCTTTGAAGACAATGGGACCGTACTCGGTAAGCGCTATACTCCCGTTGCTCGCGCTGGCATCTACGTTCCTGGCGGCCGTGCGGCCTATCCCAGCACGGTAATGATGAACGCCATTCCAGCCCGCGTTGCGGGAGTAGAGCGTCTGGTTATGGTAACGCCCACGCCCAAGGGACAAATCAATCCAGCCGTGCTGGTCGCTGCCCAAGAAGCCGGCGTTCAAGAAATTTATCGGGTGGGTGGGGCGCAGGCCATTGGGGCACTGGCCTATGGTACTGATACGGTACCCAAAGTAGATATCATCAGCGGGCCTGGCAACGTTTATGTCACCCTGGCTAAAAAACAGGTATATGGCACAGTGGGCATTGATTCCCTGGCCGGTCCATCAGAGGTGCTGATTATTGCGGATCATACGGCGAACCCGATCCATGTGGCCGCTGACCTTCTAGCTCAGGCTGAGCACGCCCCGCTCGCCGCCGCCATTCTACTAACCGCCGCCGGCATTGTGGCCGAAAAAGTTGTTGCCGAAGTGGATCGACAGCTTGCCGGTCATCCCCGTCAGATTCAAACTGAAAAAGCCATCGCTCACTACGGCATTGTTGTTGTCGTAGAGTCCCTGGAAATGGCCGTTCAGCTATCCAACCAGTTTGCGCCCGAACATTTGGAGCTAGAGGTGCAAGAACCCTGGTCTTTACTAGAGCAGATTACACAGGCTGGCGCTATTATCCTAGGGCACGATACGCCTGCAGCCGTTGGTGACTACTTGGCTGGGCCAAATCATACGCTACCGACATCAGGGGCTGCCCGCTACGCTTCCCCTTTGAGCACTGAAACCTTTATGAAGCATTCCAGCTTAATTCAGTATTCAAAATCTGCTTTGAGCAATGTTGCTGGAGCCATCGACGTGTTGACCAGTGCTGAGGGACTACCCTCCCACGGGGACTCTGTCAGGCTCCGGGTGGAAGATTAGCGAAAGGGCTATGGAGTGCGCCTCCTTTATTTCGCCATTTGTTGATGCTTAAGCTTTAGGAATAGCTGAAGTCTCAGCAAGCTGGCTGTTTGAGCAATATTGAGGGGCAGTGTTGACACGCCCTCCAGGCGAGACTGAACCCAGCCATCTCCCAAATTCCATTCATGAAACCCGTCTACGCCGCGATGTAGTAAAAAACGGATAGAGCTATCGGCACAGGTTTCCACTGTGTGGTCAATTCGAATAGGGCCAACATAGCTAGAAAACGTTTGACCGACATACAGCGGTGATTTAAAGCTCTCGGAAAACTGCTGTGGCCAGAGCCATTGGCGCATCTGCTCAGGATGGGTCAAACTTTGCCGCAGTTGAGCAACGGTTGCATCAATTTCAATTCGCAGAGTACTTTGCTGATAGATCCCAAACATAGCGGCTTTTTTAAAAGTTTGAACAGATTAGGATGGTGATAGAACCCTGAATAACAGACGGGCCAGTGCGACGGCTCTAACACTACAATGGTAGAGATTATTCACTGCAAGAACAACGTAAAACCATGGCGGATCAGCTCATTCGAGCAGTAGCAACAGATGGCGGTATTCGAATTGTTGGAGCCATTACCACCCGTTTAGTCGAAGAAGCTAGAACTCGCCACAAGCTTTCCTATGTTGCCACAGCGGCCCTCGGTAGAACCTTAACGGCTGGAGCGCTGCTGGTATCCAATATGAAGCGAGACGATGCTCGCATCAATATTCAAATTCAGGGAGATGGGCCGCTGGGAGGCATTTTAGTGGATGCCCACTTAGACGGCAGCGTGAGAGGCTATGTCTCCGCTCCATCCGTCGAATTGCCTCCCAACGCCCAGGGTAAGCTCGATGTGGGTGCCGCCGTCGGTCGCAATGGCTATCTCTATGTCGTGCGCGACTCAGGCCTGGGCTATCCCTACTCCAGCACAGTTGAACTCGTCTCTGGGGAAATCGGCGAAGACCTGACCCAGTATTTAGCTACATCAGAGCAAACGCCGTCGGCTCTGGTGCTGGGTGTCTTTGTGGATCAAAATGGCGTTGAGGCTGCCGGTGGGCTGCTAGTTCAGATTCTGCCCCAGGCATCGAGTGACGAACAGCTGATTAGCGCCTTAGAGTCACGTCTTTCCTCGCTAACAGGGTTTACTCCTCTTTTGCGAGCCCGGCAGACGCTGCCTCAGATTTTTGAGGACCTGGTCGGAGATATGGGATTACAGATTTTCCCAGAGAGCCAGCTGCTCAGGTTTCACTGTGCCTGCAGTGGAGAGCGCATGCTGTCTGCGCTCAAGCTGCTAGGAGAAGATGAGCTGCAGGATATGATCAACAAAAGCGAGCCCGCTGAAGCTACCTGCCATTTTTGTGGTGATACCTATGAAGCAAAGTGCGATCGCTTGACCGATTTGCTCTCTGAACTCAGACTCGAAAATGCAAATCGGGCCTAGCTAAGCCCGATACCGGGCCAAGTCTACTGGCTGATCATGCGCATATAGGCGGTCGTGACAGCATCGTCCCCACCGACGTTGCCAGGAAATAAAACAACCGGTAGATTTGGAAACCGCGGGTGTTCAGCGCTGGTTGTCACCACTGACACTCCTGGAATCACCTGACCGAGCAGTCGAGCCGAGGTAAGAGCCAGCCCTGTGCTCAACGTATCGTTAGAGGTAATGCCGCCTTTACTAATCAAAAAACCTAGATCGGTAGGCAGTCCCTGCACAATATCCATTAATAAGTTCGAAACCGCTTCACCAAACGCCAGGCGAGTCGCCGCGTCAGCAAAGGTGAGTTCCTGGCGGCTGGTGTAGACCACAGCGGTTTTTGCCTCGCGGTAGACGGTTTGCACCTGGGCCAGAACTTCATCAGCCATGGCTTTAGCCTGGGTAGGGTCTGCTTTTAATCGAGATACCTCGACCTCTAGCCCGCTGATGCCCGGTTGTTTTAGTAAGTGCTCTAGCTGTCGAGTTGTTTTTTGTACATGGGAGCCGACGAGGACCACACCAGGGTTGTTATTCCGAGTATAGCGAGACATTTTATCTGAGGGGACCGGCTGGGTGGGTAAAGCTGCTAGGGACGTTAGCAGGCTGGCCGCACTGCGAAAGAGAAACTTTTTCCCCTGAGCAGCAGCAGATAACAACTCTTGAGAGAATTTATCGAGATCGGTCTGTTGTTTAGCATCAACAGCAACACATACATTGTCGCTGAGGGCCATTAGCCGGTCTTCAGTGCCCTGCTTCAGAGTCTCTAAAGTAAATCGTTCTACCCGATCGGCAACAATCTTTCCAGACGTTTTTTCGGCAACATAGTCTGGCAAATAGCTATAGCTGTAGCCAAAGACAGAATCTTTGGCAAACTCGGTTTCATGAACGGGCGTACGCGTGCCGTCTGCTTCAATGTAGTGGGTGCTATTGAGGGTGACCCGACCGGCCTCGAAGAATGCAGGCACCATAAAGTGGGCATCAAACGGTCCTAGCTCGGCAGCAATGACATCGGTTTCTAGCGGATAGTGGCCTCGCAGAGTGGAGTCCGAACGGCTGACCACTAAATACTCTTGAATATTAGTTTCGAGCAGAGCCTGTTTGAGGTTATGACATACATCGCGGGTGGTCCGTTCCGCTTCAGCTGGCGTCAGCGCTCGGGTATTGGCCAGAATAAAGAATATGGGAGACTCGTCTAAAAGTCCCTGCTTGAGAGTGGCAACATCCCACTTAAGCAGTAACAAACAGCTGTGCACCGTTTGAGAACCAGTTGGGTCATCGTCAATGACAATAATTTTGGGTCGGTTGATATTAGCCATAGGGCAACAGCATTGGGTAGGTAGATTAACCGCATCGGTCCGTGCCCCGCATCGATCGCATTTTATTCTGCTGGAGACGTTGGAGCTGCTTTGAGATTATCAAGTAATGCGCCAAAACTTTCAGGTGGAACACCGGGAGGAATCAATAGCCCGCCCATCAAAAAGCTCGGCGTGCCCCGTAATTTAAGCTGTTCTGCCAGTGCTAGGTCGGCATCCACAGCAGTCTGCGCTGCATCACTGGTGCGATCGCGATTAAACTGCTCCACATCTAGACCGATCTGCTCTGCTAGCTCCACATACAGCGCATCTCCCAGACGATCTTGATTGGCAAACAGACCATTGTGATACAGCCAAAACTGATCCTGCTGTCCGGCGGCCCAGGACGCTTTTGACGCCGGTACGGCTTCCGGATGAATACTTGTCAAGGGTAAATGCTTGTAGACATACAGCACCTCCGTTTCACGCTCTGCTACAAAGTCATTCATATGACCTGCTGCTACCGCGCAAAACGGACATTCAAAGTCAGAAAATTTGACGACAACCACCTCTGCATTGGGGTTTCCTTTGGTGGGAGACTCGCCAATAAAGGTGGCTCGATCCATAGACGCTAGAACTGCGCTGACCTCATCCTGCCGAGCTCGCCATTCAGCCTCAGCCTCAGCCAGTTCAGCCTCGCTGGGTGGCGATTCGGCCCGCTCTTCGCTAGGAGCCTCGGCCGCAGTCGGTGTATCCCCAGGCGCAGTCGCACAGCCAGCTAGCAGAGTAACGACTATGACCGTGCGCATCAAACCAGTTTTGAATGCCATGAAGGGGACTGACAATAGCAACCCCCTAACGCTAACACTTTGTTTTATCGTTAGGGGACATCAAGGTCATACGACCAGGGCACACGAGGGATAACGACATGGGCACAGCCAAACTACTAGTAACACTGGGTGACATGGCCGGAATTGGTCCGGAAGTAGTGCTCAAAGCCTTACCTCAAATCGGGACGGCTGCAGAGGTCACCCTAGTGGGCAATCAGCAAGAGTTAGTAAAACTCAGCCAGCAGCTGCAGATCCCCTTAGGGGACTATCCCCTGATTGATGTGCCCTTAGGTGCCGATCAAACCCTGCAGCTAGGGCAAGAAAGCTCGGCCAGTGGTGACCTTAGCTTTCGAAGTTTGCAAACAGCCATTCGCTACTGTCTAAAAGATGGCTACGACGGTGTTGTCACTGCCCCTATTGCCAAGTCTGCCTGGCTCGCTGCGGGGCATCACTATCCAGGCCAAACTGAACTCTTAGCAGAAATGTCGGCGGTGAGTCGCTTTGGCATGTTGTTTGTAGCCCGTTCCCCCCTGACCCAGTGGACGCTGTGTACCCTGCTGGCAACAACCCATATTCCGCTGCGGGAGGTGCCGGAAGCGCTTACGCCTGAGGTGATGACCTTAAAGTTGGAGCTACTGCTGAACTGCTTAAGACAGGACTTTGGGATTGAACGGCCCTGGGTTGCGATCGCAGGGCGCAACCCTCACAGCGGTGAACAAGGTCAGCTCGGACGAGAAGAAATCGATTGGTTAACTCCCTGGCTTGAGCAGCAGCGTCAGCAATTTCCCCAGGCGGTTTTAGATGGGCCTGTCCCCCCTGATACCCTCTGGGTAACCCCGGCCCAGGCATGGAACTATCCTAATCGGAAAGCCCACCATGGCTATTTAGCGCTCTATCACGATCAGGGCCTGATTCCAGTCAAGATGTTGGCCTTTGACCAGGCCGTCAACACCACTATTGGGCTTCCCTTTATCCGCACCTCGCCGGACCATGGCACCGCCTTTGATATTGCGGGTCAAGGTATTGCCCGTCCTGACAGTATGGTGGCTGCCATCAAGCTGGCTATTGACTTGGCCAAACAGCGGCAGACCGCAAACCTAAAGCAGTAAATTTATCGTAAATGTCAAAAAAATCACTGACGGTGCCTAAAAACTTCCGCTGTATCTTCGGAACTTATACCTGAGCAATACGTAGCGTCATGTATTTTTGGGCAGTTATCTAGGCGAGTATCGAAAGAAACCTTGAAAATCAGGCAAATTCACTACTCCAAAGTGAGAATTGCTCTGTACAATAACCAGTGACATACAAGTTTTGTTTCAAGGAACCTTAGGGAAGTTAGCGCTTCCCTTTTTTCTTAAAGGATTGCCTTTACTACCAAGGAAATTTACAGTCTAGCAATACACCTGAATTACCCTCAATTTGGTTTGATTTTTTAGATTTTTAAGCCAAATTTAAGCCCAAAATAACCATGTCTGTAGAAACGGATTTTTTGAGGATAGGTGTAAGGGTTTATATTATGTATACTTACTCAACTACTCAACAAAGCGCTTTTTAGCAGTCGAAAGCGTTGCTATACAAAGGCCTAACCTCGTTGAGTAGCCACTCAACGAATTACTCAGCAAAGCTGAGTTACTCAACAATTTGCAGCTTGTCCCAAGCTTCCCGGTGAATGCTTTCAGAAATCTAACGCTGGTAGGTGCGTAAATGAATTTCTGGGCTATGCCCCATCCACTGGCTTGCGATCTCAAGTTGAACCCCTTCCCGGTGGCATCGAATAGCATAGGCATGTCTTAGAGCATAGGGTGTCTCAGGGCGCTTAAGGGTATCTCGTCAATAGCAAGAGACCTTTTGTCTGTACTCCTGGGGAGCCCTGACGGTAAATGTAGGAGGATGGCTGTTGATGATCTCCCAACGTTCTACTCATCTACTCGGGTGAGGGTAGGCAACACGGGTACCAGTCTTAGTGTTATCGGGGATATTAGCTATTAGAACACCGTTGCGGTTTTCTAAAGTGCATAAAAATGCTTCATGATTTCTGAGCCCATAGATAGCCATCAATGCAAAGATATAGCGCCATTCAGGTTTTTTAATATTATCAATGATGGCTTCTATTTCCTTGTCGGAAGGAATATCTCTAGATTTGATAGCCCCTCGGGAATACCCCGCTTTATAAGGTTTCAAGTCCACATCAACGCCAGCAAACTTGGCTAGGCGTTGTAGACGGTCACAAGCCTTATCACGGGCTGCTTTCTTTAACTCCGGTTTGGTCAAAGCTGCTGCAATTAAGACATCTGCTGTCATGGGCTTATCTAATGGCAGTTTATTAAACCCGAAATATAGGAACCGCTCTTTCCAGTTGTATTCCTTGTCTTCTGGCAGGTCGGGCAATACATGGGCCTTAAATTTGTCCAACCAGTAACCGCAGGTTGCAACCTCGGGCTCATCACTGGCAATATCAATCCAATCGTCCCAAGTAAATTTATCCCGGTCTAATTGGTCGCCTAAATTGATAGCTTCAGCTTTAGCTTTCCTAAGTCCTACTCTGGATGCATTCAGTTTCATAGATATAGGTTGTTGGTAAGGTTTTCGTTTGTTACTGGTAGGCTTTGGTGGGAGTGTTGCTACCAATGACAACCGCTTGCCCCTGAGTTCGATTCGGACCCGGTAGCAATCGGCTTTAAGCGCAAGGTTAGCCGCTCTTACCTCAGCCTCAATATTCACTTTTGCCATTACTTAGCTGCGTCGGCTGTTTTAAGTTCGGTATAGTGGCCCCCAAAAACTGGACAGGGGGTTAAGCTCTGAATCACTCGGAAACGAAGGAGTCGTTCATGGCAAAAAAACGGAAACAATACAGCGCAAAATTTAAGGCAAAAGTCGCCATAGAATCTATACAGTGCATGAAAACAGTCCCTGAACTGGCCAGTCAGTATGAGATTCATCCAACGGTGATCAATACCTGGAAACGTCAGCTCCTAGAAGACGCTAGCACTCTGTTTGAAACCGTCAAAAGTAAAGGCAAACAAGCATCCGATAGCCAAGCTCAAATCGATGAGTTATACCGTCAAATCGGTCAGCTGAAGGTGGAGCGAGATTTTTTAGCCAAGCGGTCAGCGACCTTGGGCTTGGAGACCGAAAAGCCATGGTAGATGCCACCCATGGCCAGCTGAGTATTGTGCGTCAATGCTAGCTCTTGAAGATTAACCGTTCAACGCTGTACTACCCGCCAGTGGAGCCTTCAAGGGAAAACTTGACGTTACTGAAACGATTGACCAACAGTATCTAAAAACGCCCTTTTACGGCAGTCGTCGAATGACAGCCTACCTTTGCGAGCAAGGCTATCAGGTGAATCGAAAACGGGTTCGACGGCTCATGCATCAGCTGGGCTTACAAGCCATTTATCCCAAGCCGAAGCTCAGTAAGCGACACCCAGACCATACAGTGTATCCGTACCTCCTGCGAGGGGTGGAAATTGCCCGTGTGAATCAAGTTTGGAGTACCGATATTACCTATTTACCGGTGCTCAAAGGCCATTTTTACTTGGTGGCGATTATGGATTGGTTCAGCCGTAAAGTCTTGAGTTGGCAAGTCTCGAACACCATGGATGTTCAGTTCTGTATGGCCGCATTGAATACGGCGTTGGAGCAGTATCCTAAACCCGAAATCTTTAATTCTGACCAAGGTGCTCAGTTTACGGCCAATGTCTTTACACAACGACTCAAACGGGCAGATGTCTTCATCAGTATGGATGGTCGAGGCCGATGTCATGACAATATTTTCATTGAACGATTATGGCGTTCTGTGAAATGGGAATTGATTTATATCAAAGCGTTTGACGATGGTACACATCTCATGGAGGAAGTGAAAAATTGGTTTAATTTCTATAATCAGATTCGACCGCATCAGTCACTCAACTATCGAACACCCGATGAGATTTATTACGAATTCGATGGCTCGTGTTAATGTGTGCGTAGTCTAGAAAGACAAGAAAACTTGTGTAGGATTTTCAGAGCTTAAGTGCCCTACAAAGTTGTCCAAAGAATTGGGTCCACTTCACTCGTCAGAAGTGTCTCTCAAACGGGCATTTGTGAAACACTCAGTAATGTACTGATCAATCTGCTCTGGGGTGAGGTCATCAAGTGAAATGTTCAGATCTCTCGCTATTCCTTTAAGAGTAACCAGAGCATCTTTAAGGATAGATGCAAGCATTCTTAGTTCAGAGCTGACTGTCTCATTTTGAGTGTTCTGAGAGACTTTAGTAAAGCTCTGCAGTGACATAGCTAAAAGGGCCACTATGAATCCTGGGCACTTGTGAATTCCGGAAATTATGGGCTCTTGTCAGGTTTTGGCGATCGACCAAAGGAGCATCTCAAAAACTCAGACTTACTCGAGATGCACTACGGAAAATCAAGACTTTGCCCTCTTATTTCGCAATCAGGTCAACTGTCAAAGGGCTTTGCCGACCTGGATCACCTACAGTTGGGATGAGCCCAATTTTGGTGGCATCCAACATCAGGAGAGGTCAGCCCTCCTGAGCGCAGTAGAAGGTTAGCTCAGAGTTTCGAGGCTAAACTGATTGCGACCTTGATGCTTTGACTCGTAAAGCTGCTTGTCCGCCAGTTGTAAAAAGTTAGTCGGTGAGCTAGCACACGGGAGCCTAACCACAGCAGCACCAAGACTCATCGTCACATGCTCATCAACATTAGAACTTGTATGGGGAATTTTGAGCACATCAATCTGCTGGAATATATTTTCTAGCACCCGCTTAGCGCCGACTACTCCGCACTCCGGCAACACCATGGCAAATTCCTCGCCCCCATAGCGGGCCACCAAATCCGTCGAGGAACGAACCGTTTGTTTGAGGGCTTGAGAAATTCGGGCTAGGCACGCATCACCTTGAACATGTCCGTAGGTATCGTTGTAGGCCTTAAAGTTATCAACATCGCAAAGGATCAGAGTTAACTCCCCTTGTAATTGGCTCAGCCGTTGCCAGCTTTCCGCTAAGTATTCATCGAATCGGCGACGGTTTGAGAGCTGGGTCAGCTTATCCAAAGAGGCCTGCCGTCCTAACTCTTCGTTTGCAACTTGCAACGCTCGATTTAGCTCTCTGAGCTGTTGGGTCTGTTGCTCTATGGTTTGCTGCATCTGCTCCATCACCTGATACAGCTCTGCCGGGTTAAGCAGCTTGATCATTTGGGTCTGAGTCACTATCCCAGCTAACTTTCCCGTTGGCTCCACAACCACCAGCCGATGGACCCGCAGCTTGTGCATTCGTTCATGCACACACCACAGCGAATCTTGAGGCTGCACCGTCGTCAGTGGGGTACTCATCACCGTCCCTGCAGCTGTTTCCGTTAGGCTTAATCCAAGTACATGAAACTGGGTAATGTCTCGTTCTGTAATAATCCCCAAGGGGACATGATTAATGGCGTCTACAATCACAATACAGCTGACCCGATAACCGGTCATTTTCTGTGCAATTTGCATCACCGACTCATCGACAGCGCCCTGCACTACACTGTTAACCATTACCTCTTCGACACGCAGATGGCGAAGCAAATACTCAGGCTTCATGAGACGGCGGATACTCTGAGGCGTGAGCATCCCTAGCAGCCGCTCATGCTGATCAACGACCGGCAAATGACGCACCCGATAGCGACCAAACAGCTGCGAAACCTGAAATATATCTGTTAGTTCGCTCGCACGAAGCGTAATCACCTCTCGAGTCATCACTACCGAAAGCGACAGGGTTGTGAGCGTCTGTTGAGAGGTAATCAAACGCACAATATCTCGCTCAGTGAGGATCCCTTGTATCTGCTCATCCTCAACTATCAGCGCAAAACTCGTCGCTGCCTTGGCGATCTCAGCTATCGCAGCGACGACCGTCAACGAAGGCGGCAGAATTAAACAGGCGGTTTGAAGATGCTCTGCAAGTCCGGGAAACAATGGACGAATAGACCTTATCTATACTCAAAAAAAAGAGTTTACCTAAACAGAAACCCGATGTTCTGACACTAGAATAGTAAACTAATTAAGTTGCATTGATACTCGTAAATAAGCGCATCTCTGTAGGATTAGCAACTCACTGCTCCTGCTAGCCCCCTCGACTCGTCGAGGAGAGAGGGCTCCTCCAAAGATTAGGTCAGGTTAGAGCCATATTAATTCGTCAGCAGGGTCGTGACTTGTTTGTCAGTTAAGGGGCGGTGTAAGTAGTACCCTTGAGCATATTCACAACCTAAAGCATGTATAGCATCTAGTTGCTTTTCTGTTTCCACGCCCTCTGCTATCGCAGCGATATTTAAGGTCTTAGCTAAAATGATAATCGTGCGGGTAATCTCGAATTGGTCGAGACTAGAGTTAATATTTTGAATAAAAGAGCGGTCAATTTTGAGCGTATCAATGGGATATTTATGCAAATAACTTAAGGACGAATAGCCTGTCCCAAAATCATCAATAGCGATCTGAAGCCCCAATCGTTTTAAAGCTGACAATATTTGAGCCGCTGACTCAGGATTCTCAATTAGGGCACTCTCAGTAATTTCTAACCTCAAGCTGCTTGCAGGTAACTCCGTATCTGCAAGCGTCTGCTTGACGTGCTCAACCACATTAGATCGCGAAAAATGATAGCTCGATACATTAACGCTGACTTCCAATTTTGCTTGGTTGGGAAACTGATCTTGCCACATGCTTACCTGCTGGCAAGCTTGACCTAAGACCCACCGATCAAGCTGCACAATGAGGTCTGTTTCTTCTGCAATCGGGATAAATCTATTAGGAGGAATTAAACCCCGCTCAGGATGCTCCCAACGCACCAGAGCTTCAACACCTACAATCTCCTGGGTAACCAATGAGACAATCGGCTGATAATGAAGCGTCAAGGCATGGTCAGTAATCGCTCGGCGTAAATCATTTTCTAGTGTGAGCTGCCCTTTGACTTGCGTATACATCGTCTCATCAAAAATGGCATAGCATCCTTTGCCATTCGTTTTAGCTTGGTACATCGCGATATCTGCATCTCGAATCATATCTTCTGCCATGACATACTGAGGTTGTCCTTGGACAATACCAATACTGGCAGAACTGAATAGGTCGTAGTTATCAAGACAACAAGGGGCACTGAGTTCGCGATTGATACGTTCAGCTAACTGGCAAGCAGTATCAAGATCTTCAACCTGCTCTAACAAAATGGCAAATTCATCCCCACCAAAGCGTGAAACGGTATCCGTGGGCCGCAGACATTTCTGTAACCGTTGTGCAGTGATCACCAGCAATCGATCGCCCATGGGATGTCCCAAACTATCGTTGACGTTCTTAAATCGATCTAAATCAATAAATAACACCGCAAATTTACAGTTTGAGTATCGCTTGTTCAACTCGACTAAATGTTGGAGTCGATCTATAAATAATGAACGGTTAGGTAGATTCGTTAGAGCATCATAGTAGGCGCTATGAAATAACTGATTCTTCGCCACCAGACTTTCAGTAACATCTCGAAAAACAATCACAGCTCCATGAGCCTCATTGTTTTCATCCAGTATCAGGACTGCACTATCATCAACAGGAACTTCTTGTTGATTCTTAGTGATTAGCAAGGTACCCTCTGGCAAACGATCTCCTTGCCCTTTTCTTAAAGCTTGCAAAATTGGATTTTCAATAGGGTTCTTATCGCCGTCAATTAAGGGAATAACTTCATTGATCTGTTTGCCCAGCGCATCAGATTTACTCCATTGAGTGAGCGACTCGGCAACCCTATTTATAAAAGTAATAGTTCCATCATTATCAGTCGTCACGACTGCATCACCAATGCTTTCTAGTACTGTATTTAGCCATGTTTTTTGCTGCTTAATGATTTTTTCGGAACAATGCTTTTGAAGGGCAATCTCAATACTAGTGCGCAGGTCAATGCTATCAAAAGGTTTAAGGATATAGGCAAAGGGCGATATTGATTTAGCCCGTTTGAGAGTATCCTGATCTGCAAAAGCTGTCAAAAAAATGATAGGGATATCGATTTGTGCTGTAATTTCGGATGCTGCCTCAATACCATCCATCTCTTCCTTAAGACGAATATCCATTAAAATTAAATCGGGCCGCAATTCAAGGGCTTTTTGAATCACCATCTGGCCCGTTTCGGCGATCCCAGTAACTTGGTAGTCTAGATCTAGCAAATAATTTTCGATATCGAGAGCAATGAGTCCTTCATTTTCAACAATTAATATACTGGGCGATTTAAAAGAGGAGATTTTCGTTGCTTTGGACTCAATTATCGACATAGACAAACTAAAACTAATACAATTTTTGAGGAAAAATAATCTGAAATGAGGTTCCAGCTTCTCGATTAACGATTAGGCTCCCGGAAATCTGCTGAATTAATGCTTTCACCATGCGTAGTCCCATCGTAGCTGTTTGTTCTATATTGACCTCAGCAGGCAACCCAATTCCATTATCGGAAACGGTTAATATCAAATCCTGGTTAGCTTTTTTAGAGATGGTGATGTTGACTTCTCCAGTTTGATGCTGAGGGAAGGCATATTTTAGCGCATTAGAGACTAATTCATTGATAATGAGTCCACATGGTACTGCTACATCGATATTGAGATATATATTTGAAGTATCAACATTAATCTTGGTTTGGCTCACGCTTGAGCGATAGGACTTCAATAGGTTTTTAGACAAATCTTTGATATAGTCCTCAAGATTAATTTTCGATAGATTCTCAGACTGATATAAATTTTCATGCACTAAAGCCATTGACCTCACCCGATTCTGGCTTTCTCGCACAATTTCTGCAATTAGCGGATCCGTAGATTTGGTCTGCAAATTGAGCATGCTACAAATTACCTGTAAGTTATTTTTGACTCGATGATGAATCTCTTGCAACATCACGTTTTTCTCAGCAAGAGATTCTGCAAGTTCTTGTTCGCGCTGTTTGCGATCACTAATATCTTTGTGAGTCCCCGTCATTCGGATCGCCTCTCCTTGATCATTGCGGGTCACCACTTGACCATAGTTACCGATCCATTTCCATTCGCCTGACTTCATTTTTACTCGATAATCAAAGGCGTAGGGGACACGACTATCCTGTAAATGAAGCCTTAGGCTTTTCATCACACCAGCTTTATCCTCCGGGTGGATCAGCGTTTCCCAGGTGCTTACATTGCCGGGAAGTTCGGTCGCACCGTAGCCAAGCATCTCTTGCCACCGAGGACTTAAATACACTTCCCCCGTGACTATATTCCAATCCCACAGGCCATCTCCAGAACCCGCAAGCGCCATCTGGAGACGCTCTTCACTCACCTGCAAAGCTTGGGTGCGCTCTAGGACACGCTGCTCTAGGTCTGCCTTTGCTCGTTCTAGTTCCTCACGCCCTGGCAATGTCAAGGCTTCGGGAATCACAGGAATCATCGTTGCGGCGGTCATTAATGAAACCACAGCCGTGAGCGCTTTGATTCCTCCTGACGTCCAATAGTTAGGATGCCATAGCGTCCAAATCGAAAGGACGTGGGTTAATCCACAGGCTATGATAAAGCCGCCAAAAAGCAAAAAAAGCCAGGGATACGGTAAATCCCGCCGCCGTTGCACAAAGTAGAGCAGTGCCACTGGAATGGAAAAATAGGCCAGGGCGATGAATCCGTCAGAGAGGAGATGTAGCCAGACTAATCCTGATTTCCATAGGTAACAATGACCATGGGGGATAAATCCAAGACTGACGAAACCATGATGAATCCCCCACACCATATCCTTACTCCATAAATGACCATTGTATCGGGGGCTGCTAAGGGGGGCAGTGTGAATTGGTAGCTCTACAAGCTTAGTATCAATCAGGGTTGAGATTTAGCAAATTTATTGAGACTTAATCTGGGTCTTGCACACTTTTGGTGATGCTCAGGATCGTCGCTGACCCTAAACTCTCATCCATTTTTTTCAACTAGCCAAGATAAAGCGTTTACCTAATAAATCCATGCTGCTGCCACTGGTACAGGCTCAATAACCGTCGCCACTGTAACGTTTTCCGCTCCTGGAATTCTGGGAGTTTTAGGGTTTGTTGGTTACGGCCTCTGTAAGGGTGTTGCAGCCTATAAGCGTGGTGAAAAGCTAGGCCGTTAAATCTCATGTCAGACGATAAAATACCTGAGATTTTAGAAGCTGGAGCAGCTTGTGGAGCTGGAGCAGTTGGTGGAGCTATCGTATCTAATACGGTCGGAGGAATGGGGCTTGCCGTTGGTGGTGGAGCCGTGGCTATCGGTGCAGCTCCCGTTATTGCGTTAGGTGGCGTAGTGGGTCTAGCTGATTGGGCTGTTGCTCAGGGAGCACGTCATCCATTAATCAGAGAAAAAATATCCTAGAGGGTAGTGCTTCTATCGGTTAACAACCATGACACCTGAAACCCATCAGCAACTGGATTCCCATGTGCGAGCCATCGCCCAGATTCTCTATGACGACGCTCAAGCAAACGGGTTACCGATGGATAATTTGGAGGATATCGAACACACGGTTCGTGCTCAACTCCAGAGCCATGTCTCTCCCGGTCTAGGAAAATTTTCATCCAAGCAAATTGCCCAGACGTTGGTGAGCAAACAAGGCGAGTAGTGAGCATTCTGGGAGAGTTGTGGAACTCTCGCAAACAAGCGCAAACTCTGTCGCTCAAGGCTCGTGTCAAGCATAGTCCGTATCTAGAGAAATGTTGTTTACGGATGTGTGCCAAAGCGTCCTATACGCATGCAGAATCTGATGTGGCCATACTCACGGGAGTTCGGGTGAGTGCCAAAACGCAAGAGCGAATGGTGAAGCGCTCAACCTTACCCGAGCCAACGTCTGAAGAGCCCGTCAGCGAACTCACCCTCGATGGCGGAATGGTGCGTGTGCGCACCCCCAAGGGGGAAGCCAGTGTTTGGCGTCATTATCACGGTATCAGAGTCAATGGCGACGGTATCGGTATGGCTTGGTACAAAGACCCAGCGACCTTGTTGGAGTGGGTGACGACATTGCCTCTAGTGCCTGTGATTTATCTCCTCGGTGATGGACACCTGGTATTTGGTCCCTATTTGACCAGATGGTAATCGAGGTCCCAACCGACGAAGTGCTTGATTGGTATCACCTTAAAGAGAATCTCTACAAAGTCGAGGCCACAGAGACGGTGCTCGAATCACTATCAAGTCAACTCTGGGAAGGGCAACTTCAACAGGTTTTGGCCCGTCTATGCGAGTTAGACAATGACTCGGCCCGACGCTTTAGTACCTATCTGAGAAATCATGCTGGACGCATTCCCAACTATCGCTATTATCAGATGGAAGGCTTGCCTATTGGCTCAGGGCCTGTCGAGTCTTGGGTCAAACAGATTGATGCCAGACTGCAGGTAACTGGGGCGCAATGGAATGAAGAGACGTTGCCACAAATACTCAATTGAGATCCATCTATCTAAATCATCAACTTGAGTATTTTTCATCTGCCAGTGGATGACGTGCTCCCCAGCCAAAAGTCGCATGTTACGGGATAATCCTGAACGCCTATAAGTCTACTGGATTTGTAAGCATGTTCTCATTTACTACCCAGCATGCTTAAACGCTCCTTGCTTGTCTCAGTTGTCTTTGCTGCTTCCATTAAGCTACCTGCCAATGCTTCTACCTGTGTGCTACATGGAGATGGACGGGCGAATGACTGATCTAAGTCATCTGTGTGGCTCTGATGGCACAGACGCTGATATCTTCACTGTAACTATTCCCAGCTCACCCTCTATTTCAATGCCTCCCAGCGTATGGACGCGGAATATCCATTTCGACAATGAGAGATGGAGCAGCTTTCTCGGTGCATTCACACCGACCAGCGCTATCACCGGCAATGTCCACAACAGCGGCAACAGCATGGTTGAAAATGTGGTAGTCGAGGCAACAGGGTATGCAGAAGGCCGTACACCGCAGACTCGTCAAGCTACAATCCAAAGTATTAGTGCCGATGATGCTGTGCCAGTAACGATTGACTTTGGGTTTTCAGTTCCTGTAACTAGCTGGGATGTACGGATCTTGGATTGGGAATAGTTGTACCGGCTGAGGTCTTGGGCTTGCTCTGCAATAGTTGGAACTTCTTGGAAATAGCTGGGATAAAGTTACTAATTTCTATTACCCAGCCTGCAGAATGTGAGTTCCAAAGTTTAGAACAGTCTTAACTGCTGAGGCGGAGCCTGAAGCAACGACCAGGGTAGAGGTGGCACATCGATACCGGCTTTTTCTAGCTGTTGTTGAAAATAGCGTGCGATCGCAGGTGACTGAGCCTCTTGGGGACAGTGTACAAAAAAGTAAACCGATAAACCCTGGGCCAGCCATTCCCCCACGCGCTCTACCCAGCCTGCCAAAAAATCACGGTTGCGATCTAGCTGTGGATGACTGATGTAGCGTACCAGCACAAAATCTGCCGTCGCCGTTGGCAGCAGCGGTACCCGAGGCTTTTTTCGTTCTGACCGCAGCTGCGGATCGTCCGCCGGATTGCTCCAGGTAAAAATCGGTCGTGTATCTAGCAGCACCCGTCCCACATTAAAATCTCTCAGCAGCCTATCCAATCGTTCTGACTGAGGCGACTTAAACCACTGTAGGTGACGAACCTCTACTGCCAGTGGACTGGTGTTGTGAGGCCAGCTGGCGATAAATGTTTCTAGATCTGCAAATAATGCCGGACTGTACCGGGGTGGCAGCTGAGCAAAAATTGGCCCTAGCTTTATCCCTAGACCCTGCATAAGCGATAAAAACTCCAACGCATCAGGCAGCTGCGGCACTAATGGGCCCTCATGGGTTACCGTCCGCGGCAGTTTTGGACAAAATCGGAAGGGGTCAGGAGTCTGCTCAGCCCAGCGCTGTAAGGTTTCTGGGGTAGGAATAGAATAGAACGTGGTGTTACCTTCAACGCAGATCATGCGCTCGCCGTAGAGACGCAAGAAGTTAGCAGCGCGGCTGCCCGCCGGGTAAAAATCGCCCAGCCATTCTTTGTAGGCCCACACGGCACAGCCAATGCGAAAATCTGCCAATGTAGTATCGTTTTTCTCTTAAAACAGCAGGTCTAACCTAGGTAGGCTGGGCTAGGAGCGGGTCGAGCTGTCCCTGGCCGTCAAGGGCATACAGATCGTCACAGCCCCCGATATGACGGTCGTTGATAAAGATCTGAGGTACGCTACGCCGCTGGTTTGCGCGCTCTGCCATTTTGGCGCGGGCTGCTTCATCTCCATCAATTTTGTACTCGTTAAATGCGACGCCTTTCCACCACAGCAGCAGCTTGGCACGAATACAGTAGGGGCAGGTTTGCCAGGTATAGATTTCTACATTTGCTTTAACAGTATCGGGATTACGACCTAGCAAACGGTTGAGAAATTCCATGGACGATTTAAGCCAATTATTTGCACTAATGTCGTATTCACAACGTCAGTAAGTCTATGGTAAATCTTTTTTAGAGGAACCGAACTCCGCTACGTCATTTCGGTGTCCAATGCAGAACAAGCTAGTACTGGGATATGAACTTAAACACGACTAGGGCATGATCATTGTCACAACTTGGAGCAAATTTCCCTGGCACAATTAGGTCATTAAGGAATAACGCTTACTGCGGCTCCCATTTCGATGGGAGCCCTTTTTGTTTGCGGACTCATTTGTCTCAGAGGTCGCATCATTCTAATATCCCAACCCATGGACCCTGGCTCAGGACTTTTTGGTTTATGACTTTAGGTGTAAGGTCGCTATCAAATCTTGACAAGTAGCTTTACCGATCTTCGATAGGCTGAGGGCTGCCCTGATTAGCACAACTCTATGCCTGGCTGCAGCCACAGTACTGATATAGCGCTGGCCCAACGTGATCCAAAGGTGATTGCCTCGCTGATGCCTAAATGGGAGTGGGCCTATGACCATTACTTTCATACACGCACGGACGGCTGGCATCATGTTCCTCAACAGGCGCTTTTTGTAGGCTCCCACAATGGCGGGCTGGCGGCTCCTGATTTGCTAATGCTGATGGTGGATTGGTTTCGTCGGTTTGGCTATGAGCGTCCGATGTACGGTTTGATGCACCCAAAAGTTTGGCAGGTGAATGCCGCCTTAGGCCAACTGGGAGCCCGGTGTGGTGCGGTCCCGGCTCGACCTCGGTTTGCGATCGCAGCGCTTCAACGCGGCGCTAGCGTCCTGGTTTTTCCAGGGGGGGCACAGGATGTCTTTCGCACCTACCAGCAGCGGCATCAAATTCAGCTGGCAGGGCGCACCGGTTTTATCAAACTAGCGCTACGAGAGCAGGTGCCTATTGTCCCTGTTGTTTCTAAAGGAGCCCATGATACCCTCATCGTGCTTGACGACTGCTACGAGCAGGTAAAATGGCTCCACCAGCAGGGGCTGCTTCCCTGGTTCAAAGGAATTGATCCAGAGGTTTTTCCCATTTACCTGGGGCTACCTTGGGGGATCGGTGTCGGCCCTCTGCCCCATATTCCCTGGCCGCAGCAGATTTATACCCGAGTGTGTGCCCCCATCGTTTTTGAGCGCACAGGGCGTGCTGCCGCCAAAGACAGCCGCTATGTCCAACAGTGCTACCGTCAGGTTGTGACCCAGATGCAGCAAAATCTTGACCAGCTGGTCTTTGAAGCAGGTAAGTTGCCATAGCCTCTAGTTACAGCGACTGGGGGGAAGGCTTGAACCTGAATTGATTTTTGAAAAATCGCCCAGTTCCAGGGTGGCACTGCTGTAATAGCGAGCGCCTTCATCCCCCTGGGTGCGACGTACTTTTAAGAAGGTGGCCGGTCCCCAAAACGCAAAGTCTTCGGCCAGGTCGAGAGCCATTCCGTCATTGGGATAGGCTTGCCCCGTAACGGTATTGCCGCTGACGCGTCCTTCAATACAAATGGCCTCACCGTCGATATAACCGTAGGAGCCAACGATGCTATCTCCTGTCTTTTGAAACAAAAATAAAACGCCGCCCCGATTTAGCAGTTCCTGGTCTGAGTACACTCGATCAACGGCGGCTGGTCCTGATACATAGCGATAGTTGCCATCGGCTAGCCCGGCAATGGTGTCATAGAACGTCGCTGGGGTAATCCCCTCACCATTAGACAGATTGTCTTCTGAAGTGTTGTCTGGTAGTGCGCTCAGATCGGGTAGTTCTGCGCCCCGCGGTTGGGCAGCCCTCTGACGCGGCGCTGCAGGGCGGGCCGCTACCGCCTCAGCCTGACATACCAATGTGGCATTGACGGGGGCAAAGCCTTCTGGGTCGGCAAAGCCCACTAGCTCCTGATAGTAGGTGGGGGTATTTACCAAAAGCTGGCGAACAGCATCAATAGATCGATTAGGGAATAGCAGCGATCGCTGCGTGGTTAAAACAGCCTCTACCGCACCGGGCACCATCGTTCCCAGCTGCTCGTAGGTCACCTCGGTGGTGCCATCTGTTTCCGTCAGTGAGATAAATGTCCGCATTCCCAAAGGGTTGGGGGTGCCGGTACTGGGGTCGTAGCGGCAGGTAATGGTAGGGCTTTGCGCCAACAGCGGCTGGGCGATCGCACCTGTCATGGCGACAGCAGTGGTTACCAGGGCTAACGGGAATACATACTTGTTGCTGCTGGCCATAGATCTTTTAGGGAAACGACTGCTCAGATTAAATCCAGATTAAACCTAGTTCATCCCCAAATGAGCGCCTTTTTTGGAAATATGCGGGCGCTCTCCTGGATACTATCGGAGGCTAAAAGAATTCTATGGGTTAAAGCTGCACCCATCCCAATCCACAGACAATATAGATATCGCGCGCCCAACTACAGTCGGCTTGGCTACACTCAAATCAGAAGACGTACCCATAGAATTACCCAGATACCGCAACCGGCTATGAAGCTTGCCACTCGTTTCGAAGTTCTCGATGTTCTAGATCAGGGTAGCTACGGCATTACGTATCGCGCCATCGACCGTCATCAGCCCCATCAGTCAGAATGCACCCTCAAGGAGCTGATTTATACCGATCTCAAAATTCTAAACAGCTTTGAAAAAGCAGCCAGTACCCTCCAAAAAATAGGCACCCACACCCATATTCCGCAGCTGCTGGCCTACTTTAACGAAGGCAACAAGTTTTATATTGCGCAAGAGATGGTTTACGGCCATGACCTGAGTCAGGAAATTCGGGTAGGCAAACCTTTAGATGAGAGCTATGTGACTAAGCTACTCAGAGATATCCTCAAGGTTCTAGCCTTTGTGCATGAGCATCGGATGATTCACCGTAATATTCAGCCAGCCGCTCTAATGCGACAGGCGAGTAACGGAGATATTGCCTTGGTGGACTTTGGCCTGATTAAAGAGCTTAGCTATGCGAAGCTAGCCAGCAATGGTCAGATCTCCGCTACGGTAAAGGTGGGCACTGCGGGCTATATTGCGCCTGAACAATTACGGGGAAAACCCTGCTACGCTAGCGACTTATATTCTGTTGGCATGGTTGCGATCGCAGCCCTCATGGATATCTCTCCCCAAAAGCTGACCATTCATCCCCGTACGAAAAAAGTACAGTGGTCCAACGAGACCATTAACCCTGCCCTTGAAACCTTTATTAAACGCCTAATAGAGCCCAATCCCAAAAATCGCTATCCAACCGCAACAGAAGCCCTCAAAGCTTTCGAAAAAATAATTGCCGGTATCCGTGTAGGTCAAGACAGCTCACTTCCCACCCATGTTGCCGCCAAAGGCTATCGGGCTGATACCGCTGGCACTATGGCGACTAAAACAGCAGCCCTAATTCCACCCGGCAAAATCTTAAAAGTAATGGGCGCGATCACAGCCGGACTGATTGTGCTGGGCTTTGGAGTCAAAGGCTATCAGTGGACAGCTGGTATGCTTAGCGATCGCTGGGACGCGGTCAAAGCTGCCACTACACCCAAAGGCTATGAAGCCGCTACCTCGAGAGATTTAGTAGCGCTATTAGACGACGACAGCATCAAAGCCAGACCGGAAATGGTAGAAGCTTTCTGGGAAATGGCAGCAGCGGCCAAGGAAGAAGGTGTGGAACTACTTCCCCTGGCCGGATATATTTCCCTCGCGGACCAGCGCCAGCGTCTGATCGGTGAGGCCAATGCCAGTATCGATCAGTGGCTAATCCAGAGCGACTACCACACAGGATATGCCCTTGCCATTGGCGATAAAAATGCTGACGAGAGTACTGATTGGGACTCTAGCTTTTCCCAAACCGATGCCTATCGTTGGCTGAAGCGGTATGCCAAAAATTATGGTTTTAAGCTGTCCTATCCCAAAGGTAATCCTGACGGTGAGAAAGAGCCCTGGCACTGGCACTACGCCGATGGTTTAAGGTAGCCGCTAAGGGATAAGGAGCTGATAAGGTCCAAAAATTAATGTTGAAGAGACGTTCCATGGAACGTCTGTACGTCTAAGTAGTGGAGCCTAATTAACGTTGTTTTCTAAGACCATTAGACCTGTGTTGTTTTTGACCGTTTTTTAGTAAGGCCAGCATGCCCTTGCTGCGGATGGGATAGACTGTCTGCTCCAGCAAAACCGGCTGCAAATCCATCACTGTCAGCGCCAAAAAAGCTTATCTGCTCGACAACATGCTGAGTAATATAGTCAAGTAGCCCGTAGGTAAACAGCGCTATTCCCATCATCTCTAGCAGTTCTTCGATACCACAGGTGACCACATAGGCAATTGTATTTTCGGTCTGATACTTAGCCTCGTAAAAGTGAGATATTTTCTCAAACCCAATGGCACCACCGACAAATATCACAGCCGCGATCGCAAACATATATCGAGTTACAGAAGGCAACCGCCACCAAAATCTAAAGTAGCCAGCGACTACGCCAATAAAGCAAAGACCCCCCAAAACGGTCCAGTCGTAGCCGTTGCTAAAAGGGAGGCTATCTATGCGTCTAAGGATGCCAGGAATGATTTCTTCATGGATGCTAATAGCCTCATCCAGCGAGAGCAGCATAAAGATCAATGAAAGACCAAACCAGCTATTGCGCGTTTTTTTACGCCCGGTCTTTGCCGATGACGCTGCAATTATCCCCAGCAGCAAGGCACATACAAATAGCGCACAGGATGAATACCAAGCCGGCAGGTTGGCTTCGTTATCTAAATTAAAAATCTGCAATGAGCCCTGCACCGCCTCAAGGCTTCTTCCCGTGAGAACGTTACGAGACTGGGTAATTAAATGAGTTAAAAACAGGAAAATAATCCAGCCTGACTGTAGCTTGAAAAGTTTGACAGGTAGATTGGTTGACGACTTTTGAATCATGGCAGAGTTGGTAGGCACCAAAGGAATGTCAGCCTGACACGCTGTATCAAAGGAGGTATTTCTACGACATTGATACGGTTGTCTAGATGTAGATACAGCGTATAAACAATAACCTTCTCTTAACCATATGTTAACCTTCTGATTATTCAAAATTTATTGATTTCTTCTTCTCTTCTTCACATGGACTCTTTAAGAGCGGAGTTGCGGCGTATCGTCAGGCTCGCGGCTCGCAGACGACTCTCAGTCCAAAGGAATTGCTGCGACCTGTTTGACTGTTTTTGTCACGGGCTGCCGAGCGACAGTAGGGGATATCGTTAAACCAGGAGCCGCCTCGCATCACCTTAGACGCCTGACTATTTTCTGACGACCAGGAACCGGCATCGCTGGGAGCATTTTCATAGCTGTCGTGGTAGTCGTCAGAGCACCATTCGAGTACGTTGCCATGCATGTTATACAACCCAAAGGCATTAGGCCAAAAGCTATCAGCCGTCACAGGAGTATTACGATAGTTCTCTTCAAAGTTCTCAGTGAAGGTAAAATCTTCGAAGTAGTTGGCAAGTTCTGGTGTGAGTTGTTCTCCAAAACTAAAAGAGGTTGTTGTGCCTGCTCGACAGGCATATTCCCACTCGGCCTCACTCGGCAAACGATAGGTGCGTTTTGTCAGTTCGCTTAATTGCTGACAAAAGACGTCAGCTTCCTGCCAAGAGATTTGTTCTACTGGCAAGTCAGCTCCGTCTTGTCCCTCGTCATCGGTAAAGTACGATGGATTTTCGCCCATGACTGCCTCGTACTGCTGTTGGGTGATGGTGAAAGCGCCCATGTAAAAACTTGGCATCTGTATAGTGCGCTGGGGGCCTTCCCTCGCTTCATGCTGAGGGTCGCTCGGAGAGGAGCCCATTAAAAACTGCCCGGCTGGAATTTGTACCATGCGTAGAGGAAGGACCTTGCGTAGCTGGGGCCTGAGGACCGGTTCATCAAAGTACGCAACGCTGATGGACGGTTCTGAAACAATTTTTCCTGTTGCATCAACCTGAACTGTTTTTAGGGTCTGTTTTTTAAGGGGTTCTCCAGTAGGGGCAATCAGCTGGCTGGAGGCCGTTTTACACCCGGTACTCACTAGGGCCGTGGTGGCGGCAGATATCCCTAAAAATTTTAGTGCTTTCCGTCGAGAGCAATGATAGTGAAGGGTTTGCTCTTTGGGCAGACCGTTATGCGAAAGCATGCGCAGGTAATTTGTGCCTGTATTGCCTGATGTTTTAATGACCTGATAACGACTGCTTGCCATAAATTCCTTAGCTACAGACACCCTCGTCAGTAATCCTATACCAGGTCATTCACTAGGATTTTTGGAAACACTGTATTAACAGTGAAAAAAAATCAAAACCAAACGTCTTTATAAAGTTTTGCAAATTCTGTCCTTACACGGCCCCTTGGAACTGTTTGGCATAAAAACTGGCGTAGCGGCCTGCCTGATTGAGCAATTCCGTATGATTGCCTGTTTCGATGATTTGGCCTCTCTCCATTACCAGGATGCGATCGCACCCCCTCACCGTTGCCAATCGATGGGCAATCACAAACACAGTGCGGCCCTGCATCAGTCGTTCGAGCGCTTCTTGCACCAGGGCTTCTGATTCTGCATCGAGGGCAGAGGTGGCCTCATCTAGGATCAAAATTTTAGGGTCGAATAAGACAGCCCGTGCGATCGCAATACGCTGACGCTGCCCGCCCGATAAATTGACGCCCCGTTCGCCCACCCAGGTGTAGTACCCCTGAGAAAATTGGCTAATAAATTCGTGGGCATTGGCGACCCTGGCTGCGGCTTCTACTGCGTCGAGATCTACCTGGCTTTGACCAAAAGCAATATTCTCTGCAATGGTGCCAGAAAATAAAACATTTTCCTGAGGCACAATGCCGATCTGACTGCGTAAACTCTGCAGCGTCACCTCACGAATATTGACGCCGTCAATTAGAATCTCGCCTGCTGCCACATCATAAAATCGCGGCAACAGATTAACTAAGGTTGTTTTTCCGGCTCCCGATAGACCGACCAGCGCAATCGTCTCTCCCGGTGCTGCTGAAAAGCTCACCTGCTGTAGCACTGGCTGATCCGGCTCATAGGCAAAACCAACATTGTGATAGTCCACGCGACCCGCGACTGCTGAAAGCGGCTTAGCCCCCGGTGTATCCTGTACGACTGGCTTAATCTGCAGCAGCTCTAGCACCCGATCAATAGAAGCCTCTCCCTGTTTAAACTCATTAAAGTTTTGAATGACGTGATTGACCGGGTCAATCAGCAGCAGCGCGTTGATCACATAGGTACCAAAGCCTTCCCGCGCCAGGTTGCCCAAACTAATTTGCCAGGTGCCCACCAGCAGCAAAATCACAATCATCCCGGCATAGAGAAATCCCACCACTGGAAACTGTACAGCCTGGAGCCAGGCAACCGAGTAGCGAGCATCGCGATTATTGGCCGAAGCCAGGGCAAAGCGACTGATCTCATACTCTTCTGCGGCAAATGCCTGCACTAAACGAATGCCGCTAAAGACTTCTGCCACCTGGGATGAGAGATCGGCGACTTTATCCTGACTGCGACGGGCGGCGCTCAGCATCTTTTCACCAAACCAGCCGGATAGCACGGCCAGCAGCGGAATCAAAATCAGCGCCGTAGCCGTCAGCTGCCAGTTGAGATAAATCATGTAGCCAAACACCACAACCAGCTGCAGCGCTGAGGGCACAAAGTCGTGAAATAGCTTATAAACAACTTCGCCAATACGGTCCACGTCTTCAGTCAGACGATAGGCCAGGTCTCCGGTTTTAGTCTGCTCAAAATAGGTGAGACTGAGGGTTTGCAGGTGGCTATAGACACGGGTGCGCAGCTGATGGGCCACACGAAATGCAGCCTTGGCCATCAGCGAGTCCTGGCCATATTGTGCGGCTTTTTGGATTAGCAACCCTACTAAAGTAAGCGCAGCAACTCTGCCAAAAGCAGCAACCTGACCCTGAACTAACGTTGAGATAGCCTGACCGCCTAGTTTGGCGAGAATAGGCCAGTAACTAGTAAATACCAGGGTGCATACGAGGGCAGGAATCAGAATGGCCCGCTGGCGACGGATATAGGGCAGCAGCTGCCAGTAATGGGGGCGATTATCCAAAGCGTAGACTTGATAGGGATGTCATGGATTACGCTATCAGGTTTTTATGGCCAAATCAGCCCATGAAAAGACTCAGGATTGCTAAGTTGCAGATAGCCCATCAATCGACAGACAAGCAAAAATTTACTTCACCATGAGTCTTTCTAGCGGCAGTTGCATCCTAGGTTTCCTATGTATAGGCTTACTCGGCTGTACGCCTCAGCCCCAACCCCCTAGCCAAAACACAAGTCCGACTGTCGACGGTATGCCAGCAACAGAGCCGCTATCCGAGGCTCCAGACCAGACGGCGGTCGTCGAAGGCGATATTTGGTCAAGGCTGCGTCAGGCAGACACCCACTACTATGTGCTCATGCGTCATGCGATCGCACCCGGCACAGGCGACCCAGCTAACTTTCAACTGGATGACTGCTCGACGCAGCGCAATCTATCAGAGACCGGACGTACCCAGGCCAGACGTACCGGCGACACATTTAGAGCGAACAATGTAGCCGTTAAGCAAGTATTTTCTAGCGAGTGGTGTCGCTGTCTTGAAACCGCAGAACTGATGGCGCTTGGCCCAGTGGAACGATTGCCCGCATTGAATTCGTTTTTTCAAGACCGTGCTCAAGAACCTGAGCAAACCCAGCAGCTGCGGGAGTTTATGGTTAGTAACCAGGATACGCCTGGGGTAACGGTAATGGTCACTCATTTTGTGAACGTTGGTGAGATCGCAGGCGGAGGCGTTTCGTCTGGTGAGATGGTTGTAATGCAGGTCAATGACCAGAACGAACCCGAAGTTGTGGACCATATTGAGCCGCTTTAGCTGGTGGGTAACAAAGGCTCTGGCAAATCATAGAAATTACGCCAAAGTGCCTACCCACCCTACAAAACAACGAGCTAGATAACTCACCTTTTTAGAATTTTGTCGCAGCGCGCAAAAATCTAAACCACCTTGTCGGCCCCCCAAAACACGCTATTAGGGATATCGTTAATATTTTCCCGTGGGTTGTAGGGCGACGGAACGCCCTGCCCAGGGGGTGTGGGGAACTCGGAGGGACCCCACGCAACCGATTTTGCCATTACCCAATCAAACTGCAGCGATAACTATCGGCAAATAGCAAGTTCGGCTGCTTAGGGCTTTCCTCCCTGAACCCCTCCTATTCGTGGGGGCCTAACTCCCCCACACCCCCCGAAAGTGAGCTGTCGTCTATAGCTATAAAAGACTAAGTTACGGCGAGGTCGATTAGTCAGGTTTCCTCTATCAAACCAATAGTCAAAAACAAGGCAGATAACCTACCTTTTTAGAATTTTGTCGCAGCGCGCAAAAATCTAAACCACCTTGCCGACCCCCCAAAACAGGCTATTAGGGATATCGTTAATATTTTTCCGTGGGTTGTAGGGCGGCGGAACGCCCTGCCCAGGGGGTGTGTGGAACTCGGAGGGACCCCACGCAGCCGGTTTTGCCACCTCATCAACCCCTACCCATGATTAAATTATGAGCGCACCGCCATCCCAACTAACATGCCAACCATCATCGTCGCCACCGGCAACCCGGGCAAACTCAAAGAAATGCAAGTTTACCTCACCCCCCTAGGCTGGAACCTACAGCTAAAGCCCGAGCAGATCGACGTAGACGAAACCGGTACAACATTTATCGAAAATGCCCGACTAAAAGCCAGCGAAGTTGCCGTTGCCACCAAACAATGGGCGATCGCAGACGACTCTGGCCTGCAAATCGACGCTCTCAACGGTGCACCCGGTCTTTACTCCGCTCGATATGGCAAAGACGACACTGACCGCATCAGCCGCGTCCTCAGAGAACTTAAAGGCAATCAAAATCGCAGCGCTCAGTTTGTCTGCGCCCTAGCTCTGGCTCGACCTGATGGCACCATTGCCCTAGAAACCGAAGGTATCTGCCCTGGCAAAATCCTGACTGAACCAAAGGGGACTAACGGCTTTGGCTACGACCCCATTTTTTACGTTCCCAGCCAAGATAAAACCTTTGCTGAAATGAATCGTGTGCAAAAAGAAACCCACAGCCATCGCGGCATTGCCTTTGCGCAAATCATGGATGACCTGCAGCAGCTCAGCCTGAGTTAAGACGCACATAAGTAAAAAGCTGCCCCCATACGAAGCAGCCTTTATGAGTAATTCGATAACTTTTCGTTACAGAGCCTATTCGCTTTCGCCCAACCACTGCTGAATTTGACCTAGTGCAGCCTGGAAAATATTAAATCCAGCCCAGCCCGCAGCTAGGGCAATGGGAGCAAGTACAGCCACAACCCGGAAATCAATGTCCATTACCGAACCTCCTGCGGAGAAAAACGTTTTAATAAATACTTAGACATAATATTCTCATAAACCAGCCGCGGTTTGAAGTGGAGATCTGAGCTTCTTTGAAAGTTAATCAATGGTTGAACAGGTCACGAGTTTAACTCTATGGCGATAGGGCCATGCAAATCCTGCTTTTTATCGCCATACTCAAGGTAGACACTGCTCTATGGCTGTATCCTGACCCAATTATTGATAGCCCTATGAAGCTTCCTGAACTGGACTCTGACACGATCAACCGCGTGATTGAAATGGCCTGGGAGGACCGGACGCCATTTGAAGCGATTGAGCTGCAGTATGGGCTACAGGAAAAGCAGGTAATCGCCCTTATGCGTCGAGAGATGAAACTTTCTAGCTTCAAGATGTGGCGTAAGCGGGTAACCGGACGTAAAACGAAGCACCTCAAACAGCGTGGTTTTGACAGCGGGCGCTTCCGTTCTCAAAATCAGAAGGGTTCTTAAAACCAATTAATCCATCCATACTTCACTATGACTAACCGCCCAGTTGCAGCAATTACTGGAGCTTCTAGCGGTATTGGTACTGCTATTGCCACCCGCCTCGCTGCCGATGGTTTTAATCTGGCGTTATGTGCTCGCCGTCAGCAGCGGCTGGAGCAGCTGGCGCATGTGCTATCGCAGCAGCACGGGGTTGAGGTGCTGACGCAGGCCGTTGATTTGCGTAATGAAGCCAAGATTTTAGACTGGTTTGATGCGATCGCAGCCCGATTTGACCGGCTTGATGTGCTAGTCAACAATGCTGGACTAGGCTACAAAGAATCGCTGACCAGCGGCAGTACTGAAAAGTGGCGTGAAACTATGGACGTCAACGTGATTGCGCTGAGTATCTGTACCCGCGAAGCTATTAAATTAATGCGCCATCGGGGGCAGGGGCATATTGTCCACATCAGCTCCATGTCGGGGCATCGAGTTCCCGGTAGCGGCATGTACTCTGCGTCTAAGTTTGCTGTTCGTGCTCTGACAGAAGGTCTGCGGCAGGAGCTGCGCGCCGACAATAGCGCGATTCGGATTTCATCGATTAGTCCGGGCTTTGTTGAAACCGAATTTGCTGAGAAATATTCTGGCAGCCTCGAGCAGGCCAAGCAGGTCTACAGCCAGTTTCAAGTGCTGCAGCCGCAGGATATTGCCAATGCCGTCGGCTACGTACTGAGCCAGCCGGACTATGTGCAGGTCCACGATATTTTGCTGCGGCCTACCCAGCAGAGTAGCTAAGCCTGACTCATCCAATCAATACAGGTTTGGAGTTCGGCTGCCATATGGTCGCTGTGAAATCGCCGACCGTGACCGGGCAGCACCCAGGCAAATGAATAGTCCGTCAGACGTTTCATTGACTTGACCTGCTCAGACCATGAGTACCAGCAAAAGCGACGAAAGCCGTAGAGGTGAACGAGATGAACCGAATAGGCTAGATGGTCTCCCGTAAATAGAAACTTACTTTGGTAGAGCAAAAGGGTATGGCCTTTGGTGTGGCCGGGTACCGGAATAATGGTGAGGTCGTCAGCTAGCTGGTGGGGAGCCTGACCCTGCAGCTGAATTTCAACCGACTGGGTACCGGTCGTAATGTCGTCAGTGTGGAGGATGCGATCGCAGCCAAAATGCTCTCGAAACTTGCCATGGTCTGCCACATCATCACGGTGGGTCAGGTACAAATATTTCACGCCACCCATGGCCTCTAGCTGCTTGACCAGTGGTGGGGTAAACCGAGGTGAATCCACCAGCACGTTGCCCTCAGGTCGCTGGATAAAATAGCTGGCAGCGCCATAGGACTTTTCGGAATGGTAGCCACAGTGGAAGACATTATCCTCGACTAGGTCCGGTAGCTGCGTTTGGGCCTGTTTAATGTCGCGAGGTTTGGTGATGGTCCCAATGGAGGCCGTGGGGCAAGACAGCAGCGCCTTAAGCGATTCAATTCTCTGAGTCGGGTCCGCTGGCTGTGTATGCACCGCTGACATATCGCCTTCACGACTAAACACGGCTGGAGCCATCCACCGACAGGTATCGCAGTCGATACAGGTGGTATCCACAAAAAAATCGCCCTCTACATTTTCCGGACGACGGGCTGTAAGCTGGGCCATAATGTTCCCCTCGATGCTGCTTCTAGTCTAGCGAACGGGCCAGAGTGGCTACCCCTGCAGCTGACGTTGCAAATCATCGACGGGGTTGATCACCAACCCTGAATGCTCTCGCAGCGTCTCGCCCGAATGGGCGGCTGTTTTGGGAAGAAACAAAATTTCAGCACTGTGAACTGGCAGAGGTCGCCCCGTCTGGGCCGTTAGCCACACCAGCGGCGGGGCTGGTAGCTTATGGTCACCGCGATCGCTCAGCTGAATCCCGGCCAGTACGGTGAGCACTGCTGTCATATCGCTTACCAGTCCTGTTTTAGCGCTCCACAGCTGAGTGGCCAGACCCTGTTGCTGCCCGTAGTGATATAGCGATGCCGCAGCAATCACCGCGCGCTCAAAGCTATCGATATCCCAGGCATCAGAGGTGTCTAGGGCAATGATCAGACTCTGGTGACTGGTCAATACCTCTAGCTCTCGTACCCGCAGTTCTCCATAGCGGGCACTGGTGCGCCAGTGGATCAATCGGGTGGGGTCGCCCCAGCGATAGGGACGTAGAGCGCGGGTAAGCCCTTCGGTCCCGCTGGCATTGATGGCCGCCTTTTGTAGCTGCTGACGACCGGTTTCTGTGCCCAGTGAGTCAATGACCGGACAGCGGTCCAACGGCAGAATTTGTGGATAGACAATAGCTTTGGCCTTAGCCGGGTGTAGCCGACTGCACCAAAACAGCCCCAAAGGAGCCGCCGTACGCAGCCGTGCTTGCTGCCAGGTATAGATACCCCGCTGCTGCGTTGGAATTTCGTAGCGCCAGGTGTGCTGAGATTTGGCCGCTAGGGCTGCGATCGCATAGGTTTGCTTACCCCCTAACGCTACAGGCACCAGATCCTGCAGCTGTAATAAGCTTTTAGACCGCGCTGTTGTATTCTCCAGAGTTACTACCATAGACAGCCCCTCTCCTGCCGAAACCGGACGGGGAGGCAGGCGGCTAACGCTGAGCCCCTTCAGCGCTCGCTGCGGCAAAACCGAAGATACCGACAGTAGTGCGATGGACACACCGCTAATGACATAAAGCCAACCGGCCATGGTGTTGGTTGCGGCTCCCAAAAAGCACAGAGTAATGCCAAACAGCACCCAGCCGCTGTAGGCAGGCGTTACCCAGTTAGCTTCCATCCAATGAGATAAGCGCTTCAGCATGTATCGATGCCCCAAAACAACCCGCTACCGCCAAGGGTACCCTCTAGTCATTAGGTTAAAACGATGCAAAACGGCTGCAGCTCTGATGTGAGACTACAGCCGTTTCTAGAATCTAGAAAATGCGATATGACGATGTCATCTAACGCTTGGCTAGCTTTTTCTTCGGCATCTTACGCAAACGAATCGATTCAGGCGTGACCTCTACCATTTCATCGGAGGCAATATATTCTAAGGCCCGCTCCAGTCCCATTTCCTGGGGTGACTGCAGCTGTACTAGCTCATCGCCGCTAGCCGCGCGGTGGTTAGTAAGCTGCTTTGCCTTACAGATATTCAGCTCTAGATCCTGAGGACGATTATTTTCCCCAACAATCATGCCTTTGTATACCTTAGTTCCTGGCTCGATAAAGAAGATACCCCGGTCCTCAGCATTCTTCATGGCATAGAACGTGGAAACACCTTCTTCAAAGGAGACCAGTACCCCGTTACGGCGAGCGCTGACGTCGCCAGACATGGGACGGTACTCCAAAAAGCTGTGGTTCATGATGCCAGCACCACGGGTCTGGCGCATAAACTCACCTCGGAAGCCAATCAGACCCCGGGCAGGTACGACAAATTCAAGCTGGGCCCGACCGTTGCCGTCTATCATCATGTCCTGCATTTCGCCGCGACGTGTGCCCAGCCGTTCCATACAGCCGCCCACAGCATCCTCAGGTACGTCCATCACCAGCTGCTCGTAAGGCTCACAGGGCTGACCGTTGACTTCCCGGAAGATCACCTGCGGCTGAGAGACCTGAAACTCATAGCCTTCACGTCGCATGGTCTCAATCAAAATACCCAGGTGCAGCTCGCCCCGCCCCGATACGCTGAAGCGGTCAGGAGAATCGGTATCTTCCACGCGCAGAGCCACGTTAGTCTCTAGTTCGCGCATTAAGCGATCGCGAATCTGACGAGAGGTGACAAATTTACCCTCTTTGCCTGCAAACGGAGAGTCGTTGACTGCAAAGGTCATCTGCAGTGTGGGCTCATCCACTTTAATCAGCGGTAATGCCTGAGGATTATCAGGGGATGTTAGCGTTTCCCCAATATTGGCGTCTGAAAAACCAGCCACCGCGACGATATTGCCCGCAGTCGCCTCTTGAATCTCAGTGCGCTGCAGTCCTTCAAAGCCCATCAGCTTTGAAATTTTGGACTTAACGATTTTGCCATCTTCTTTAATCAGCGCGGTCTGCTCACCTGCGCGAATTGTTCCGTTGTGGACTTTACCAATAATGATACGACCCAAATAGTCGGAGTAGTCCAGCGTCGTCACCTGCAGCTGCAGAGGTTTGTCAGCATCCCCCACAGGCGGTGGCACATGGTGCAAAATTCCTTCAAACAGCGGCTGCATGTCTTTGTCTTCGTCTTCTAGCTCATTCTTGGCGTAGCCAGCTAGACCAGACGCAAACAGGTAGGGAAAGTCGCACTGATCGTCATCGGCACCTAGCTCGATAAACAGATCCAGTACTTTATCTACGGCTCCCATGGGCTCTGCTCGGGGGCGGTCAATTTTGTTGACCACGACGATGGGGCGCAGACCCTTTTCAAGCGCTTTTTTGAGGACAAAGCGAGTCTGGGGCATCGGCCCTTCATTGGCGTCCACAATTAGAATGCAGCCGTCTACCATACCCAACACCCGCTCGACTTCGCCGCCAAAGTCAGCGTGGCCGGGAGTGTCAATAATATTGATCAGCGTGTCTTTGTAGTGGACCGCTGTGTTCTTGGAAAGAATAGTAATACCGCGTTCACGCTCCAGGGCGTTGGAGTCCATGACACAGGTGGGGATGTCTTCGCCTTCCCGGAAAATACCGGACTGTTGAAGTAGAGAATCGACCAGCGTTGTTTTGCCGTGGTCGACGTGAGCAATGATTGCAACGTTACGGATGGGAAGGCTCATTGGATTGGAACTTCCAGAACTAGCAGCGTGATGTTTCGTAAAAAACCTTAACAATTGTAGCTTAGATGGCAGAGATATCAGCCAAAGCTACTGGGATTGTCAGAGTTTGAGTAAGTAACAATAGGACACAATAGAGCAAATGTCGGCGTAGTGGTGTGGCCAGTTCTCCATTACAAAGTTCTTGGGCTCAGGAAAGTATTCACTCTCTCATCAATAAAAAACACGCGGTTCTTCATGGCCCCATCGCTGGTGGCTCTATCCGCTGTAATCCTCACCTTTCAGTTCGGTTCTGCCCACTACGGGAACCCAAACCACTTTGTTACATTGACACTACAGCGGCAAGAGAGCGACAGCCGCAACCAGCCACGTTTCGAGTGAGGTCATTATGACTAATCAGGATAATAACAACACAAACTCTGGTTTTATCGGCGGAGCTGCTGTGCAGGGCAATTCTTTGATGCAGTATGTGCAATCCATGGAACCTGAAACCATTGCTCAGCTGTCACACCCGGTATCTGGGGATGTGATGCAGGCTATGGAGCACAATATTATTGCCATGTTGGGGGGGCTGCCCTCTGAAGGCTTTGATGTTTCTGTGACGACCAGCCGTGAGAATCTAGGCCGCTTACTGGCTTCAGCCATGATGGGTGGTTACTTTCTTAAAGGTGCTGAACAGCGTCTGGCCATGGAATCTGCTGTTATGGGCAACTTAGACGCCGAAGTTTAATATCATTCCCGACAGGGCGTCCCCTCCCATGGCAGGATCAAGTCAGTAATAATGATGAGCCACTGTGGGTGACGGGCGTAAAAAACGATATCGGGCGCGAGACAGCGCTGGCGGTCAATATGGTTCAAAGCAGACGTCTTCGATCAGGACGTCTGCTTTTGATTTTGAGCAGGGCGTAGAAAAAGCCGCTCCGGACCTACGTCGTTCTCTATTAGCTTGGTATGGCGAGCAGGGGCGCGATTTGCCCTGGCGTCGTAGCCGAGATCCTTACGCTATATGGATCTCGGAGATTATGCTCCAGCAAACCCAGGTGAAGACGGTGCTGCCTTATTACCAGCGGTGGCTAGAGACGTTTCCCACTGTTGAAGGACTAGCTAAAGCTGAGCAGCAGACAGTGCTCAAGGTGTGGGAAGGTTTGGGCTACTACGCTCGGGCGCGAAACTTGCACAAGACGGCCCAGCTGATCGTGGAGCGCCACGGTGGGGTGTTTCCTGAAGGTTTTGAAGATGCGATCGCACTTCCTGGTATTGGCCGTACCACTGCTGGAGGTATCCTCAGTGCTGCTTACAACCTGCCTGTCGCCATCCTGGATGGTAATGTAAAACGCGTACTGGCTCGCCTGGTGGCCTTACCTAAGCCGACGGCTAAAGCCATGAACGAGCTGTGGCAGCTGTCCGAACACATTTTGGACCCACAGCATCCCCGTGACTTCAACCAGGCCATCATGGATCTGGGCGCTACCCTATGTACCCGACACCGTCCGGCCTGTCTGCTGTGTCCGTGGCAGTCACACTGCGTCGCCTACCGTCAAAATCTACAGTCTCAGATACCCATGACCGAATCTCGTACTCCTCTGCCCCATAAGCAAATTGGCGTTGCTGTTATCTACGATGATGACAGCCGTATTTTGATCGATCGCCGCAAGCAGGAAGGCTTACTAGGTGGGCTGTGGGAGTTTCCAGGGGGCAAGATTGAACCTGACGAAACTGTAGAAGACTGTGTACGGCGAGAAATCAAAGAAGAGCTTGGTATTGATATTGAAGTCAACGACCGGTTGATTACGGTTAACCATGCCTACAGTCACTTTAAGGTCACCCTCAATGTGTTTAACAGCACCCACATCAGCGGCGAGCCGCAAACCATTGAATGTGATGAGGTCAAGTGGGTCACCTTAGACGAAATCGACAGCTATCCATTTCCTAAGGCCAATAGCCAGATTATTGAGGCCATTAAAGAGCGTGTAAACAGCTAGGCTTCTATCTATCTATAGAAGTCAATGGCGATAGTTCACCCCCTAGAGGAGAAGAAAGAGCCCCAAAGATGCATCTCCAGGGCTCGGAATCAGGGTGCATCTACCAATCCAACATGCGTGATCTGCAAGCTGATATCCGGAGTTGGAACTTGACTTCACTAATACTTCAAACAATATTCGGAATCATCCGAGAGTTGGTAAATTTTTGAGCGGTGCGGATCCTCGGTATGCTTTTCTCGGCAAGAGGCTGTAAATGTACGTAAAACGGTCAAGGCGTCTAGCCTACCTGCGGGGCTATGAATGCCCATATATCCGCTGCTATGGGAACAGCTATTGATGAAGATAGTTGTGGATACTGCTCAGCTAGGTGATGGCTGGGTAGTTGGCGACTGAGAAGATTCTGTTATCTCTTCTAATGTTGTCTCTAGCACCGAGACTCGCTGCTGTAGCTCAATAACTAAAATTGCCAGCGTATCAAACTGTTGGTCTGGATCGTCGGGAACAGAAGTTGAGCCAGCTGGAGTAGAACGGCTATTACTAGCTCTGGGCAGCTGTGATTGAATACGAGTGACTTGAGATTGTAGCGATCGCAGCTGTGACTCCAACCGATTGATCCGAGGGTTTAAAAGACTAGGTGATGCGTTAACAGGTTTTAGCCACAGACCCAGACATAATAAAACAGCTAGGCAGAACCCCAGGAAAGGCGAAAAAGAGAATTTCATCGTAACGATAACGTTTCTCCCTATTTTAGCGATTTAGGCATAAAGCATGTTGGTTTAGATGCTCAACATCCGATGTCCGCCACATCTTAAAGGCTTATCGATAAGAAACGACCGTTGCTGATTTAGGAGACGCCTTGGTCTGTTGGAAATACCAAGCCCTCGCATCTTGCAGATAAAATCATCCCGAGGATCAGTAACGACCAAAAACAAACTACAGACTCTGACGGCAGCTAGCTGTGAAAATATGTCAATTTCCTCTAAACTTGTTCGAAATAGCACGCTTACCCACTGTGTTTATACAGAGGTGATAGGGTTTTCACTTCAATGTTTATTTAGAATTTGTCTAAGCTGACAGATTACACATGAGCTTGAACCAGGCTTGTTATAAATTAGAGCGCTAGTCCATGGGTGACAACAAAACATCAAGTCCAGCGACAGATGATCTAGATGGTAAGACGTTAGCTGATAAATCCACCCATATAGGAGCCTCAGGCTCTAAAGAGCAAAGCTCTGAGTCCTTCTCCAAGGTAAGCAGAAGAGTTATCCACGTCTACGATGATACTGAACGAAACCCCGGTAAGTTTGATTGGGTAGAAAAAATTTGGATTCCTACCGCGTTAGGCGTCATTGGTTTGGTTGCCACTGTAATGGGAAGTATTTTGGGCTTTGGGCTGAGTTCACTACAAGAAGACAATGCGAAAGCAGATCGATTAATTGAAAGAGCCAGTGCAGCTAGTACTTCTAGACAGGCCGTTTTGACTAACTATGCATCTAGAATTACCGACCTGATTGCAGAAAAAGGGGCTATGGAATTTGACAGTAGCAACCCCGAGAAAATAGCTATTTGGAACGCGATGCGCGGTGAAACGATCATCGCGCTTAAACGGCTGGATGATACCCGAGACGACGGTCGTGGTGAAATCGATGTGCTGAAGGACACCATGAGAGAAGATATTTTGGGTATCGAAGCGAATACAGAGACACAAGGAGAGAACAGACAGCTGGCCGATCTTGACGGTTTTGATGACTCTGGGAAGCTTAAAGGGGAATTAGTGCGTTTTTTATACGAAGCCAGACTCTTGACAAGAGCTAACGCCAATGACGACAGAGATGGTCTGCTAAGAGGAGCCGACTTAGTCAGAGTCGTGCTGAATGATGCGCCCATGCCAAATGCCAATCTGAGAAGGGCCTGGATTAGCGGAGGACAGTTTCAAAAGGCCAATTTGAACGGCAGCAACTTACAGGGTGCTGAGTTAGACAATGCCAATTTTGAGGGAGCAATCTTAGAACGTGTCGATCTGAGCTGGACAAATCTAAAGAATGCCAATCTATCTTCTGTTAACTTGACAAATGCCGATCTGCGGAGCGCTGATTTGACCGATATTATTGTGACATCGGCAACAACTTTTACAGGTGCCTGTTACGACACATCTACATCTGGGTTAGAGAGTTTAGATGTAGAAAGCCTTGGATTGATAGATGCTAGCAATGAACCTACGGATAATAAATGTAGCGATATTAAATAAAATAGGCTCGCTCTACACTTGCTGGTAGGCTCCATACCCAAACTCAAAAATCCATTGGCACAATGAGCAGGACATCGGTAATCAACACCGGAAAAATGTAGCTGACAAGGAATAATAGAATGCATCGGGGTTTGCCCTGGCACTGCTATTTGGTCTGGCTCTATGAGATACCTTGTTGCTGTTTTTAGCGATCGCACCACTGCCGAAGAAGCCTATGCCCGGTTAGAGTCCAGCAACTTCTCTATGGATGAGATTGCGATTCTTGGCGAAGGATTCAAGAGCACGGATGAATTTGGTCTACAAAGTCCCCAAGAAGAGGCATGGACGCAGGTTAAGCGGATGGCCATTTGGTTAGTTCCCTTTGGCTTTGGGGGCGGATTTGTATTTGACACCATTACCGGTCTTAATACGTTTGAATGGACCGGCAGGCTGGGCAATCAGATTCTGGGCGGTCTGCTGGGAGCTGGCTCTGCACTGATGGGTAGCTTTTTTATCGGTGGTGGCCCGGCGCTGCTATTTAACAATAATGAAACGCCGTATCGCGATCGCATCGAAGCCGGAGAATATCTCGTGGTTGTCAACGGCGGAGAAAGTGTCATCACCCAGGCCGCTCGGGTCATGCAGGCCCTTGACCCAGTAGACCTGGCTGCTGGATAGTCCTGAGCGTCATAGTCGGTTATGAGCTTGAACGTAAACACATTTTCCACACAACTCAAAAATCACAGTAGTATAGAGCTAAGTCGGAATGATTCCGGGAAAGTGGTTTTCCTGAAAATTCTGTCACGTTCGTTTCCCACCTTTCAAGATTTTTATGACTTCTACGGCAGCTACCAACCCGTTTCTTCAAGGACACGGCTTACCTCCTTTTGACCAGTTTCACTCCGAACAGGTCAAGCCTGCGGTTGAGCAGCTAGTTTCAGACTTAACAACGGCTCTAGAATCATTGGAACAAGCAATGACGCCAACCTGGGAAGGGCTAGCCGAGCCCTTAACCAAAATCAGCGAGCGATTGGGTTGGACCTGGGGTGTCTTGGGACACCTGATGGGGGTGAAAAACAGTCCCGAACTGCGGGCAGCCTACGAAGTGGTACAGCCTGCTTTGGTGCAGTTTGCCACTCGACTCAGCCAAAGCAAAGCCTTTTATAATGGCTTTAAGCAGCTGGCTGACGATAATAGCCTGAGCCCGGCCCAGCAACGCATCGTAGAAGCCGCTATTCGTGACGCGGAACTATCTGGCGTCGGTTTAGAAGGTGAGGCTAAAGAGCAGTTTAACCAGATTCAGCAGCAGCTGGCGGAGCTGTCCACTCAGTTCTCTAATCATGTGCTAGATGCGACCAAAGCGTTTAGTCTCACTCTGACATCCCCAGAGGACATTGCGGGCCTGCCGCCTAGCCTTCTGAGTCTAGCGGCGCAGGCGGCTCGCGACGCGGGTGAAGAGGCCGCTACAGCAGAATCTGGCCCCTGGCGCATTACCCTGGATATTCCCAGCTACGGACCTTTTCTAAAGCACAGCCGTCGGCGCGATCTGCGAGAGAAAATCTACCGCGCCTACATTAGCCGAGCCTCGTCAGGGGACCTGGACAATTCGCCTTTGATTGATAAAACCCTGGCGCTACGAAAGCAGCAGGCTCAGCTGTTGGGTTTTGAAACCTATGCCGAACTGAGCGTTGCCCGTAAAATGGCCCCTTCGGTAGAGGCCGTAGAATCCCTCATGGAAGAACTGCGCAGCGCCAGCTACGATGCCGCTGTCAAAGAACTCGATGAGCTGAAGGCGTTTGCTAAAGCACAAAATGCCGATGAAGCAGATGACCTTAAGCAGTGGGACATTTCGTTTTGGGCAGAACGGATGCGCGAGACCCAGTTTGATCTAAATGATGAAGAGCTACGGCCCTATTTTCCTTTACCCCAGGTATTGAACGGTCTGTTTGAGCTGGCTAGCCGCTTGTTTGGGGTGACCATTACAGCAGCTGACGGTCAGGCTCCTGTCTGGCACAAAGACGTTCGCTACTTTGCTATTGCTGACGCTGGTGGTAGTCCGGTGGCCTATTTTTATTTAGATCCCTACAGCCGTCCTGCTGAAAAACGCGGTGGCGCGTGGATGGATGAATGCATTGTTCGAGCTCATACAGACGCAGACCAGCCGGTACGTCTACCGGTGGCTTACCTGGTTTGCAACCAGTCTCCAGCGATTGATGGCAAACCCAGTCTGATGACTTTTCGGGAAGTGGAAACGCTCTTTCATGAGTTTGGGCACGGGCTACAGCACATGCTGACCCAGGTAGACTACCCTGGTGCGGCTGGGATTAATAATGTGGAATGGGATGCAGTTGAGCTGCCTAGCCAGTTTATGGAGAACTGGTGCTATGACCGCAGTACGCTATTTAAGATGGCGCGGCATTATGAAACCGGTGCGCCACTGCCCGAAGCAGACTATCAGAAGCTGCTGGCCGCTCGTAACTTTATGACGGGCAGTGCAATTTTGCGTCAGGTTAATTTTGGCTGGCTTGATATTGAGCTGCACTATCGCTATCAGCCAGACGGTACCGAGACCATCTGGGACGTGCGCGATCGCTTGGCCAAAAAAACGGCTGTATTACCACCGCTGGCTGAAAACAAATTTCTGTGTAGCTTTGGCCATATCTTTGCTGGCGGCTATGCGGCAGGCTACTACAGCTACTTTTGGGCAGAGGTGCTGAGTGCCGATGCTTTCGCAGCCTTTGAGGAAGCGGGGATCGACGATGAAGCAGCGGTCCAAGCAACCGGACAGCGCTTTCGCGATACGGTGCTGGCGCTGGGCGGCAGCCGTCATCCCATGGATGTCTTTCAAGCTTTTCGAGGGCGTCAGCCTAGCACCCAGGCACTGCTGCGGCATCGGGGCTTGCAGGTAGCGTAGGGGCGGGGCCTGCCTACACGGCTAAAAAATTTGCAGGAATTTCTTCATTGGGGCACCCATGCGCCACTAGACTAGAGGCAATTGGATCGAGCACGCATTCCTTGACGCACACTGAACAGGCTACTAGCGCTGCATCATTCTCACGCCGGGAACTGCGTGAACTTGTGCGATCGCAACTTCAGGCCCTGCTTGAGCAAGACAACTATCAAGGGGCCAAAGCACTGCTAGTACCGGTGCAGCCCGCTGATATTGCTGAAGCCATTGAAGGTCTGCCAGAAGCGATGCAGGCGCTCGCATTTCGCCTGTTATCCAAGGCTGAGGCCATTGAAGTTTATGAAAACCTCGATACCAGCATTCAGCAAAGTCTAGTAGAAGACTTTAAGCGTCAAGACGTTATCGACATCGTTGATAAGATGTCGCCTGACGACCGCGCCCGGCTATTTGATGAACTTCCCGCCAAGGTAGTCCGACAGTTGCTACAACAGCTCAGCGCCCAAGAACGAGAAGCGACCGCCCTGTTGCTGGGGTATGAAGCCGGTACAGCGGGGCGGGCCATGACCCCCGAGTACATTGCCCTCAAGGAAGATTGGACCGTAGAGCGATCGCTAAATCATATTCGCAAGCTAGCCAGCGTCAGCGAGACGGTCTATTACCTCTATGTCACCGACAGCGCCCGACGGCTAACGGGTATTCTGTCTCTGCGAATTTTGGTCATCGGTCAGCCTGAGCAAACTATTGGTGAGCTGATGACCCGCGATGTGGTTTCTGTAAAAACTGGCGTCGATCAAGAAGAAGTGGCGCGTCTGATCCAGCGCTATGACTTTTTGGCTGTCCCAGTGGTGGATACCGAGGAGCGCCTAGTCGGCATCATTACCGTCGACGACGTGCTCGATATTCTTGAAGAAGAAACCACTAAAGATATCTATGCCCTGGGCGGGGTGCAGTCGGGCGGGGACGACTATTTTCAGACAAATTTACTGGTGGTAGCGCGCAAGCGGGTGGTGTGGCTTTCCGTACTGCTGGTGGCCAATACCTTCACCGCCGCAGTGATCAAAAGTCAGGAAAGTCTAATTCAGCAGGTAGCTGTTTTAGCCTCGTTTATCCCTCTGCTGATTGGTACGGGGGGTAATGTGGGAGCCCAGTCGTCTACGGTGGTTATTCGCGGTCTAAACACCGATGAAATCAAGCTGCGAGAAGCCTTTCAGGTGATCCGGCGAGAAGCGATCGCAGGTGCTTTTTTAGGACTTATGCTAGGTCTAGTCGTCACAGGAGTAGCGTATCTAACCCCGGTCATCAGTCCGGGTGTGGCTATTTCCGTTGGCTGTAGCCTAGTCGCAATTTCTATTCTGGCCTCCAGTGCTGGGGCCGCGTTGCCAATTCTTTTCCAAAGATTGGGCTTTGACCCGGCGCTGATGTCAGCTCCTTTTATCACCACCGTTGTCGATGTTTTTGGCGTTCTCATCTACCTAAATCTGGCCCGTAGAATCTTACAAATCTGAAGATTGGCAACGTCATTATTGCTAGAGCTGTAACGAAGATTCCGCTCGACCGAACCAAACCGATCCCGGCCATGTGTCCTAAATAATTTAGGATATAGATGGTGATGTGTCATACAGCACTCCATCACAGTTCTCTGAATCAAAGCACTATCTATTCGCTATTTAATCCAAACGTTTACTGCTACGACCGTAATCGAGACGTCAGCCCGTGCTAAAAGATTTCCAGCAAGGTTTAAAGAATGACCTCATTGCAGGTCTTCTGGTGGTTATTCCCCTCGCCACAACTATTTGGCTGACCATTACCGTTGCCAGCTGGGTTATCCGTGCGCTGACGCGGTTTCCAAATCAGCTCAGTCCGTTTCCCGATCTGCATCCTGCCCTGGTGGCTCTGTTTAATCTGGGTGTTGGGTTTGCCGTACCGCTGCTCGCAATCCTGCTCATCGGTCTGATGGCTCGCAATATTGCGGGGCGCTGGCTGCTGGACTTTGGTGAGCGAGTTCTCCAGTCGATCCCCCTGGCCGGGTCGGTATACAAAACGCTCAAGCAGCTGCTGGAGACCGTACTGCAAGATACCCGTAGTCAGTTCCGACGAGTTGTCCTGGTGGAATATCCCCGTCGCGGCATCTGGGCCATTGCCTTTGTTACTAGCTCAGCTATTTCCATCAACCCCGATTCAAAGATGCTGAGCGTCTTTGTCCCGACCACGCCTAACCCTACAAGCGGGTGGTACGCCGTAGTGCCAGAGACGGATGTAGTAAATCTAAGTATCTCCATTGAAGAAGCCTTTAAGGTGTTGCTGTCTGGAGGCATTGTCGGCCCCAACTTGGCAGAAGCTCTAGCTGAGCAAGAACTGAGCGCGCTTAACGGCAGCGACGACGCCTCCGACAGTGACACTACCGACCATGCGACGACTTCGTCAGCTGCGAATGCTGATTCTTCTGAAAGAACCGTTGAGCTAGTCAATATTGATCAGCCGAGTTGAATGGGCCGGTTTCACCCTGGCTGATAAGATATCTGAGCTAGATCACTCCCCACTCCTACCACCATGCAGTCCCGTCGCATTGCTCGTGAGTTGGCTCTTCTCGGTATGAGCCAGCTAATCGATGATCCCAAGCGCAGTAGAAAAGCCAAAGCCGCTACTCCATCGGTTGACACCTTGCTGACCGAAGCGATACGTACCCTGACCGTAGAGGTCAAAGAAACCTTAGAGGCCGCCTCAGCTGAGCTGGTGCGCGGCAATCGTCAGCTGCTAAATAGCGAAACCCGCTCTGGCAATCTTAACGAAGCCCAAAGCACGGTCAAAGAGGCCATTGAGCAGGTACAAACCGCCATCAACCGGCTGGGAGCCGCCACAGAGCTGCCAGAATTTGTTCAGCTGGCTGGTCGTAAAGACGTGCAGGACTACGCTCAGCGCATTATTACTCAGCTGATCCAGCATCGTGAGGACATCGACCAGCAGCTAGATGGTGCCATGGTGGGATGGAATCTAAAGCGTCTGGCTCGTGTCGATCGAGACATCCTGAGGATTGCTGTTGCCGAGATTTTATACCTAGCTGTTGATAAACGGATTGCCATTGACGAAGCTATCGAAGTGGCCAAACGCTACAGTGATGAGGACGGCTATCGCTTTATTAACGGTGTGATGCGTCGGGTGACCGACCGACTACAGCAGCAGGATCTAGACGCTCGCTCAGCCCCCCTAAACCAGTTTGCCAACGACAGCAGCGCTACAGACGAGCCTTAGAAAGCTGTTGGTTGGCCTATCAGTCCTGAACCCATCAGACTTAGAATCTAAATTGGATACGGGGTCTGCTGTTGGCTAACCTATTTCCCAAGCTGTGCAGGTGTGCATTGCCCTTGATCATCCCATCGCCCATTTGATATGTCTTCATTTAACTGGTTTCGCCGTGGCTATGATGAGTCTGCTGAAGAGGAGGCTCCCGTAAAAGAAGAGACTGGAGCAGATGCTTCTGCTCCGTTAGCAGAGCAGGAGGCACCGGCTAGCGCTGAAGACTACCTGGCATGGGCTAAGGCCGCCTACCAAAATATTCAACAGCAGCAGGCAGAATCGCCCCCGGCAGCCGATGAAGAGCCGGATGCAGACGCAGAAGAGACTGGGTCTGCTCCTGAGCCGGTCGTCAGCAACGAGGCTAGCGAAAAAACACAGACGCCCGTAGCCATAGAGAGCCCGGCGGCAGATGCGACATTACCTGAGGTCAGTCCCACAGCGACACCCGTAGAAACTCCCTCCATAGAGGCGGCTGGGAGTGATGCCGAAGCTGAAGCAGAGACCCAGGAAGCTGTGCCAGCTGATTCGGTCGCGGCTCCGTTTTGGGCTAAGGCAGCTGAGGCCGAGCGGGAAGCTCGCTTAGCCAAGCTTAAGGAAACTGCGATCGCGGAGCCAGAACCCGAGCCCGCACCGACAGAACCCGAGCTAGCCATGCCGGATGTCGATCTCGACGAGGCCTTTCTTTGGTCGGCAGAGGTGCTCGCATCCCAGGGACGAAGCCCTGATGATATCTCCCTTGAAGAAATTACCTGGCTCAATCAGCTGCGCCAGGGGCTGGGTAAAACCCGTCGCGGCTTGGTCAACCAGCTAAAAGCCGTTGTAGGTCAAGGCCCTCTCAACGACGAGGCGATCTATGAAATCGAGGCGCTGCTGCTCCAGGCCGATGTCGGCGTTGAAGCCACTGACAAAATTATTGAAGCGCTCCAGGCCAGAATGCGAGAAGAGACGCTGCCGCCTGAGGCCGCTATTCGCTATCTCAAAACCATTCTGCGGCAGATGCTTGATAGCCCGCTAGAAGGTGCACACAACCTGATGTTTGTCCCTGAAAGCGAGCAGCTCAACATCTGGCTGATGGTGGGGGTAAATGGAGCCGGTAAAACCACCACCATTGGTAAGCTCACCCACATTGCCAAAAAGTCTGGATATAACTGTTTGATTGCTGCTGCTGACACATTTCGAGCCGCTGCCGTAGAGCAGGTTAAGGTGTGGGGTTCCCGTAGCGATGTGGAGGTGATCTCTAACCCTGGTCAAAATACAGACCCGGCCTCGGTGGTGTTTGATGCGATCGCAGCCGCCAAGTCCCGTAATACCGAACTGCTGCTGGTAGATACTGCCGGTCGTCTGCAAAACAAAAAGAATTTGATGGACGAGCTGACTAAGGTTCGGCGCATCATCGATAAAAAAGCGCCCGATGCCAATGTAGAAGCCCTGCTGGTTCTAGATTCTACCCTGGGACAAAACGGTGTCCGGCAGGCCCAGGTCTTTTCCCAGGCGGCTAACCTCAGCGGCGTGGTGCTCACCAAACTAGACGGTACGGCCAAAGGCGGTGTGGCCCTGGCGGTAGTCCAGCAGCTGGGACTGCCGATTCGATTTATCGGGGCAGGAGAGGGCATCGAAGACCTGCGACCATTCTCTAGTTATGAGTTTATCGAAGCACTGTTGAGCGGTTAGGGTATGCCGGTTTACTTTTTTTGGGGAGCCGACGAGTTTCGCATGAAAAAGACGGTCAAGGCGCTGTGCGATCGCAACCTAGATCCCAACTGGGCCAGCTTTAACTACGAAAAAATATCCCCCGAGCAGTCAGAAGCGGTGATCCAGGGACTAAACCAGGCCATGACACCGCCCTTTGGCATGGGTAAACGAGTGGTTTGGCTCGTGGATACCTCCGTCTGTCAGCGCTGTTCTGCGGCTCTGCTGACCGAGCTAGAGCGCACCCTGCCCAATATTCCCGATAGATCAATTTTGCTCTTGTCCAGCAGCAGCAAACACGACGGTCGGCTTAAATCCACCAAGGTGATCAAAAAGTACGCTGACATGCGTGAATTTGACACCATCCCCCCCTGGAAAACCGAACAAATTGAGCATCAGGTGTACCAGGTGGCTAAAGACGTGGGGCTACAGCTCACGCC